>DASXRC010000107.1:0-2382 GCA_036506795.1 Micromonosporaceae bacterium
CAGAATCGGGTACGTGCCAGATGTGCAGAGGTTCTGGACGCGAAGCGCTCGGGACGCCGCGACGGCGGCCAGCCGAGCAGCCCGCATCCGGCACTCACGCCGAGTAGTCGATGAGCGTGGGCCGGGCGCTCGGATCGCGGCAGATCCGCGCACCCGACCTTCGCGACCGCGCGTCGAGCGGTCGGGTTCGACCGTGGTTCGGCGTCGTGGACGGTGTTCGTGGTGAACCGGAAGGACTCACGCCTGAGGAGCGCGGCGCCTTGGCGGTGTGGTCTTGCGGTGCGTGGTGGGACTACGCCGTGACGATGGCGCCGACCAGGATGGTGATCGCCCGGTCCGGGTTGAAGCTGGGATCGGGGAAGGCAAGTTGGTGCAGCATGATGCCGTCGAGCTGGTCGAGGATCAGCTGACACCGGCCCTCGGGATCGGTGGATCCCAGTGCGCGCAGCCATTGCGCGCCCCATTTCCGGACCGTGCGCGCGGTCTCGGCGAGCCGCTGTTGGAGCTGCGGTTGTCGGGCCGCCTCGATGAAGAGGCTGTAGCGCGCGATCGTCATCGCACGGTCCGGACCGGTGGCGCGGCGCACGTAGGCGGCGAGCGCGGCGGCGAGCTCGCCGGGTGTGCCGGGCTGGACCAGCTCGGCGATCGTCTCCCAGGTCGCCCGCTCGCGGGCGGCGAAGCGGTCGACGATGGCAGTCACCAGTGCGTGCCTGGTCTTGAAGTAGTTCGACGTCGAGCCGGCCGGTACCCGCGCTGCGGCGTCGACCGCGCGGTGGGTGAGCTGGCGGATGCCCTGGTTGCCGACGACGGTGATGGCGGCGTCGAGCAGGACTTCTTCACGCGACGGCACTCTCCGATACTACAGCAGTAGTCGGAGGACTATAGATGTCGTACACTCGCGGAATGGCGGACACGGCGGCGGTCGTCGGCGGCGGCATCGGCGGGCTCGCGACGGCCATCGCCCTGCACCGCAACGGTTGGCGGGTCGTCGTCTACGAGCGGGACCCGGAGATCCCGGCAACGGGGACCGCGCTGGGCATGTGGCCGGCGGCCCTGCACGCGCTCGACGCACTCGGCGTCGGCGACGACGTACGCAGGCTGGGCCAGCGGCAACGCGTCGGCGAGTTCCGCCGGCCGGACGGCACCCGGATAGCCGCGATCGACACTGCGAAGTTGGAACGGCGGACGGGTGACCCGGTCTACCTGCTATCCAGACCGGCGCTGCTCAATCTCCTGCGCCGCGCGGTCGGCGACGCCGCCCTGCACCTGGGTACTGCGGTGCGAGAGCTCAGGCCGCTGCGCGAGAAGTTCGACGTCGTGGTGGCCGCCGACGGCGTGTTCAGCCAGGCCCGCGAGGAGGCGTTCGGCCCGGACTACCGGGCCCGGTACGCCGGGAACACCGCCTGGCGCGGCTTCGTGGAGGACCTGCCCACCGAAACCTTCACCGAGACGTGGGGCGACGGCGCCAAGTTCGGCGTCACGCCGCAGGAGGGCGGGCGGACCAACTGGTACGCCAGCATCCCGGCGCCGGAGGGCGGCTTCATCCCCGGTGCCGAACTGGCTAACCTACGACGGCTGTTCGGCGGGTGGGCCGACCCCGTCCGGACCGTCCTCGACGCGATCAGCGAACCGCAGATCCTGCGCCACGACGTGTACGTGACACCACGCCTGCCAACGTTCGTATGCCACAACGTCGCGTTCATCGGCGACGCGGCCCACGCCATGCGCCCAGACCTCGGGCGTGGTGCGTGCGAGGCGCTCATCGACGCCATCACACTGGCGACCTGCCTACGCGACGCCTCAGCGATACCACACGGGCTGCACGCGTACGACCGCCAACGGCGCCGACCCACGCAGCGGCTGGCCGGCATGTCCGGCGTGGCGGCCTGGCTGAGCCGGATCCGGCACGCCCTATGGCTACGCGACGCCCTACTGCGCGCGAGCATGCTCGCCGGCCCCCCGGGCTGATCGGTACCCGGGCACACTCCGAACCCCGGGTACCGACCACCGACAACCACCCGGCTCGACGATGCAGGGACCCGACCACGCTCGCAGCGAACCTTGTGCTCAGGGTGGGGAGCGGCCGCCTGCGCGGCGACTGCGGCCGTCATCGCCCACCCCGTCACAGCACGGCGACACACCGGCCCATCGCAAGTAGAGACCAACCAACTCACGAGCAACATCCCGCTCATCGGCTACGACCGAACGCTGCGGCACCCAGGAGTCCATCGCGCTCCGTGTCGCCCGGTCGGCGGCAGACATCCCATGTTCTTTGTTGTCAAGAGTCGGGCTGGGGATGGGGCCAGGCGGTGGCTTCGTCGTAGGTGGTGTTGGTCTTGAGGCAACCGTGGAGGATGCCGACGAGGCGGTTGCCGAGTTGGC
>DASXRC010000108.1:0-6185 GCA_036506795.1 Micromonosporaceae bacterium
GTCAGCCCCAGGTCACGGAGCACGCCGGCCACCCGCTCGTCCTCGCTCTTCAGGAACGTGCCGAACTCGTCCCCGGTCAGGAACGCGTCGGTCCAGCCCTTCTCCGCCAGCGCGTCCTTCCACTGCTGCGAGTCGTGCATCCTGGTGAGCAGGCCGATCAGGTCCTGCTTCTTGGCGTCGGCCAGGCCCCCCGACGCCACCATCCCGCGCCAGTTCGTGAACACCAGGTCGACACCCTGGTCCTTGAGCGTCTTGGCGTCGACACCCTGGACCGGCTGCTCGCTCGTCACCGCGAGGATCTTGACCTCGCCGGCCTTCGCCTGCTCCGCCACCTCGCCGACGCCCGTGGCCGCGAACGCGACCTTCTTGCCCAGGACAGCCGCGAGCAACTCACCGCCGCCGTCGTAGCTGACGTAGTTGACAGTCTTCGGTGTGACACCGACCGCCTTGGCCAGCAGCATCGGCGTAAGGTGGTCCGGGCCGCCGACCGCCGACGCACCACCGACCGGCACCTTGCCCGGGTTCGCCTTCCACGCCGTCACCAGGTCCTGCAGGGTGTTGTACGGGGATCCCTTCGGGACGACGATCGCCTCCGCTTCCTGGATGAGACGGGCGATGGGGGTGGTGTCGTTGAGGGTGGCCTTGCTCTTGTTGGTGTAGACCGCGCCAACCACGCCGAGACCCATCTGCATGAGCAGGGCGTCGTTGCCCTTCTCGTTCACCAGGCGCTGCAGGCCGACGACGCCGCCGGCGCCCGCGACGTTGAACACCTCGATGTTGCGGGCCAGGCCGGCCTCCTCCATCGCCTTGGTGGCCGTGCGCGCGGTGGTGTCGTACCCGCTGCCCGGACTGTTCGGCACCAGCACACGCAGGCCGGTGACCGGCTTCTTGTCGCCGCCGCTGCCGCCGCCACCCTCGTCGCTGTCGCGGCTGGCTCCACACGCCGCTACCGCAAGCGAGAGCGCCAGCAAAACCGCCGGGCCGATGGTGCGGCCCAGGCTTCGTACCCTCATCGCTGCCCCTCCAAGATCAGATCTATTCGTGTGATATCCAACGGTGCGATGATGCGAACGCGTGTGACCCATGTCACCGTTGTGAGCGCAAAGACAGTTCTGGTCCTTGTGGTCGCCTTTCCGGAACCAGCCGCCAACCAGGAGGTATCGGTCATGCGTCCGCGGCTGACCCTGGCCGGGCAACTGCTCGCACTGCAGCTCGGCATCGTCTGTGTCGTGCTCGTCGGCGTCGCCACCGTCTCGCTCGCCCAGTCGTACGCACGGTTCGGCGAGACCGAGGGCGCGCGCGCCCGCAGCGTGGCCGAGACGGTGGCCGCCACCGGCCCATTGCGCGAGGTCCTGGAGGAGCGGCTGGCGGCGGCCCGCGGTTCGCCAAAGAAGCCGTCGGCCGGCCTCATGACCCTCATCCGCAGCATCGCGGAGAACAACCGCAGCGTCTCCGGCGCCTCCTCGGTCATCGTGACGGGCACCGACGGCGTGGTCCTCGCCCCCGCCGACCCGGACCAGCCGTCCACCAAGCTCGCGCTGCCCGGCAGCCCGCTGGTCACCGGCCGGGGATGGCTGGGCGAGGTGGATCTGGGCGGTCGGCGCAGCGTGGTCGCGCAGGTGCCGGTCTTCAGCGACGGCGACAAGCGCCCGTTGGTGCAGCTCGACGACGTGATCGGCGTCGTGGTGGTCGCCAAGGAACGCCCGTTGCTGCTGGACAACCTCGAGCTGGCAGTGCCCAACCTCTTGACCTATCTGGGCATCGCGAGCGGGCTGGGCGTGCTGGGCTCGCTGCTGCTCGCCCGGAGGGTGAAGCGGCAGACGCTCGGCCTTGAGCCACGCGAGATCACCGGGCTAGCCGAGCACCGGGAGGCGTTGCTGCACGGGGTCAAGGAGGGCGTCATCGCGACGGACCAGCAGAACCGGGTGACCCTCCTCAACGACAGCGCCGCGGCGCTGCTGCGGCTGGCACCCGACGCGGTGGGACGGACGCTGGGCGAGCTCGACATGGAGCCGGCGCTCGAGGACGTCCTCACGGGTCGCGAGGAGGGACCGGACCTTGCGGTCCCGGCGGGTCACCGCGTCCTGATCCTCAACCGCATGCCGGTCTCGAGCCGCGGGCGCCCGCTGGGGTCGGTGACCACGCTGCGCGACCGCACCGAGCTGATCTCGCTGCAACGCGAGCTCGACGCGGTCCAGCAGATGACGGACACGCTCCGCGCGCAGGCCCACGAGTTCAGCAACCGCTTGCACACGATCTCGGGCCTCATCGAGCTGGGCGAGTATGACGAGGTCACGCGGTACGTGCAGCACGTCAAGGCGAGCGACGCCCAGCTGACGGATGCGGTGACGTCCCGGGTGGCCGACCCGGCCGTGGCGGCATTGCTCGTCGCGAAGGGCAACCTCGCCGCCGAGCAGGGGATCGAGCTACGGATCACGCCGACGACGCGGATGAAGCGGGCGACTGAGAGCCTCTCCTCGGACGTCGCCACGGTGCTGGGCAACCTCGTCGACAACGCGCTGGACGCGCTCGCTCCCGGTCCAGGTTGGGTCGAGGTCGAGGTCCGGCACGATGGTGGCGATGTCGTCGTCACCGTCCGCGACTCCGGACCCGGCGTGTCGCCGGAGGTGGCCGCGGACGTCTTCCGCCGAGGCTTCTCTACCAAGGTCGCCGCGTTCGGCGGGCAGCGCGGTATCGGGCTCGCCCTCGTCCGCCTGCTGTGCGTTCGCCGTGGCGGCGACGTCCGGCTGGCGAACGATGGCGGCGCGGTGTTCGTCGCGCGGCTGCCCGCGGTCGCGGAGGTACCCACATGATCCGCGTGCTCGTCGTCGACGACGATTTCATGGTCGCCCGAGTGCACAGCGGATTCGTGGACCGTACTCCGGGGTTCGCCGCGGTCGGCACGGCCCACACCGGAGCCGACACGATCGCCGCGGTCGAGCGTCTGCACCCCGACCTGGTTCTGCTCGACGTCTACCTGCCCGACATGACGGGCCTGGCGGTGCTGCAGCGGCTGCGCGCCAACACCGGGACGGACGTGGACGTGATCGTAGTTACCGCCGCGCGCGACGCGGAGTCCGTCAAGCGAGCCCTGCAGGGCGGCGTCGTCCAGTACCTAATCAAGCCCTTCCGGTACCAGGACCTGCGAGACCGGCTCGAGCAGTACGCCGAGCGACGGCGACAGCTGGCGGCGCTGGCCACCGGCGTCCGCAACGGCAACCGGCAGGATCAGATCGACCGAGTGTTCCCGCCGTCCGTCGCTCGGCGTGGCACCGACACCATGCCGAAGGGCCTGAACTCGCACACCGCCGAGCTGGTCCGGGAGGCGCTACGCGCCGCCGGCGACGACGGACTTTCGGCGGCCGAGTGCGCGCAGCGGACCGGCCTGTCCCGGGTTAGCGCCCGCCGCTATCTCGAGCACATGGTGCGGACGAAGGTGGCACGGGTCCGCTCCCGCTACGGGAGCCCGGGACGCCCCCAGCACCGCTTCCAGTGGACCGGCTGACGGCATACCGAGAGCGACCAACGGTTCCGCCAGCGGGCTCGCGTCGCGCTGGTAGACCGGCATACCAGGTGAGCCGAGTTCGGAGGGTCGATGAACAGGCGTACGGGAGGCAGGGACTACCGGCTCGGTGTGCTCGAGGGCGACGGCATCGGCCCGGAGATCGTGCCGGCCGCGACCGCCGTCGTCGACGCCGCCCTCGCGCCGACTGCGAGCACGGTGGACTGGGTGCCCCTGCCGATCGGCTGGGCGGCGATAACGGAACACGGCGAGCACACGCCGCAGCGCACGATCACCGCGCTGGCCGGCCTCGACGGATGGCTGCTCGGCCCACACGACAGCGCGGCGTATCCCGAGCCGCACCGGTCGCGGCTCAACCCCAGCGGAGTACTGCGCAAGCACTTCGACCTCTACGCGAACATCCGGCCGGCCAAGGGCGTCCCCGGCACGAAGGCCGTCACGCCCGACGCCGACCTGGTCATCGTTCGGGAGAACACCGAGGGTTTCTACGCCGACCGGAACACCTACGCGGGCACGGGCGAGTTCATGCCGTCGCCCGACGTGGCCATCGCGATCGGCGTGTTCACTCGTACGCGCATCGAACGGATCGCACGCGTCGCCGTCGACCTCGCGCGGCGACGGCGTGGGCGGCTCACCATCGTGCACAAGGCCAACGTCCTCCGGCTGTCTACCGGCCTCTTCCGCGACGTCTGTCGCGAGGTCGCCGCCGACGTGCCGGAGGTCACAGTCGACGACTACCACATCGACGCCATGACCGTGCACCTCGTGCGCCGTGCGGCCGACTTCGACGTGATCGTGACGGAGAACATGTTCGGCGACATCCTGTCGGACCTCGCCGGCGAGCTTTCCGGTTCCCTCGGCCTGGCTTCCTCGCTGAACGCCTCGGACCGCACGGCGATGGCCCAGGCCGCGCACGGCTCGGCTCCAGACATCGCGGGTCGGAACGTCGCCAACCCCGTGTCGATGATTCTCTCGGCCGCGCTGCTGCTGCGCTGGCTCGCGGACCGGCACGCGGACCCGGCGGCCGCCGCCGCGGCGGAGCGCATCGAACAGGCGGTCGCCGACGCCATCGCGGCCGGCTCCCGCACCCGGGATCTGGGCGGAACCGACAGCACCTCCAGCTTCACGACCGCCGTAACCGAGCGGCTCGGAGGACGGCCATGACAGACACACCACTGGTCCTGCGGTACGCGGAGATCGAGCCCTTCGACCGGGGGACGGGCGTGCGGACCGTGCCCTACGTCGGCAAGTGGAACGCCGCGGGCAACACGGTCACCACCGGGATCACGGAGTTCCCCGCCGGTGCCGGCATCCCGCTGCACACCCACAACGTCGAGGAGGCCGTGTTCATCCTCGAGGGCGAGGCGACCGCCGTCATCGGCGAGGAGAGCTTCGACCTGGGTCCGGGCGACGCCACCTGGGCGCCGGCCGGGGTGCCACATCGGTTCGCCAATCGTGGGAACGGGCCGATGCGCATTTACTGGGCGTACGGCGGGCGCGAGGTCACCCGGACGATCTGCGCGACCGGCGTCACAGTCGAGCATCTGTCCGATGAGGACCGTGGCGCGGACGTGACCGGGCCGAGCCCGAGCGCCGCAATCACGGGAGTGACAGCTGTGAACCGGGAGCGAGCCGAGACCGCGCGGGTCGACCCTCAGCGGTTGACCGACTTCGCGGCGGCGGTGCTCGCTGCGGTGGGCGTACCAGAACGGGATGCCCGGCTGGTGGCGGACAGTTTGGTCACCGCGGACCTGTGGGGCCACCAGTCGCATGGCGTGATGCGGCTGGGCTGGTACGTCAACCGCATTCGCGCGGGGGTGATGTGGGCCGTGACCGCCCCGGAGACCGTGACCGACACCGGTCCGGCGGCAGTGGTGGACGGACACGACGGCGTCGGCCAGGTGATCGCGGCGTTCGCCGGCCGGGAGGCCGTACGCCGGGCCCGCGCGCACGGGGTCGGGGCCGTCGCCGTACGCAACTCCAACCACTTTGGCACGGCCGCCTACTACACCCGCATGGCCGCCCGCGACGGTTGCGTCGCGATCCTCACGACCAACGCCAGTCCCGCGATGGCGCCGTGGGGCGGCCGCCGAAGGAGCGTCGGGACCAACCCGTGGTCGATCGCCGCGCCGGCCGGACGGCACGGCGTCATGGTCCTGGACATCGCCAACACGGCCGCCGCCCGCGGCAAGGTGTACCTGGCCAAGCTGCGCGGCGAGACCGTGCCGACCGGGTGGGCGATCGACGCCAACGGCGTGCCCACCACCGACCCGCAGGCAGCCATCGCCGGAACGATCCTGCCGATGGCCGGGCACAAGGGGTATGCGATCGCCTTGATGATGGATGTCCTCTCCGGCGTGCTGACCGGCAGCGCGTTCGGCGCGGCGGTCAGCGGCCCGTACCAGGTCGAGCACCGCAGCGGCTGCGGGCACCTGTTCATCGCGCTCGAGGTCGCCGCGTTCGGCGACCCGGAAGGTTTCGCCCAGCGGATGGAGGAGCTGGTGGCCGAGGTCAAGGCCGTACCGCCCGCCCCGGGCGTCGACGAGGTCTTCTTCCCGGGCGAGATCGAGGCGCGCGCTGCACGCGACAACCTCGACCGGGGCTTGGCGCTGCCCCGACAGACCCTGGAGGACCTGCGCGAGCTGGCCCGTTCTACCGGCGT
>DASXRC010000109.1:0-8470 GCA_036506795.1 Micromonosporaceae bacterium
ACGCACCCGCTGGCCAGGAATGGCCTCAGAGTCGGAGATCGGCGCCAGAACGGCTGCGGCCGGCACGATCAGCACGTGGCGCCCGATCCGTTCGAAGGCCAACCGCAGACGGTCCATACTGTCGGCGTCGAGTTGTCTGCCCTGCAGCTCGTCCTGGGCAAAGACGAGGGCCTCACGCGCGCCGAGCGCGGCCTGCTGCAGAGAGTCGTCGAACCGCGCCTGGCGCACCATGAGGTACGAGCCGAGCGCCAGCGCGGCCGCCGAGACGCCCGCAACCAGTACGAAGGCGATGGTCAACCGGCGACGGAGGCGCCCGGGCGGGACGGCGCGGCGGGCCACTCGCGTCGCCTCACTCGGCCATGAGCTTGTACCCGGCGCCGCGAACGGTCCTGATCAGCTGCGGATGGTTGGGATCATCTTCGATCTTGGCGCGCAGCCGCTGCACCGCCACGTCGACCAGCCGGGAGTCGCCGAGGTACGAGTAGTTCCACACCCGATCGAGCAGCATCTCGCGGGTGAAGACCCGGCCCGGGCGGCGGGCCAACTCCAGCAGCAAGCGAAACTCGGTCGCCGTGACCGGCAGTTCGCGACCATCCTTGCGGACCACAAACCGCTCCGGATCGATCTCGAGACCCGCGAACGACATCGAGGTCTCCGCTATCGGGGCCGACGCGCGCCGGAGCAGCGCCCGCACGCGGGCCACCAGCTCGGGTACGTCGAACGGCTTCTTGACGTAATCATCGGCACCGGCCTCCAGCCCGATCACCACGTCGATCGTGTCCGTGCGGGCGGTCAACATGAGGATCGGTACCCTGCTCGATCGGCGGATCTCCCGGCACACGTCGTAGCCGTCCAGTGCGGGGAGCATCACATCGAGGACGATGGCGTCGAACTCCTGCCTGCGCCACGCGGCCAGGGCCTCGCGGCCATCGACGGCCGTGCTGACTCGCAATCCCGCCCGCGCCAAACCTAGGGCGGCCACCTCCCGAATGGAGGCATCGTCCTCGACGAGCAGCACGTGCCCCTCCATACCACCGGAAGGTACCCGTCTCCATCGACGCAAGACATCCATGGGCAGTAATCAATTGGCCGACCACAACCAGCGGCTGTGCTGCCCGAAACACGCTCGCACGGAACTGGGGTATGCGGTCGGGGCTCACGATGCCCTCCTTGGGCAGGGCAGACGCGATCTTCGCCATGTCCACTATGGACGAGTTGGGCCGCCGCGGGGGTGGGCGGCGCTGCCCTGGCGGGTCAGGCCGTCGAGCACCCGGGTCAGGCCCCAGAGGAACTGCTCGGTGGTGATGTATCGGGCCATCGCGGCTGCCGTGGCCGCGGTCCGCGGGTAGCGGTCGGAGGCCGCGGCGGTGAAGCCGACGAGCCGGGTGGCTACGCGTTCGTCTTCCGGCGGCGGTGGTCCGGAGTGTTCGAGTTGGGCGGCTTCGAGGGCGATGGATCCAAGCGCGTAGGTGACGAATACGTGGGAGGCTCGGGCGGCGTCGTCGGGTGTGAGTCCGGCGTCGGCGAAGACCTCGAGGAGCCGTTCGCGGAGGGCCAGGGCGTTGGGGCCGTCCATCCGGCCGCTCAGCAGCAGGCTCACCGCTCCGGGGTGGGACAACAGGTCCGTTCTGAGTTCGAGGGCCAGGGCCTGCAGGCGTTGTCGCCAGGGGTGGGTCCGCTCGGTGAGCCGGTCGAGGTCGACCTCGCTGAGGAGCCGTTCGACGAGTGCCTGTTGCACCGCGGCCTTGCCGGGGAAGTAGGTGTACACCGCGTTGGGCGCCACTCCCACGCGCGCCGCGATGCCGCGTATCGTCACCGCGCGGGCCCCTCCATCGCTGAGGAGGCTCTGCGCGGCGTCGAGGATCATCTGATCGCTCAGCGTTCCCCTCGGCCCCGGGCGGCGTCGCTGCGACATCTCCGTCACGTGCCTGCCTCCGCTCCCTTGACGTGCTGCTGGACAGGGTACAGACTGAACATCGTACAGAAATTTGTACGATGTATAAACTAGGGCCGATTCCATGGGTCGTGCCGACCAGGTCGCCGCGCTAGCCGAGTAGCCGTTGCCAGGCGCGGACGCGACTGGACTGCGTCGCCGCCGAACACTCGCTCCACCCGCAGGGCGGCGCACGAGCCATCCACCATGGCCGCCACGAGGTTGGCGAAGCCCAAGATCGGCGCTGCGGCACCGTACAGTCCCACCGCCAACGGGCGACGGGACCCGACCACACGAAGCCCGCTCAGCACAAAGGAGGCACGACAATGACACCAGACGAGCGCAAAGGTCTGGTTCGTCGGTTAACCGACGAACTGTGGAACAAGGGCAACCTCGACGTCTGCGACGAGGTGTTCGCCGCGCACTGTTCGTTCCACGACCCGAGCTTCCCCGTCGAGGGGGTCGCGGGAATGAAAGAGCAGGTGCGTCAGCTGCGGGCGGCCAACCCCGACCTGCACCTGGACGTCCACGACATCCTCGCGGACGGCGAGATGACCGCCGCCCGGTGGACCATGGGCGGCACGTCCCGCGGGGAGTTCCGCGGCCTGCCGGCGACCGGCAAGACGTACGTGATGACCGGCATGACCATCGACAAGTGGGAGGGCGACCGGATCGTCGAGGAATGGATCAACTACGACCTGCTCGGCGGTCTCCAGCAGCTCGGGATCATCCCCGAGTTGGCGCGGCAGGAAGCCACCGGCTGAACCCGGAACGCGACGAGTCGACTGGCCGGGCCGACAGGCCCGGCCAGTCGTCGTCCAGCTGTCCGCCAGGCAGGCGAGTGTTTCACTGCCGAACTCCCAGCGGGGTGACGGTTTATCCGATTGGTCCCAGGTGCGCGGGGTACGTGTGGGAGTTTGAGGAGGAGGAGGAGGCAGCGATGACGGGTGGACCGTGGGAGCCCGGGGGCAGCGGCTCGTGGGACGACCTTTTCGCCCGGTTCTTCGGGCCCGGCGAGCCGCGGCGGCCCATGAACCGGATCGACATCACGCGGCTGATGAGCGCCGAGGCGCGCCAGCTCGTAGTCGACGCCGCCCAGCTCGCGTCCGAGTCGGGCAGCGCCGACCTCGACACCGACCATCTGCTCTGGGCGGCGTTGCGGCGCGAGCCACTGCGGGAGCTCCTCCGCCGCTCGGGCGCGGATCCGGACGCACTGGCCGCGCAGCTCAACCGTGCGCCGACCGGCGAGTCCCGGCCGGCGGTGGCGGTCTCGCTGACGCCGGCGAGCAAGCGCGCGCTGCTCGAGGCGCATCAGATCGCACGCGCCAGCGGCGCCACGTACATCGGGCCGGAGCACATCCTGATGGCGCTCGCGCTGAACCCCGAGTCCCCCGCAGGCCGGGCGCTGCAGGCGAGCCGGGTCGGCCCACAGGCGCTACGTGCGGCCACGGCCGAGCGCGGCGCGCCGACGGGCGAAACCAGTACGCCGAACCTCGACCGGTTCGGGCAGGACCTGACCGCGCGCGCTCAGGAGGGCCGGGTGGACCCGGTCATCGGGCGCGCCGAGGAGATCGAGCAGGCCGTCGAGGTGCTCTCGCGGCGTACCAAGAACAACCCGGTCCTCATCGGCGAGGCCGGCGTCGGCAAGACGGCGATCGTGGAAGGACTAGCCCAGCGAATCGTGGACGGTGACGTACCCCGGACCCTGGAGGGCAAGCGGGTCGTCCAGCTCGACCTGGCCGGGCTCGTGGCAGGGACCCGGTATCGCGGCGACTTCGAGGAGCGGCTGAAGAACGTCATCGACGAGATCCAGGCACACAGCGACGAGCTGGTCATTTTCCTCGACGAGCTGCACACGCTCGTCGGCGCGGGCGCCGGCGGTGGCGGCGAGGGCTCGATGGACGCCGGAAACATGCTCAAGCCCGCGCTCGCGCGCGGTGAGCTGCGCGTGATCGGCGCGACGACGCTCGACGAGTACCGCAAGTCGATCGAGAAGGACGCGGCGCTGGCCCGCCGGTTCCAGCCCATCCTGGTGCCGGAGCCGACCGTCTCGGACACGATCGCGATCCTGCAGGGTCTGCGCGACCGGTACGAAGCACACCACCAGGTGCGATTCACCGACGAGGCCCTGATCGCGGCCGCGGAGCTCTCCGACCGCTACCTCACCGACCGGTTCCTTCCGGACAAGGCAATCGACCTCATCGACCAGGCCGGCGCCCGAGTCCGGCTGCGCACCAAGACGCCGGGCGCGGACCGGCGCGACCTGGAGCGCCGCGTCGAGGAGCTGCGGCGGGACAAGGCGCAGGCGGTGGCCGACGAGCAGTACGAGCGCGCGTCTCAGCTGCGCGACGAGCTGACCGAGTTGGAACGCCAGCTCGACGGATCCGGTAACGCGGAGGGCGCCACGGTGCCGGAGGTTACCGCGAACGACATCGCCGAGGTGGTGTCGCGGTTGACCGGCATTCCGGTCAGGCAGCTGACCGAGGAGGAGCGCCAGCGGCTGAACCGTCTGGAAGAACACCTGCACGAGCGCGTGATCGGCCAGGACGACGCGGTCCGGTCGGTGGCGGAGGCGGTACGCCGGTCCCGCGCCGGCATGTCCGACCCCAACCGGCCGATCGGTAGCTTCCTGTTCCTCGGCCCGACCGGCGTCGGCAAGACCGAGCTGGCCCGCGCGCTGGCGCAAGCGCTCTTCGGCGACCAGGACCGGATGGTCCGTCTCGACATGAGCGAATATCAGGAACGCCACACGGTCAGCCGCCTCGTCGGGGCGCCGCCGGGCTACGTCGGCTATGAGGAGGCCGGTCAGCTCACGGAGGCGGTCCGGCGCCGGCCGTACGCGGTCATCCTGCTCGACGAGATCGAGAAGGCTCATCCGGACGTGTTCAACATCCTGCTGCAGGTGCTCGACGATGGCCGGCTCACCGATGCGCAGGGCCGCACGGTCAGCTTCAAGAACGTCGTGCTCATCATGACGAGCAACGTCGGTTCCGACCTGATCGCCGGGCAGCGGCGAGCGGTGGGCTTCGGCGGCGAGTCGGATCGCCCCGGTGGCTCGGACTCTCCGGACGACGCGCTCCGCCAGCAGTTGATGCGTCGGCTGCAGGACGTCTTCCGGCCGGAGTTCCTCAATCGCATCGACGAGATCATCGTGTTCCGCCGGCTGGAACCGGACCAGCTCCGCCAGATCACCGAGCTGATGCTCGAAGACACCAGGCGCAGGCTGCACGCCCAGGACATCACCGTCGAGTTCGCCCCGGCCGCGATCGACTGGCTGACCGACCGTGGCTACCAGCCCGAGTTCGGGGCCCGGCCCATGCGCCGCACCATTCAGCGCAACGTCGACAACGAGCTCTCGCGGATGGTGCTCGACGGAACGCTGAACTCCGGCCAGCACGTGACCGTCGACGTGTCCGATGGTCGGCTCACGTATCGACCGGAGCCGGTCCCGGCACACCCGTAGCCGTCGGAGGCCATCCCTAACGTTCGGCGGCCACCTGGGCACGGACCGCCGGCGCAACCTCCTCGGCGTACCGGGCGAGCTGATCGGGCCCCTCCGCCCACAGCACGAACGTGTCCACGCCGTACCCGAGCGCGAGGTCGGACAGCTCGTCGACCCACTGGCCGACCGGCCCGCGCAGCAGCCCCTCCGACGCCCCGTCCGTGATGGTGCCGGACACGTTGACCACGCGGCGGATGGCGCCCGGGTCGCGGCCGGTCTTCGCCGCCGCCTCGTCCAGGCGCGCGGTCATCTCTGCCAGTCGCGCCACGTCGCCGCGCAACGACGGAACCCACCCGTCGGCCAGCCGCGCGGTCAGCCGCAGCGCCCGCGGGCCGTACACCCCGAGCCAGACGCCAATGTCGTGCGCCGGCACCGGGCCGGAATGCGCGCCAGCGAGCTGGTAGTGCCGGCCCGAGAAGCGCAGGTTGCGGTCACCGCTCCACACCTTTCGGATCACCTCGATCGCCTCGGCGAGCGCCTCGAGCGACTCGGCGGGCGCGCGGCGTGGTCCGCCGTACGCGACGATCGCGTCCCAGAATGCACCCGCGCCGAGGCCGAGCTCGAACCGGCCGTCGCTCAGGACGTCGAGGCTCGCCGCCGCCTTGGCGAGGACCGCGGGCGGGCGCAGCGGAAGGTTGGCCACGTCGGGAAAGATGCCGATGCGGGACGTGCTGGCCGCGATCATGCTCATGACCACGAACGCGTCGACGAACCGCCGCTGGTAGGGGTGGTCCTGCACGGCGACGTAGTCCAGCCCGCGGCGTTCGGCCTCGCGGGCGGTGGCCAGCAGCGGATCGGCGGCGTTCGGGATGAGGAAGTAGCCGAATGCGAGGGGCCGCCCGAAGTCCGTCACCAGCCCACTCTAGGCCGGGCCGCGGGGTCCGCCCGGCCTAGAGCGGACGCTGTCCATGTACGCCCGGATGCCGCCGTCCGCCGCGCGTGCCGTCCACAGGTCGCGTACGCGTGGGTCGTCCTCGGCCCGTAGCCGGGCGATCCGGTCGTCGGTCGCCGCGTGCAGCTGGCGTTTGGTCAGCCGGTACGTGTCGGCCGGAACGGCGGCGAGCCGCCGGGCGACGGCGATCGAGTGCCCGAGCAGCGCCGGGGCCGGCACGATCTCGTCCACCAATCCGCGGGCGAGCGCCTCGGCGGACTCGTACCGGGTGCCGCCGAGGATCGCCGCGCGGGCCGCGGGCACGCCCGCGGCGTACCCGAGGATCTCCAGTGCGGTCGTCGGGAACGGCACGCCGACGAGCAGCTCGGTGACGCCGATACTGGCGCCGACGTCGGCGATGATGCGATAGTCGCAGCACGCGGCGAAGATGCAGCCGCCGGCGATCGCGGGCCCGTTGACCGCCGCGACGACCGGCTTACCCACCCGGAACACCGCCTCGAAGGCCGTGCTGAGCGCGGGCAGGAAGTCCGCCACATAGCCGGCGCCGCCGTCGCCGATGCGCCAGAGGTCGACGCCGGCCGAGAACGTCCGGCCCGCGCCGGTCAGCACGACCGCGCGGTGGGCATCGGCGTCCAGCTCGCGGAACGTCGACGTGATCGCGGCGAGCAGCTCGAGGTCGAGGGCGTTGACCTTGCCGTGCGCGAGGCGGACCACGGCGACGCCGTCGACGTCCTCCCGCTCGATCAACCCGTCAGCCACGTGGAGATCGTAGAGGCCGAAGCGTTCAGCTCGGGCAAACCCGTTGCTCGCCTGCGGTTCGCGTCGACGTCACCTGGCGCGTCGACGGTGTCCGGGTGAGCGCTCGGCCGCCGTTATTGAGCGTCGTTGTCCCGGTATTCCGGGTGGCGGATTTTGTTGTGCAGTGCCTCGACTCGATCGTCGGCGACGGCCAGCATGCCGCGGACGTCCAGGTGATCGCGGTGGACGACCGGTCGCCGGACCAATGCGGCGCGCTCCTCGACGCGTACGCGCGCCGGCATGGGCGGCCGGAGGTGCTGCACCTGCCGTACAACGTCGGGCTGGGCCGCGCCCGCAACGCGGGCCTGGACCGCGCGACGGGGCGGTACGTCTGGTTCGTGGACGGTGACGACTGGCTGCCGCCCGGCGCGGTATCGGCGGTGTTGGCCCGGCTGCGGGAGCTGCGCCCGGACGTGCTGCTCGTCGACCACCAGGTCGTCGGCCCGGACGGGACGGCTTCGCCGCCGGCCAACCGGGCGTGGCTGCACGGCGTGGCGGGCGTGGCGCGGCTCGCCGACCGGCCGGGGCTGCTGCGGGCGCAGCACGCGGCGTGGAACAAGGTCGTCGGCCGCGAGCTGCTCGACCGCGTTGGCCTGCGATTCCAGCCGGGCTGGTACGAGGATGTCCCGTTTAGCCACCCGGTGCTGCTCGCGGCCCGTCGCATCGGCGTGCTCGAGCGCGTCTGCTACTGCTACCGGCACGGGCGGCCCGGTGCCATCACGTCGTCGCCCAGCGCCCGGCACTTCGACGTGTTCACGCAGTACGAGCGCATGTTTGCGGTCATCGCGACGCTGCCCGACGCCGCCCCGTTCCGGCCCGAGCTGTTTCGGCTCATGGTCGACCACCATCTGGTGATCGCCGGCAACGACGCGCGGCTGCCGGCCGCCTCGCGTCGGGAGTTCTTCCGCCGGGCCGCCGAGCACTTCGCGCGCTACCTGCCGACCGAGGGGTACGCCGAGCCGGCCGGCGTCGCCGGCGTCAAGCATCGCCTGCTGCGCCGCGACCGGTACCTGGCGTACGCCGCGCTCCGCGAGGCGTACCGGATGGCCGGGCTCCTGCGCGGGGAGCGCGGGACGTCGCCGCCGCTACCGCCGACGGCGCCAGCTTCGCCCGACGTCCAGACGCCCACCGAGGACGAGACGCCCACCGAGGACGAGACGCCCGCCCGGCGCTCGTAGCGGCCAGGCCGAATCCCGCGGCGATGCGGTCAACCCGGGGCGAAATGTCCGTTGTAGAGGTTCGCGCGTCATCTGCCCGCCCCGGCGTCGGCAAGCCGACATAGCGCCGGCCGTTCGGCCACTACTGTATGTGGACCTGCAGTGGGGGAGGCGGCATGTCGCGACGG
>DASXRC010000110.1:0-7227 GCA_036506795.1 Micromonosporaceae bacterium
TACTATTGCACCTCCGCGCGTGCGGACGGCCGCACGCTGCCCATCGACCGGGCACAGCCGGCACCGCCGACCGCGGGGCAGCCGGGCGGCCCCAGGGACCCTCGACGAGATAGGTGCCCGCGTGTCCGCCGAACCGACCACAAAGCCCGCCGCCGACCTCGACCACGAGCTCGCCGTCGAGCGCGCTCACCTCACAGACTCCCGCGCCGCCCTGCGCCGGATGCGGGAGCGGGCCGAGGCGCTGTTCGCCACCGGCGACCGGGTCGCCGGCGACGCGTATACCGCGGAGACCCTGGGTCGCACGCTGTCCCGGCGGGTCGCCGAGCTCACCGACGACCCGTCGACGCCGCTGTTCTTCGGCCGGCTGGACTTCGGTGACGCGCCGGCCGCCGAGGAGCACCGCAATCACCGCTACCACATCGGTCGGCGGCACGTCGTCGACGACGAGGGCGAGCCGATGGTGCTGGACTGGCGCGCCCCAATCTCCCGAGCCTTCTACCGGGCCAGCGCGCGCGACCCGCTGGGCGTGGACACGCGCCGTCGGTTCGGGTCCGCCGGCGGCGAGCTGACCAGCTTCGAGGATGAGCACCTCGACCGCGGCGAGGAGCTGGGCACCGCCTCGCGCATCCTGACCGAGGAGATCGAACGGCCCCGGGTCGGGCCGATGCGCGACATCGTCGCGACCATCCAACCCGAGCAGGACGAGCTGGTCCGGGCCGAGCTCGCCGACTCCATCTGCGTACAGGGTGCGCCCGGCACCGGTAAGACCGCGGTGGGTCTGCACCGCGCGGCGTACCTGCTCTACCAGCATCGGGAACGGCTGCGCCGGTCAGGCGTGCTGATCCTGGGCCCGAACCGGGCATTCTTGTCATACATCGCTGCCGTGCTACCGGCCCTCGGCGAGATCGACGTGCAACAGTCCACCATGGATGATCTGCTGGACCGGGTGGAGATCCGGGCCGTGGACGACCCGGCGGTGGCCGTGATCAAGCACGACGTCCGGATGGCCGACGTGCTGCACCGCGCGCTCTGGTCTCAGATCCGCCGGCCACCCGAGCCGGTGGTCGTCTCGGACGGCTCGTTCCGCTGGCGCGTCGGCGAGGAGGCGCTGCGCCGGGTCGTCGACGAGGTGCGACGCGAGGCGCCGCCGTACGGCCTGGGGCGCGAGCGGGTCCGAGCCCGGGTGGTCGCCCTGCTGCAGCGCCAGGCGGAGGCGCGCCGGGCGGAGTCGCCGAGCGAGGCGTGGCTCCGCCGGATGGCCAGGCACGCCGCGCTGACCAGGCTGCTGGACACCGTCTGGCCGGTGGCCACCCCCGAGGGGCTCGTCCACCGTCTGCTCTCCGATCCACCGGCGCTCGCCGCCGCCGCCGACGGCGTGCTCACCGCCGACGAGCAGGCGGCCTTGCTGTGGGCCCGGCCGGCCCGGACGGCCAAGACGGCCCGCTGGTCCGCCGCGGACGCGGTGCTCATCGACGAGGCGGCCGGACTGATCGACCGGTTCCCGAGCTTCGGGCACGTCGTCGTGGACGAGGCGCAGGACCTGTCCGGGATGCAGTGCCGAGCGATCGCCCGCCGCAGCGAGCACGGCTCGGTCACGTTGCTGGGCGACCTGGCTCAGGGCACCGCGCCGTGGGCGACCACCGATTGGCACGAGTCGCTGGTGCACCTCGGCAAGGCGGACGCCGCAGTCGTGCCGCTGACCATCGGCTTCCGCGTCCCGGCCGCCGTCCTCGAGCTCGCCAATCGCCTCCTGCCGGCACTTGAGGTGGGCGTACCGCCGGCCGTGTCGCTCCGGCACGATGGCCTGCTGCGCGTACTCCCCGTCGCCGATGCCGCGGCCGCGGCGGTGGCCGAGGTACGGGCGGCGCTGAACCACGAGGGTTCGATCGGGGTGATCGCGGCCGACGCGGCGGCCGACGGCCTGCGGGCGGCGCTGGCTGGCGCCGGGATTGCGAGCGCGACCCCCGAGGACGTGGACTCCGCGGCGCGCGTCACGGTCGTCCCCGCCGCGCTCGCCAAGGGCCTGGAGTACGACCACGTCGTGGTCGTCGAGCCGGCCGAGATCGTGGCGGCCGAGCCACGCGGGCTGCACCGGCTCTACGTCGCGCTCACCCGTGCGGTCTCCCGGCTGGCCGTGGTGCACGCCCGCCCACTGCCCGCAGCCTTGACTGCCTGACGGCCGTGAGCTTGCGCCGATCAAGGACCGGCTGGAGGCGTGGGGCGGACCGGGACCACCAGCGGACCCTGCTCGCCGTCGATGACGCGCACGCTCGCGCGGTAGTGCGTCGCGAGCAGCTGTTCGGTCAGCACCTGCCGGGGGACACCGGCCGCGGCGACCCGGCCGTCCGCGAGCAGTACGAGGCGATCGGCGTACTCGCCGGCGATCGACAGATCGTGCATGGTCGCGACCACGGTCAGCCCGCGGTCGCGGCGGAGCTGGTCAACCAGCTCCAGCACCTCCTGCTGGTGGCCGATGTCCAGCGCGCTCGTCGGCTCGTCCAGCAGGAGCAGGGTCGCGCCCTGGGCCAAGGCCCGGGCGAGGAACACCCGCTGCCGCTCGCCGCCGGACAGCGTGGACAGCAGCCGATCCGCGAAACCGAGGAGGTCGAGCCGGGCCAGTACCTCGTGCACGGCCAGGAGATCGGCGGCCGACTCCCGGCCGAGCGGCGGGATGTACGGCGTACGGCCGAGGAGCACGTAGTCGAGCACCGCCATGCCGGGCGGCACGATGGGCGCCTGGGCGACGGTCGCGACGACACGGGCCCGCTCGCGGCGGCGAAGCCGCGCAATCGGCGTACCGAACAATGAGACCTCACCAGCGTGCGGCAGGAGGCCGCCGACGGCGCGCACCAGGGTCGACTTGCCGGCGCCGTTTGGGCCGATGACGGTGACCCATTCGCCGCGATCCACCGCGAGGTCGACGCCGTGCAGGATCCGCGTGCCGTCGAGGTCGACCCGCACGTCCTTGAGGACCACCGCACTCATGTCGCCACCCGCCTCGTCGTCCGCAGGACGAGGACGAAGAACGGCGCGCCGAAGAACGCCGTGACCACGCCGATCGGGATCTCCGCGGGTGCGTCCACGGTGCGTGCGGCCAGGTCGGCGACGGTGAGGAACGCACCGCCGAACAGCATCGACAGCGGCAGGATCGCGCGGTAGCTCGCGCCGGCGAGGAGCCGGACGGTATGCGGCACGATGATCCCGACGAAACCGATCAGGCCCGAGACGGAGACCGCCGCCGCGGTGCCGAGCGAGGCGGCCGCGAGCAGGATGTACCGCGACCGCTGGGGGTGCAGACCGAGGCCGGCCGCCTCCTCGTCGCCAACCGACAGCACGTCGAGTTCCCGGCGCAGCAGCAGCACGACCGTCGCCGTGACCGCGGCGTACGGGAGCAGCAGCAGCACGTCGTGCCAGCCGGCGGTGGCGAGCCGGCCGAGCAGCCAGGAGTACACCTCTCGGATGGTCTCGACGTTGCGCTGCATCAGGTAGGTCTGTCCGGCGATGAGGAAGCTGGAGACCGCGACGCCGGCGAGGATCAGCGTCGCCGGGGACCGGTCCCGGCCACCGGCCGCGCCGACGACGTAGGTCAGCGCGACGGCGCCGAGCGCCCCGCCGAACGCGGCCAGCGGCACGGTGGCCGGAAGGTTGACGGTCTCGTCGCCGCTCGTACCGCCGCGCACCGCGATCATCGCGGTCACCGCGAGCCCGGCCCCCGCGGCGACCCCGAGCAGGTACGGATCGGCGAGCGGGTTGCGGAACACGCCCTGGTACGCGCCGCCCGCCAGCGCGAGCAGCCCGCCAACCAGCAGACCCAGCACCACCCGCGGCAGCCGCAGCTCGGTCAGGATGGCGACCTCGCGGTCGCTCAGCCCGCTGTGCAGGTGCACGCCCGGGACGAGGTCGAGCAGCTCGGCCGCGACACCGGCGATGGGCAGGCGGACCGGCCCCAGTGCGAGGCCCAGCAGCGCGGCGACCAGCACGGCCACCGCACCGACCACCAGCCAGCGCGGCCGGAGCCGCCCGGGCCGGACCTGACCCGGCCCGAGGCGCCCCGGCCGGTACGCCGGGCCGGCCACGTCCCGGGCGCTCGCCGTCACGCAGGGACCTTGGCCACCGCGTCGACGATGGCGCGCAGCAGGTCGACCGTGCGCGGCCCCCATCGGGACGCTATGTCATCGTCGAGCGCAACGATCTGACCGGTCTTCACCGCCGTGATGACCGCCCAGCCGGGCCGCTCGCGCACGGTCTCCGGCGACTGCTGGCAGCACTTGCTGTCTGCCAGGAAGATCATGTCTGGATTCGCCTTCACGAGCGCCTCCTGCGACAGCTGTGGGTAGCCGCCCTTGCTCCCGTTCGGGTCCGAGGCGTCGGCGATGTTGTCGAGCCCGACGGACGCGAACAGCGACCCGATGAAGGTCTTGCTGGTCACCGAGTACAGCGTCTGATCAAGCTCGTAGTAGTAGGTGAGCCTCTTCGAGCGTTGCGGCAGATCCTTGGTGAGCTTGGCGATGTCGTCCTTCATCCGGCGCACCACGTCGGCCGCCTCCGCGGGGTGGCCGGTCAGGGTGCCAAGGGACGCGAGCTGAGCGTACGAGTCGTCGAGGGTCTGCGCCGCGGGGGCCAGGTAGACCGGGATCTTCAGCCGGGTGAGCTGGTCCACGACCTTGTTCGTGTCGTTGGAGATCACGACCAGGTCCGGGTTCTTCGCCGCAACCGCCTCCGCGTTCGGCGTGAAGCCGGACAGCTCGGTCTTCGGGGCTTCCGGGGGGTAGTTCGAGTTGCTGTCCGCCGCCGTCACCTGGTTGCCCGCACCGACCGCGAAGAGCATCTCGGTCGCGGTCGGCGACAACGAGACGATCCTCTCGGGGCGCTTGTCGAGGGTGACCGAACCGACGGTCACCGGGAAGCTGGCGCTGGCTTGTGGCGCCGGCTTGTCGGCGCTGTCGCTGGTGCCTCCGCCGCAGCCGGCGGCGAAGAGCGAGGCGGTTAGCGCGGCGGTCATCGCCGCGCCGAGGAGTGTGGGGGAGCGTCGTCTCATTGATCCTCCTGTCGGTCGAGGTCTGGTGCTTCGCCGACAGGGATCCGGTTCGCCCCGCCCGCGAGGCGCCCTTCCTCGAGAGCGCTGTTCGCGACCACGCCGTAGGCGACCTGGCTCACCCCCACCGCTGGCCGGCCGGGCCGCGGATCGAGGGCATCACAGTTGCGGGACAGCGCCGGGTTCGCACCGGCTTCGCTGCGGAGCGGTCGATAGCACCGTAGCGCACGCTCGGTTGGGGTCAGAGAATCTGGGGTAGATCCCAGGCCTTGTCCGCGCCCGTCAACCGATCCACGGTGGGGCCGAGCGCCGGCTTCGCGATGGTCTGCTTGATGACCCAGTTGGTGGCGATGAGCTGGTAGCCGTTGGCGGAGGCGAAGCGGGCCGCCGCCCAGTTCTGTACGCCGACACGGTGCACGCGCAGCAGCCCGTACTCCTTGGCGAACCGGCTCATCCTCATCAGGAACTCCGACACCCGCCGCAACAGCGCCGCCAGCCGGGCCGCAACCGCCGCCGCGCGCGTTCCGGCGAGCCCGGCCTCCACGCCGGTGGCCGCGGCGCCGGCCGCGACCGACGCCCCGAACGTGATCCACGACGATGCGATCGCGACGAGGATCGTGACGATGGCCCACGCGATGAGCTCGCGGACGATCTGCTCGACGAGGTCCTGCGCCTCGCGGGCGCCCTCCGCGGACGCGTCCAGGAGCTCGGCGGTCCCGTCGAAGTGTCCGGCGATCTCGTGCAGGGATCGGTTCAGCATGGCCATCTCGGTCGCGAAGGCCTCGGCCGCCGCACCCTCCCAATAGGACAGCAGGTCGACGCGGGCGTCCTGTTCGGACTCGGCGATCTGCTCCACCTGGTCGGCGGCGGCACGCCAGGCCTCCGCCGTCGCCCGCAGCTGGTCCGGGTCGCCGGTCACCGAGTCCAGCGGATGCGCGAGGAACTCGACGATCGGCTTGACGACCGAGTACGCCGCGCCGGCCGGCCCCAGCCACTGCTCGATCCGCTCGGCCCCGCTCGGCGCTCTCATCGGGTGCCGTCCAGGCGCCGGGCGCTGCCGTCGTCGGCGGCCCGGTAGTTGTCCCGCATCTGCCGGAAGCCGACCGCGAGGTCGCCGAAGACGTCCTCTCCCGCCGCCAGCACCTCAAGACCGTCGCCGCACCGCTGCTCGTAGACCCGCTCGGCCTCGCGCGACTCGGACAGCAGCCCGAAGCTGTCCGCCGTCACGTCGGCGTCGGTGAGCTGGCGGCGAACCTCGGCGAACCGCTCGGCGAGCTCGTCCGCCGCGTCGGCGTACCGGCTGAGGGCGTCGAGGTGTACGCGGACGTCGTCGGCCATCTCTCGTCCTCCCCAAGCTCAGGTACCCGGCCGTGACACCGGTGCCGCGAGTTCCGTGACGAGCGGCCCGGCCTGTGGCGGCCATTCGCAGAGCAGGGCACAGCTCGAGCCGTCGCCGAACGACAACTCGAACCGCCCGCGGCGCAAGACGCCGCGCGGTGTCCGCACCGCACCGCGCAGGACCGCCCGCGGCCACTCGCCCACGACGACCCCGCTCTCGGTGACGTGGCCGCCGTCCGCGGTCTGCTCGGTACGCCCCGTCGGACGCAACCCGACGACGATGAGCCGCTGGGCGGTTACCGCCAGCGCGGACCTCGTCATCTGCTCGTCCACCACGGCGTACACGTCGCGGGCCAGGCACCGGTCCGGCCCGACGACGGCGTACCCCCAGGTGAGCCGGCGCACCAGGTGGCCGGGGTCGCCGTCGAGGCCGAACCAGCCGAGCGGGTTGACCAGGCCGGCCAGCTCGCGGCCGAGCGGGATGCGCTCGGTGACACCCGGATCGGTGCGGACGCGGGCCGCGAGGCGCAGCTGTTCACCCGAGCGCAGCAGGGGCCGGACCACGGGAGCCAGCAGCGCGGTAGGGTCCCCAGGCATGGCGCCCAGCATGCCATCGCGCGGGCGGCTCGAGGAAGGGGGCGGGCGACGTGGGTGACATCAACAGCCTCGGCGAGCTGGTCGATTACGCGCAGCGTCAGGTCGAACGGCTCACCGAGATGCAGGCCCACCTGGCCGAGCAGTACGCCGAGGCGACCTCGCCGCGCGGCCACGTGCGAGCCCGCACCGGCCCTGGCGGCACGCTCCAGGAGCTCCACATTGGACCGGACGCGCTACGGCTCACCACCGATCAGCTC
>DASXRC010000111.1:0-48906 GCA_036506795.1 Micromonosporaceae bacterium
CCGGCCTGGACGCGGTCGCCCACGAACTCAACGGACGCCCCCGCCAAACCCTGGGCTGGCGCAACCCCAGCCAAGCCCTCGCCGACTACCTGCTCGCCACCCCCACCGACCCGACCGTTGCACTCACCCCTTGACTCCGCCCCCGGGTGTCGGGCGGAAACGTCATGATCGGCGCGGGAGGGGAGTGGTGCGTCGCGGAGTGGGGTGGGGCGAGTGCGCAGTCCTGCGCGTACTGTTGCGATCTCGGCGTCGAACGTGCAAGACTGCGCACGAAATGCGCGGCGAGCGCGCACGACGGCGGTGGGGAGGGCACGTGACGACGCAGCGGGGCAGCGGGATGGCGGCGGACATCGCCGAACAACCGCAGATGTACGCGCGGTTGCTGGAGCCAGCGCGGACCGCTCACATCGCCCGGGTGGCGGCCACGATCGCCGAGCGGCGACCGCACCACGTCGTGTTCACGGCGCGGGGCACGTCCGACCACGCGGCGCTGTACGGGGCGTACCTGACCGAGATCCGGCTCGGCGTGCCGGCCGGGCTCGCGTCGCCGAGCGCGATCACGGTCTACGGCGCGCGGCCCGACCTGTCCCAGGCGCTCGTGGTCGGGGTGAGCCAGAGCGGCGGCTCGCCCGACCTGTGCGAGGTGCTGCGGGTTGCCCGCGGGACTGGCGCGTTGACGCTGGCGGTCACCAACAATCCCGGGTCGCCGCTCGCGGAGGCCGCCGAGCTGTCCATCGACGTCGACGCCGGGCACGAGCGGGCGGTCGCGGCGACGAAGACGTACACCGCCGAGCTGCTCGCCCTGCTCCTGCTCGTCGAGGGGGTGCGCGCCGGCGGCGGGGGGTTGCCCGAATCCGAGCTTGCCGCCCTGGCCACCCTGCCCGAGCTCGCGGCCAAGGTCCTGGAGGATCCGACCGCGGCGGAGCTCGCGCCGCGGTACCGGTTCGCCGCGCGGATGGTGACGACCGGGCGGGGGTACGCCTACCCGACCGCCCGCGAGGCGGCGCTCAAGCTGATGGAGACCTCGTACCTGGCCGCGCTCGCGTTCTCCGGTGCCGATCTGTTGCACGGGCCGCTCGCCATGGCCGATCAGGCCGTGCCGGTGCTGGCCGTCGTCGGGGCAGGCCCAGGCGGCGCGGCGATGCGCGACGTGCTCGCCCGGCTCGGTGAGCGGCGCGCCGACGTGGTCGCGATCGGCCCGGCCGACGTGCCGGCCGCCGCCGCCCGGATCGCGGTGCCCGAGGTCGACGAGCGGTACGCCCCGCTGCTCGACATCCTTCCGATGCAGCGGCTCGCGCTCGCGCTGGCCTTGGCGCGGGGCGAGGATCCGGACGCTCCCCGCGGCTTGCACAAGGTCACCGCCACGCTCTGACCGCCATGATCAACGTGGCGTGACAGGCTAGCGGCGTGTCCACCCTGCGCGACCTGGTCGAGGAGTACACCAACCTCGGCCTCCCCGACATCGACCACCTGCACCGGCTCGCCGGCGACTGGCAGCTGATCTCCGATCTGTCCTTCGCCGACCTTCTACTGTGGGTGCCGGTCACGCGGTCGGGCGACGGCCGCCCCGAGTTCCTGTGCGTCGCGCAGGTGCGCCCGACGACCGCCCCGACGGCGTACCAGGACGACCAGGTCGGTCACATCGTCGGCGGCCCGGAGGTGGCGCACCTGGCGATCGCGTTCGGCCACGGGCGCATCTGGCGGGAGGGCGACCCGGTCTGGTACGGCGACACACCCGCCCGCCACGAGGCGATCCCGGTCCGCCGGCGAGACGCCGACAACGAAGCCGGTGAGATCGTCGCCGTGGTCGGGCGGGACACGAACCTGTCCACCGCGCGTACGCCCAGCCAGCTCGAGCTCAACTACCTGACTACGGCCGACGACCTGGCCCAGATGGTGGCCGACGGCACGTTCCCACCGCCCCGGCATCAGGGCGAGATGACCTCCGCGCCGCGGGTCGGCGACGGCCTCGTCCGGCTGGACGCGGGCGGCAAGGTGACGTACGCCAGCCCGAACGCGCAGTCGGCGTTCCGCCGGCTGGGCTTCGCCTCCCACCTCGTCGGCGAGGATCTGGCCGAGCTGGCCGGCCGGCTCGCGGACGACCCCCTCGAGGGCACGGACGTCGCCGGCCGCGTGCTGGCCGCGCTGCGCGGGGACTCCCCGGCCCGCAAGGAGGTCGACACCCGCAACGCCTCCGTCCTCATGCGGGCCCTGCCGCTGATGCCCGCGGGGGTGCCGATCGGCGCGCTGGTCCTGGTCCGGGACATCACGGAGGTACGCCGGCGCGATCGCGCCCTCATCACCAAGGACGCCACGATCCGGGAGATCCACCACCGGGTCAAGAACAACCTGCAAACCGTCGCGGCGCTGCTCCGCCTGCAGGCGCGGCGGGTGGGGGCGCCCGAGGCGAGGTCCGCCCTCGAGGAGTCGGTTCGCCGGGTCGCCTCGATCGCGCTGGTCCACGAGACGCTCGCGATGGCTAGCGACGAGACGGTGGAGTTCGATGGCATCGTGGACCGCGTCGCGGCTGCCGCCGTGGAGGTCGCCTCGCCCGAGTCCAAGGTCGTGATGCGCCGGGAGGGTACGTTCGGCGTACTCCCGGCCGAGGTGGCGACCCCGCTCGTGATGGTGCTCAACGAACTGCTGCTCAACGCCGTCGAGCACGGCTTCGGACCCGGCGCGCACGGCGAGGTGGTGGTCGGTGCCCACCGGTTCCGCAAGCAGCTGCACGTCACGGTCGCCGATGACGGACAGGGCCTGCCCGGCGGCTTCGACCCGACCAGCAGCCAGCGGCTCGGGCTGCAGATCGTGCGTACGCTCGCCACGGGCGAGCTGCGCGGCAGGATCGAACTGCGCAACCGCGCGGGCGGCGGCACCGAGGCGGTCCTCGTCGTCCCGCTGGGCCGGCGCTGAAACGTGTCGGGTAACACACTCCCGAAATCTGGACCCTCGGTGACACATCGGCACGCCTCGTGAGAGGCTGACGCCCATGACATCCGCTGTCGAGCGCCGCTTCGTGGCTCGTCGCCACGTCGACTACGGTCGCGTTCGCAGCGCCATCTGTCCGGCTCGCTGACGCCGCCCGATCCCAGTTCTCGGGCGCGCACCTCCGCGCCGGTTCTCTCTCGACGATGTCGTCTCGCCCGTGTGAGGCGGGCGGCCGGCGCGCACGCGCGTCCACCACCTGTAGGAGGACGCCGCGATGGCGGTCACCACCGTAACCACCGCACCGCCCGCGCCATCGGCGACCGCGCCGGACCGCCCGGTCCGCCGTCCGCGCGGCGAGGGCCAGTGGGCGCTCGGCCATCGCGAGCCGCTCAACCCCAATGAGCGCACCAAGAGGGACGACGATCCGCTCAACGTCCGCGCGCGGATCGAGGACATCTATGCCGTACGCGGCTTCGCGAGCATCGACCCCGCCGACCTCCGCGGCCGGTTCCGCTGGTGGGGCCTGTACACGCAACGCAGGCCGGGCATCGACGGCGGTCGCACGGCGATCCTCGAGCCGCAGGAGCTGGACGACGAGTACTTCATGCTGCGTATCCGCGTCGACGGCGGCCAGCTCGACCTGGACCAGCTGCGGACGATCGCAGACGTCTCCCGGCGGTACGCCTGGGACAGCGCCGACATCACCGACCGGCAGAACGTCCAGTTGCACTGGATCCGGATCGAGGACGTGCCGGCGATCTGGCGCAAGCTCGGAGCGGTCGGGCTCCACACGACCGAGGCGTGCGGCGACTGCCCCCGGGTGCTGCTCGGCAGCCCGATGGCGGGGGTGGCCGCGGCCGAGGTCGTCGACGCGACGCCCGCGATCCGGGAGATCGTCCGCCGGTACATCGGCAGCCCTGAGTACTCCAATCTGCCGCGCAAGTTCAAGTCGTCGATCGCCTGGCTGCCCGACGTGCCGTACGAGGCGAACGACGTCTCGTTCATCGGGGCCGTGCATCCGGAGCACGGGCCGGGGTTCGACCTGTGGGTCGGCGGTGGGCTGTCGACCAACCCGATGCTCGCGAAGCGGCTCGGCGCGTGGGTGCCGCTGGACGAGGTGCCCGACGTGTGGGCCGGCGTCGTGGGCGTCTTCCGCGACTACGGCTATCGACGGCTGCGCCACCGGGCCCGCCTGAAGTTCCTCGTGGCCGACTGGGGTGTGGCGAGGTTCCGGCAGGTGCTGGAGACCGAGTACCTGCACCGAGGCCTCGTTGACGGACCCGCCCCGGACCTGCCCGAGCGGCCGATCGACCACATCGGCGTGCACCGGCAGCGCGACGGGCTGGCGTACGTCGGGGCGGCACCGGTGGCGGGCCGGGTCTCGGGCTCGCAACTGGCCGCGATCGCCGACGTCGTCGAGGCGCACGGCAGCGGACGGGTGCGGCTCACGCCGTACCAAAAGCTCGTGGTCCTGGACGTCGAGCCGCAGCGGACCGCGGCGCTGGTGTCCGCGCTGCGCCGCATCGGGCTCGACGCCACGCCCTCCGCGTGGCGGCGCGGCACGATGGCCTGCACCGGCATCGAGTTCTGCAAGCTGGCGATCGTCGAGACCAAGGCACGCGCGGCCGACCTCGTCGCCCGGCTGGAGGAGCGGCTGGCCGAGTTCGACGCCGACATCTCGATTCACCTCAACGGCTGCCCGAACGCGTGCGCGCGCACGCAGATCGCCGACATCGGCCTGAAGGGCCAGCTCGTGGTCGGACCCGACGGCACCCAGGTGGAGGGCTTCCAGGTGCACCTCGGCGGCGGACTCGGCCTGGCCGAGGGCCAGACCGCCGGCTTCGGCCGCAAGCTGCGCGGCCTGAAGACGACGTCGGACCAGCTGCCGGACTACGTCGAGCGGCTCGCCCGCCGGTACCTCGCCGGCCGCACTGACGGCGAGCCGTTCGCATCGTGGGTGATGCGGGTGGATGAGGAGGAACTTCGGTGAGCGCGGATACGAGGGCGGCGCCCATGTACTGCCCGTACTGCGGCGAGGAGGACCTGCGCCCCAATGAACGCGCGCACGGCGCGTGGGAGTGCCGTTCGTGCACCCGGGTCTTCTCCGTCACGTTCCTCGGCCTGCTCTCCAAGGGGGACTCCTGATGACCACGAACCTGGTGTCGCTCAGCGCGGGGCCGGTCGACGAGCTGCGCTCGCTGGCCGAAGAGGCCGGTCGATCGCTCGAGGGTGCGCCGGCCGAGGAGATCGTGCGGTGGGCCGCGGACACGTTCGGGCCCCGGTTCTGCGTGACCAGCTCGTTCGCGGACGCGGTGCTCGTGCATGTGGTCTCGCGGGTGGTGCCCGGTGTGGATGTCGTCTTCCTCGACACGGGGCTGCACTTCGACGAGACGCTGCGGGTGCGCGAGCAGGTCGCCGCGACGATGCCGGTCAACGTCCGGTCGATCCGGCCGCGGCTCACCGTGGGCCGACAGGACGCGCTGTACGGCCCGCGGCTGTTCGCCCGCGATCCGGACGCGTGCTGCGCCCTGCGCAAGGTGGAGCCACTCGAGCGGGCGCTCGCCGACTACGACGCGTGGGCCGCCGGGCTCCGCCGCGACGAGTCGCCGACCCGGGCCAACACCCCGGTCGTCCACTTCGAGGCCGGCCGCCGCAAGGTGAAGGTGAATCCGCTCGCGACGTGGACCCAGGCCGACGTCGACGCGTACATCGCCCGGTACGACGTGCCGGTCAACGCGCTCATCACGCAGGGGTACGCCTCGGTGGGCTGCTGGCCGTGCACGCGGCGAACGAGGGCGGGGGAGGACCCCCGGGCGGGGCGCTGGCCGATGTTCGACAAGACCGAGTGCGGGCTGCACACGGGATGAGGTCTCTCCTGTTGGTGGCGCACGGCAGCCGGGATCCCCGAGCGGCCGCGGCCACCCGCGCGCTCGCGTCCGCGGTCAGTGCCGCCCGGCCGGGCGTGCACGTGCGGGTGGCGTTCCTCGAACACGCGCTGCCGCGCCCGGCCCAGGTGCTCGCCGCCCTCCAGGGCGAGGGCCGGCCGGGCGCCGTCGTCGTCCCGCTCCTCATGACCGCCGCGTACCACGGGCGGGTCGACATCCCCGCGGTGCTCGCGGCCGCGCGGCGGGACGGGCTGCGGATGCCCGTGGTGGTTGCCGACGTGCTCGGGCCGGTGAACGGCGAGGTCCACCCGTCGCTCGTGGCTGGTCTGGGTCGACGGCTGTCCGAGATGGACGCCGCCGGGCCGGGCTTCGACGCAATCGTGCTGGCCGCGGCCGGCACCAGGGACCCAGCGGCGCGAGAGACCGTCGCGTACGCGGGCGCCGCACTGGGCGGGCGGCTCGGTGTGCCGGTCGAGGCCGCGTACGCCTCGGCCGCGGCGCCGACGCCCGGCGAGGTGGTGGCCCGGATGCGGGCGGCGGGCGCCCGGCGGGTCGCGGTCGCCGCGTACTTCCTGGCGCCCGGAAGGCTCTATGAGGCGGGCGCCGACGGCGCCCGCGCCGCGGGCGCCGTCGGCGTGGCCGCGCCGCTGTGCGACGCGCCCGAGCTCGCCGACCTGGTTCTGGCCCGTGCCGACGCGGCAGCCCGCGCCGCATCGATCATGGCCCCTGCCGTCGATCATGGAGTTGTTGCCGTGAGTTGATCGCGGAGGCACGACAACGAGCCCATGATCGACGTGGGAGTGCATGATCGGCGCAGAGGGAGCGCCGCCCCGCCCGGCGGGCAGCAAAACGCCCCGGAGTGCGCCCCGGGGCGTAGCTGCTTTCGGTGTCGGTCGGTCAGGCGGAGTGAGCTCGAACCCGCAGGCCGCCACGGCGCTTGACGGCACGCCGCTCTTCCTCGCTCATCCCGCCCCAGACGCCGGCGTCCTGACCGGTCTCGAGGGCCCACCGGAGGCACTCATCGGTCGCGGAGCAGCGCCGGCAGACCGCCTTGGCCTGCTCGACCTGCAGGAGAGCCGGGCCGGACGTCCCAATCGGGAAGAACAGCTCCGGGTCCTCGTCGCGGCAGGCAGCACGGTGGCGCCAGTCCATGGCGGCAACACTCCTCGTGGATAGGTGGCAGTGGTGGATCTTCCCTATGTGCGTCCGCGAGAGCGGTTCATCGTCGGCGAAAGCGCCAGTCCGACCGCTGCCGCGTGAGCAGGCGATGTAGCCGTATGGAGAGCGCCAGGTCGCCCCGGCAACTCATTTCGCTTGTGAATGCTTTCACGAAGATTCGCGATGTCAAGGGGGGTGCTCGGAAAAAGTCCGGACGGGTGAGCAAGCTCACGACCGAATTGTCCGAAACAGCCCTACGTGCCCGGCCCCCGGTATGCGACAGCCAGTAATCAACGTAATACTCTGCGTGACCTCTCGCCAGCATTCTGCGCATATGTCTTAAGTACGGGCCACCGTCGACCCGACGTCAGTCGTGCCTTCGTCAGGACACTACGCGCAGTGCCGCGGGCTCGCTGGTGAACCGGACCTTGTCCCGTTCGCCCAGGTAGTCGCCGTCCAGCTGGTACGCGAGCGGCCGCGCCGCGCGCAACGTGAACTCGTCGACGTCGTGCAGCCGAAGGACCTGCCGACCCCGGGGATCGGGCCGGCGCGACAGGATCTGCAGTGCCGTCCGCGCGGTGCTGGGCACGTGCAGCGCGCGCAGCGCCATGACGTCCAGACCCAGGTCGAAGGAGGCATCGGGGTTGGGGCTGATCGGTCGTTCGCCCAGGTACGTCCACGGCGCCGTGTTCTGGATGATCACGGTTGCGAGCTCGCCCTCGGGCGGCTCGCCGGGCCGCTCCAGCGTGATGGCCGGATGCCTGCGGTCTGACCCGAGGAAGTACTGAGCGACGGTCGATCGGATGTACAGCGCCGGTGTCGACACGCGCCCGCGGAGCCGGGCACGCTCGACGCGGTGTACGACCGCGGCATCCAGCCCGAGGCCGGCGCAGAACGTGAAGTACCGGTCGTCCGCGAGCCCCAGCCCGATCGTGCGGCTCCGGCCCTCGCGCAGCGCCTCGAGGATGATTCCCGTGCCCTCGGCCCAGTCGCCGGGGAGCCCGAGCGCGCGGGCGAACACGTTCGTCGAACCGCCCGGCACGGCCGCCAGCGCCGGCCGGCGGTCGGCGGGAACGGCCATGACCCCGTTGACCGCCTCGTTGATCGTCCCGTCTCCGCCGAGGGTCACGACCAGGTCCGCGCCGCGCTCGGCGGCCTCACGGGCCAGGGCCATCGCGTGCCCGCGCCGCCGGGTGTAGGCGACCTCCAGGTCGACCTCGCTACGCAGCGCGCGCACAAGGACGTCCCGGCCGCGTTCGCTGGTGGTGGTGGCGTTGGGGTTGACCACCAAAAGGGCGCGCATGGCCGGCACTGTACCGGGCCGGGCCTCGGCGTACGCAGGTATGGTTTGTGCCCGTGACCATCGGGAGAACCGCGGGGCCGGCCCCGGCCCCGCTGCGGTGGGCAATCTGGCTGCTGATCATCGAGGCGGTCGGCCTCGGAGTCGTCGGCGCGTTCCTCGTGTACGAGGACCTCACCGCGGAGGCGACGGAGCTCGGCGCGGCGCTCGCGGTGACGGCGTTCGCGTTCGCGGCCGCCGCCGCCCTCGCGCTGCTCGCCAGGGCGCTCTGGCAGCGCCGGGGAGGGGCCCGGGGCCCTGCCGTTGCCCTCCAACTCTTCCTGCTTCCGATCGGTTACTACATGATCCAGGGCGGGGTCGGCTGGCTCGGCTTCCCGGTGATCGTGCTGGGCCTGGTCGGCTGCGGCCTCCTCGTGACACCGTCGACGACGCGGGCCCTCGGTTTGACCGACCGGAATCGCACGAGCTGACGACCCGCCTGGCCGGGATTTCACCGTAGGCTGTGGGTCCGTGAGGGTTGAGCAGGCGGTACGCCCGCCGGCGTACCAGGCACTGGCGGACGACCTCCGCGCCCAGATCACGTCCGGAGCCTTGCTCCCGGGCCAACGCCTCCCGACCGAGCCGCAGCTGTGCGCCCGCTCCGGGGTCAGCCGCAGCACGGTCCGCGAGGCGCTACGCCTCCTGGCGAGCCAGCACCTCATCGTGACCACCCGGGGCGTCAGCGGCGGCAGCTTCGTCGCCCATCCCAGCGCGGAACAGCTCGGCGACACCCTGCGGACCGGCGTGAGCCTGATGCTCGCCAGCGCTGTGGTCGACGCGATGGCGCTCATCGAGGTCCGCGAGATGCTCGAGGTCCCCGCGGCCGGCCTGGCCGCGCGGCGGCGCACGGACGACGACCTCGACGCGCTGCGCGCCGCGCTCTTCGACCCGAAAAGAGACCCGGTCACCCGTATGGTCGACGCCCACCGGGAGTTCCACGCCGCGCTCGGCGCGGCGACCGGCAACCCGCTGTATGAGTTGCTCACCCGGCCCCTGTACCAGGTCGCGAACGGACCGGAGCTAGCCGAGCCGCTGCCACGGAGCTTCTGGGTCCGGCTCGACGCCGAGCATCGAGAGCTGCTGCGGTGTATCGCGGCGGGGGACGCGGAGGGGGCGGTCGCGGCGGCGCAGATCCATCTGGACAACCTGCGCGCGCTGGACGACGCCGAGGAACGCGCGTGAGCCCGAGCCCGTCGCTCCCTCAGCCGGCGCCGTGCCGCGGCTCGAGCCGGCGGGTGATCAGGCGGATCGTCGCCCGCCCCCCCACGGCCTCGGCGGACGCCTCGGTTGTCAGCGCGGTCAGCACCTTCCACGCGAACGACGACGCGGCGGGCAGCCGCGCACCGGCCGTGATGGGTGCCGTGACCTCGACGGTCAGCGCGTTGTCGCTGACCGCGAACCGGCACGACAGCTCGGCGTCGTCGGTGGCGATCGCCAGCAGCATGGCGCACGCCTCATCCACGGCGATCCGCAGGTCCTCGATCTCGTCGAGCGCGAAGTGCAGGCGGGCCGCCAGCCCGGCGGTCGCCGTGCGCAGCACGCCGAGGTACCCGACGTCTGCGGGGACGGTCAGCCGCACAATGTCCTCGCCGACCACCGCATGCGACTCCGCTGTCATCTGACTCACCGGCGCCATCCCCCCGGCTCGGACTCTAGCGGTCACCCGGCCCCGGCGCCTGCCCGCGAGGCGAGTCTCCTCAGCGCGGGCCCTTCGAGCCGGTAGGGCAGCCACTCGTCCTGGTGACGCGCCCCGATCGCGTCGTAGAACTCGCGCGCGGGATTCCAGTGCAATACCCACCAGTCGAGGCGAAGGTATCCGCGTTCGACGCAGATTTCGGCGAGCGTGGCGAGCAGGTCTCGCCCGAGCCCGGCGCCGCGCGCCGCCGGCTGGACGTAGATGTCCTCCAGGTAGATGCCGTGCTCGCCCTCCCAGGTGGAGAAGTTCAAGAACCAGAGGGCGTACGCCACGGCTCGGTCCGCCGCGTCGACGCCTACGTGTCCGAACAGCGCGGGGCTGGGGCCGAACAACGCCGCGTGTAACTGCTGCGGGGTGAGGCGGCACCGGTCGGGCGCCCGCTCGTACGCGGCGAGCTCGTGCACCATGGCGACGACGGCCGGCACGTCCTCGGGACGTGCCGGCCGGATCGCGAAGGGCTGCCTGCTCACATCACCATCGGGTTGCGGCCCTGGTGACCACCACGGAGCTCGACACGCATTCCGATTTGCTCGCTGATCTAAGCCTGCTTGGTTTCCCAGAAAATCTTGGCAATTTCGTCGATCTTCTGCAGCAGCTCGTCGGCCTTGGCGACGTCGGACGAGCCCTTCGTGCCCGCGGCGCCGGCCAGCTTGGTGGCCTCATTGAAGAGCTGGTGCAGGTTCGGGTACTTCTCAAAGTGCTGCGGCTTGAAGTAGTCCGTCCACAGCACCCACAAGTGGTGCTTGACCAGCTCGGCACGCTGCTCCTTAATGAACAGGGCACGGGTGCGAAACTCCGGGTCGGTGTTGGCCGCGTACTTCTCGTCGATCCCCTTGATCGACTCAGCCTCGATCCGGGCCTGAGCCGGGTCGTAGACGCCGCAGGGCAAGTCGCAGTGTGCGTGGACAACTGTGCGCGGCGCGAGCATGCGCGGAAGTCGCATTGGGACCCTCCAGAACGGTTTGCGATGATCCTCGAAGGTCGACCCTACTCCTGGCGAGGGGGTCCGGCAGCGAGAGGTGAATTGTGCGGCTGCCGTTCTACGCGGTGCTCGTGAAGGGTCCCTCGATGGCGCCCACGCTGCGGGCCGGCGACGCCGTGCTGGTGCGCCGCGGCGGGCGCGCGGTCCGGGCCGGTGACGTGGTGATCGCACGCTTCCGCGCCCGCCCAGACCTGCTCGTCGTCAAGCGTGCGGTCCGCGCCACGGAGGGCGGTTGGTGGGTACGCGGTGACAACGGCCTCGCCACCGACGACTCGCGGGCGTACGGCGTTGCCGATGTCGTCGGGCGGGCGGTGGTGCGGTACTGGCCCCGCCCCGGACGGCTCTGAGCCGCCCCACCTCGAAGTAGATCTTGGTGTTATGCTCCGCGGAAGGCCCGGGAGACCCCCGCACCGCATTCCGTCCGCGCCAGTCCCTGGAGTCTTCCGATGGCATCATCCACTGTGGATCAGACCGACCCCGTCTTCGCGCTGCACCGCGGCGGCAAGATGGCCGTGGCGTCGACCGTCCCGCTGACCAGCCGGGAGGACCTCAGTTTGGCGTACACCCCGGGGGTCGCTCGGGTGTGCGAGGCCATCGCGGCGGATCCAACGCTCGCCGACTCGTACACCTGGGTCTCGCACGTGGTTGCGGTGGTGACCGACGGCTCGGCGGTGCTCGGGTTGGGCAACATCGGAGCCCGGGCCGCGATGCCGGTCATGGAGGGCAAGGCGATCCTGTTCAAGCAGTTCGGCGGCGTGGATGCGGTCCCGATTTGCCTCGACACGCAGGACGTCGACCAGATCGTGGCGGCGGTGACCGCGCTGGCACCGTCGTTCGGTGGCATCAACCTCGAGGACATCAGCGCGCCGCGGTGCTTCGAGATCGAGCGCCGGCTCGATGACGCGCTGCCGATACCGGTGTTCCACGACGACCAGCACGGCACGGCGATCGTCGTGCTCGCCGCGCTGCGCAACGCCGCGGCGCTGCTCGATCGCAAGCTCGGTGACCTCCGGGTGGTCGTCAACGGGGCGGGCGCGGCCGGCATCGCCGTGACCAAGATGCTGATCGCGGGCGGCGTCGACGCCGGACGCACGGTCGTGTGCGACTCGCGCGGCATCATCCACGCTGGACGGACCGACCTGACCGCGCCGAAGGCCGAACTGGCCGCGCTGACCGGGACCCGACGGGTGGACGGGTCGGTCGCCGACGCGCTCGTCGGCGCGGACGTGCTGATCGGGGTCTCCGGCGGCAGCATCGACGAGTCGGCGGTCGCCGGCATGGCACCGCGGGGCATCGTGTTCGCCCTCGCCAACCCGGTGCCCGAGGTGCATCCGGACGTCGCGTCGCGGTACGCCGCGGTGGCGGCCACCGGCCGGAGCGACTTTCCCAACCAGATCAACAACGTGCTCGCGTTTCCCGGCGTGTTCCGCGGCGCGCTCGACGCCCGGGCCACCCGGATCACCGAGGGCATGAAGGTCGCCGCCGCGGACGCCATCGCGGGGGTGGTCGCCGAGGCGCTGACGGCGGACGCGATCGTGCCCAGCCCGCTGGATCCACGCGTGGCCCCAGCCGTCGCGGCGGCCGTCGCGGCGGCCGCCCGCCGGGATGGTGTCGTGCGCTGACCGCGGCGGGAAGCGATAGCGTCGCGGCATGCGTGCCGCATTCGCCTCCGCCATCAACCCGACCGACCCGCTCGCCGGCCTGACCGTCGGCGATGCCCCCGAGCCGCCGCACCCCGACGACGACTGGGTCACGGTCGACATACGGGCCAGCGCGCTCAACCACCACGATCTGTGGTCGCTGCGCGGAGTGGGCCTCACCGAGGAGCAGCTGCCGATGGTGCTCGGCTGCGACGCGGCGGGTGTCGACCCCGACGGCAACGAGGTGGTCGTGCACGCCGTGATACCCGACAAGTCAGACCCGCGCGGCTTCACGCTCCTCTCTGAGAAGCACCCCGGCACGATCGCCGAGCGGGTCGCCGTGCCGCGGGGGAACCTTGTCCCCAAGCCGACCGCGGTCTCCTTCATCGACGCGGCCTGCCTGCCGACCGCGTGGCTCACGGCGTACCACATGCTGACCTCGCGTGGCCGGGTGGCCGAGGGGGAGGCAGTGCTCGTGCAGGGCGCGGGCGGTGGCGTCGCCACCGCGGCCGTCGTGCTCGCGCACGCCCTGGGCAAGCGGGTGTACGCCACGAGCCGTGACCCGGGCAAGCGTGCGCGCATCGCGGCGCTCGGCGCCACGGCGGTCGAGCCTGGCGCCCGGCTCCCCGAGCGCGTGGACGTCGTGATCGAGACGGTCGGGCCGGCGACGTTCGACCACTCGATGAAGTGCGCCGGGCAGGGCGCGCGCATCGTGGTGTCCGGCGCCACGACCGGCGCCGAGGCGCCACTCAACCTGCGCCGCGTCTTCGCGTTCCAGCTGGAGATCCTCGGCTCGTCGATGGGCACGGCGAGCGAGCTGGCGGAGCTGCTCGAGCTGTGCGCGAACGGAGTGGTGCGGCCGATCGTGGACCGCGTCTACGGCTTCTCGGAGGTGCGGAACGCGTTCGAACGGCTAGCTGCGGGGGACGTGTTCGGCAAGGTGGTGCTGGACCACAGCCGCTGAGCCGCTACAGGCGGTTCGCGAGGGTGCCGGCGCGTGCGGCGTCGCGTCCCAGCCGCGCCTTGGCGGTGGCGTCGCCGTACAGCGCCCACCGCAGAAAGTCCGTCGTGGTCGCCGCCACGGCGCGGAATGCCGGCGCGTCGGGCCGCAGGTAGGGGTCGATGTGGCCCTCTCGGGGCATCGTGAGGAATGCCTTGGGCCACGGCGCGCGGGCGTACGCGGCCCGGGCGAGCCCGTACGGCGTGACTTGATCTGCTTCGCCATGCACGAACAGCAGCGGCGCGGCTCGGCCGGTGAACGAGTCGCCCACCCCGACCGCGTTGCCGGCCAGCACGACCCCCGCGACCAGCCGCTCGTCGCGACCGGCGGTGAAGAGACCGACCGTGGTGATTGCGCCGGCCGAATGCCCGCCCGCCGCGACCCGATCGCGCCGCAGATGCCCACGCAGCGGGTCGCCGGCGGCACCGTCGAGGGCGAGCACCTTGCCGAGCGCGTACGACGCGTCCGCCGGCTGGTTGATCACATCCAGCACGTCGAAGCGGGCGACGCCGCGGCTGGTGTGCGGGTACGCCGGCGCGACCACGACGAGTCCGGCCGCCGCCCACCGGGTCAGCAGCGCCCGGTAGTCACCCGGCAGGCCGGTCAGGCCGTGGCTGAAGATCACGACCGGGAACCGGCCGCTGGCCACCGGCGGTCCACCGCGTGGCGCGCCACCGGCGCGGCCGGTTGCCGGGTACCAGATCGTGGTCTGCATCGGGCGAGTCCCGCCCCGGTTGACCGAGATCTCGCGGGACCCGACTGCGTACGCGCTCGCCGGCGCGACGCTCGGCGCGCCCGGTGCCGCGTCGCTCGCGTGGGCGGCCACGCCCGGCGCCGTGCCGAGCCCGGCCCGCGGTGTAGGTGCCGTCGCCCGCTGGGGTGCGCCACAGCCGGCCAGCCCGGCGGCGCCGAGGACGGCCGCGGCGAGGGCGGGCGCGACGAGGGCGGGCGCGACGCGGCGTGCGAGCAGCGCGTTCGCGAAGCGGCGGGGCATGCGGACGATTGTGACCGGCCAGTCAATCGAGGAGGGCGCCGGGGTTGAGGATGCCCGCGGGGTCGAGCGCCCGTTTCGCCGCGGCGAGCGCGAGCGCGAACGGCATGGGCCGCTGCCGGTCATACCACGGCCGGTGATCGCGTCCGACCGCGTGATGGTGCGTGACGGTCCCGCCGTGCGCCGTGATCGCGTCGGCGGCGACCCGTTTGAGGCGGTCCCAGATCTCGACCTCGGCGCCGCGCCGGCCCGCCGCGTACACGGTGAAGTACGGGGCTGGGCCGTCCGGGTAGACGTGGGTGAATCGGCAGGTGACGACCGCGGGCGAGCCGGTGGCCTCGATGCCCGCCTCGGCGACGTCGGCGACCACGGCCGCGTGCAACTCGTCCAGCTCCGACCAGGTGCAGGCCGTCTCGACGGTCTCGACGACGACGCCGAGCCTGGCGAGCCCGTCGCGCAGGTACGGCGCGCGCAGGAACGTGTCGCGCCATTCCGCGGCGGAGTCGGCGGTCGACTCGTCGACCGCGCCGCCGTGGCCTCGGCACAGCTCGACCGCCCGGGCGAGTGCCGCGGTGACCGGCTGGTCGGCGGACTCGAATCCCAACAACAGGCGGCTCGATCCGTCGATGACCGCCGCGCCCAGCATCGCCTCGAGGGGGTCGAGCAGCCGGCAGTTCGCCGGCGCCAGGCCCGACTGGGCGACGTCGCGCGTGGCGGCGACGGCGGACCCGAAGTCGTCGAAGCGGATCGCGGCCCGGGCCCGGAACCGGGGCCGGCGGCGTACCCGCAGCCAGGCCTCGGCGATGACGCCGAGCGTGCCCTCTGAGCCCAGCCAAAACCGATCCGGCGACGGGCCGGCCCCGGAGGCGGGGACGCGCAGGGACTCGGCCACGCCGACCGGGGTGACCACGCGCAGCCCCTCGACCAGGTCGTCGATGTGGGTGGCGCCGGTGGCGAAATGGCCAGCCGCCCGCGTGGCCAGCCAACCGCCCACGGTGGAGAATTCGAAGCTCTGCGGGTAGTGGCGCAGGGTCAGCCCGGCCGGGCGCAACGCGGACTCGAGATCGGGGCCGAACGTGCCGCCACGCACGCGCGTCGCCAGGCTGACGGTGTCCACCTCGGAGACGCCCGCCAGCCGGGTCAGGTCGAGCGCGAGCCAGGGCCGGTCACCGCGGTACTCGACGCCGCCTACCACGCTGGTGCCGCCACCGAACGGCACGACGACCGCTCCGGCATCCGCGGCCCAGTCCAACGCTGCGATCACCTCGGCCTCGCTCCGGGGGTACGCCACGACGTCTGGCGCCCGGTCCGTGCGCCCGGTCAGGTTGGCCACCACGTCGCGGTACGCCTTACCGCGCGCGTGCGCCGCCCGGCTCACGTCGTCGGCGCGGCACATCGGGGCGAGAGCCCGCGGCGGGCTCAACCGCGACGGGCCGAGCGCGGGCGGGTCCGGGATCGGGGTCAGCTCGCCGTCGAGGGGCAGGAACGGGCGTACCCGCCCGGCGAGCCGGGCGCACGCGTCGGCGTCCAGGGCGAGACCGGCGAGACCCCACCCCCACCAGGACCGCGTCCCGCGCTGCTCCGGCACGGCGCCGAGCTTACCGACGCCGTGCCGCCGGGTCGGTTGCATTGATGTCGATGATCGGACACGCCGGCGTTCGGGGGCCGCCAACAGCGCGGACGTCCGCTAGGGTGCAGCGCATGTCTGACCAGTACGCCGACCGGAGCGGCAACACCCAAGCGTTCCAGGCCTTCGTCCAGCGCGAGGAACCGGTGCCGCCGGCCAGACCGACCCGGCTCATCGTGGCCGGTGCGGTCGTCCTCGCCGTCGTGATCATCGGGGCGATCGTCTGGCTGGCAGCCGGCTAGGACGTCGTTGGGTGGGTCGGCGCGACCACGGCGCGCGCCTGGTTCGCGATCTCGAGTTCCTCGTCGGTCGGCACCACCCATACCGCGACCTCGGCGCCGTCCGGTGAGATCGACCGCTCGCCTCGCCGGTTGGCCCCATTACGGGCCTGGTCCACCAGGATCCCCAATCGCTCCAGCCCATTCAGCGCGGCCGCGCGCACATCGACCGCGTTCTCGCCCACACCAGCCGTGAACGTCACCGCGTCGACCCGGCCGAGCAGCGCGTAGTAGGCGCCCACGTACGCGCGGATCCGTCGACAGTAGACGTCGAAGGCGAGCGACGCCGCCGGGTCGCCAACCGCCCGCCTGGCCAGCACCTCACGCATGTCGTTCGCGCCGCACAGGCCGAGCATGCCGCTGCGGTGGTTGAGCAGGTCGTCGATCTGGTCCAGGTCCAGCCCGGCGTGGCGTTGGAGGTGGAAGACGATCGCCGGGTCGAGGTCGCCGCTGCGCGTACCCATGACGAGGCCCTCCAGCGGAGTCAGCCCCATGGACGTGGCGACGCTGCGGCCACCCTCGACCGCACAGGCGCTGGCGCCGTTGCCCAGGTGCAATGTGATCACGTTGACCTCCTCCCCGGGCCGACCGAGTAGGGCAGCGGTGCGGCTGGACACGTACGCGTGCGAGGTCCCGTGGAAGCCGTACCGGTGGATGCCGTGCCGGGCCGCGACGGCGGCGTCGATGGCGTACGTCGCGGCGGCCGCGGGCAGCGTGTGGTGGAACGCGGTGTCGAAGACCGCCACCTGCGGTACGTCCGCGAGCAGCTTCCGGGCCACCCGGATGCCGGCCAGATTGGCCGGGTTGTGCAGCGGCGCGAGCGGCACGAGCTGTTCTATCGCGGCGACGACGGTGTCGTCGATCGGCGTCGGGGCGGTGAACCGGCCGCCGCCATGCACGACCCGATGGCCGACCGCGGCGAGCCCCGTCAGATCCGTGTCCGCCATCACGGTGCGCAGCGCTGCGTCATGGTCGGCGACGCTCGAACCGGGCTCGCCGATCCGCTCGATCAGTCCCTTGGCCAGCGTCCGCTCGCCGTCGAAGAGCCGGTACTTGACCGACGACGAGCCACAGTTGAGCACCAGGACGCGGCTCATGCCGGAACCGCCGCCGCCTGGATGGCGGTGATGGCGACGGTGCTGACGATGTCGGCCACGGTGGCTCCGCGGGACAGGTCGTTGACCGGCCGGCGCAGGCCCTGCATGACCGGTCCGACCGCGACCGCGCCGGCCGAGCGCTGTACGGCCTTGTACGTGTTGTTGCCCGTGTTCAGGTCGGGGAAGATGAAAACGGTGGCGTGGCCGGCGACCGCGCTGCCGGGCAGCTTCGTCGCGGCCACCGTCGGGTCCACCGCGGCGTCGTACTGGATGGGCCCCTCGACCGGTAGGTCCGGGCGTCGCGCACGGACGAGCGCCGTGGCGGCGGCGACCTTGTCAACCTCGGCGCCGTGGCCGCTGACGCCGGTGGAGTACGAGAGCATCGCCACCCGGGGCTGGATGCCGAACCTGGCGGCCGTGTCGGCCGACGAGATCGCGATGTCGGCGAGCTGCCGTGGGTCGGGGTCCGGGTTCACGGCGCAGTCGCCGTAGACCAGCACGCGGTCCGCTAGGCACATGAAGAACACGCTGGAGCCGATCGAGACGCCGCGCGACGTCTTGATGACCTCGAACGCCGGCCGGATCGTGTCCGCCGTGGGGTGGACGCAGCCGGAGACCATCGCATCGGCCCGTCCGGTGTGGACCATCATCGTGCCGAAGTAGTTGACGTCGGCCACGACGTCGTGTGCCGCGTCCGGCGTGACCCCCCGGTGCGCCCGCAGCTTGGCGTACTCGGCCCCGAACTCATCCCGCCACGGCGACGTGACCGGGTCGACGATCGCGGCGCCCTCGATGTCAAGCCCGAGCTCGCGGGCCCGGCGCGAAATCTCGTCCGGGGACCCGAGCAGGGTGATCGCACAGACCCGACGGCGAAGCAAGACCTCCGCCGCCCGGAGGACCCGCTCCTCGCCCCCCTCGGGCAGGACCACGTGGCGCCGGTTCGCCCGGGCCGACTCGATGAGCTCGTACTCGAACATCATCGGGGTGACCCGGTCCGACCGGGCGACGTCCAGCCGGGCGGTCAGCTCGGCCGTGTCCACACTGGACTCGAAGGCACCCAGTGCCGCGTCAACCTTGCGCGGGTTTTCGGCGCGCAACCGCGCCTCCAGCCCATTGAGAGCGGCCACCGTGTCGTAGCTGTCCAGGCGTACCGAAATCATCGGCAGCTCGGCCTCGAACCGGTCGACCAGCGCCGCCACCCGGGGATCGGGGGGTATGCCGAGGGTGAGCACGATGCCCGCGATGGCCGCTTGGCCCGAGGTGTGCAGGGCCACCGACGCGACGATGAGGTCCGCGCGGTCGCCGGGTGTGACCACGAGGCAGCCGTCGGAGACGTGGTCGAGGAACGTCGGCACGGTCGCCCCGCCGACGACGACGTCGAGCACGTCCCGGCCGAGCGCGGCCGGACTCGCCCCGAGCACGAGCGTCGCGCCGAGCGCCGTGGCGACCTCGGCGACCGTCGGCGCCGCGACCGCCGGCACGTCGGGAACCACGTAGGCCGGCACCGGAAGGCCGCGCAGGCCGGCCAGCGCGACGTCCCGATCGGCCGGCCGGACCCGGTTGGCCAGCACGGCGACGACGGGCACCCGCAGCTGGCCCACCGCGTGGTAGGCGCTCCGCATCGCGGCCGAGACGTCGCCCGGCGAGCGGTCGCGGCCGTCGATGACCGGCAGGACGGCCGAGCCCAGCTCACTCGCGAACCGCAGGTTCAGCGCGAACTCGTCCGGCAGGCCGGGCTCGCCATGCGGGTCGGCGGGATCCCGGCCGAAGTCGGTGCCCACCACCACGACCGCGTCGCAGTGGCGTTCGATCGCTCGGTACCCCTCGACGACGGCGGCGACCACGTCGTCCACCCGGCCCTCGGCGATGAGCGCGGCCGCCTCCGGGTAGGTCGGTCCGACGCCGGCGACCGTCTCCGGCAGCCCGTACCGGTAGCGCAGCAGCTCGACGATCGGGTCGGAGTCGTCCCGGGTCAGCGGCCGGTACGCCCCGAGCCGCCGCACGTACCGGGAGAACAGCTCGGCCACGCCGACCGCCACCGCCGACTTTCCGCCGCCGGCCGACAGACCGGTGATGTAGACGCTGTGCGCCACGCGCACCCCCTCGCCACAACCGCTTGGATCGACTCAACCTTGCACACGTTGGGCGATCAACCGGCCCGCGACACCCCAACCCGGGCAGGGTCGCGACGATCAGTCCTCCTCGTCGTCCGGCCGGGCCAGCCAGGTCGCGAACCGCTCGATCGGCGTCTCGAACTCGGGGTTGAGGTCGACGAAGTCCCGCAGCCGCTCGGCGAGCCATTCGAGCGTGACGGATTCGTCTCCGCGCCGCTCGGCCAGCTCCTCGATGCCGCGGTCGGTGAAGTACACGGGAGCCTCCCTACGCCCGGGGGAATGCGGCGTCGAGCAGCGCGGCCTGCTCGACGTCGTGCAGCCTCGCGGACCCGACCGCCGGTGCGGCCGCCGACGGGCGCGAGATGCGCCGCATCCGTACGCCGGACAGGCTCTCGAGCAGGTTGAGGGCGACGAACGACCAGGCGCCTTGGTTGGCCGGCTCCTCCTGCACCCACGCGAAGTCCTCCGCGTTGCCGAACTCGGCGAGTGCGGCCTTCAGCTCCTCGACGGGCAGCGGATAGAGCTGCTCCATGCGCAGGATCGCGGTGCTGGTGATCCCCCGATCGGCGCGGGCCTGCAGCAGGTCGTAGTACACCTTGCCGGTGCACAGCAGCACCCGCTTGACCGCATCCGGGTTGACGGGCGTCCCGTTCCACCCCGGGTCGCCCAGCACCGGCTGGAACGTGCCGGTCGCAAAGTCGTCCACCTGGGAGACGGCCAGCTTGTGCCGGAGCAGGGACTTCGGCGTGAACACCACCAGGGGCCTCCGCTTGGGTGAGAGAGCCTGGCGGCGCAGCAGATGGAAGTAGCTGGCGGGGGTGCTCGGCATCGCCACCCGCATGTTGTCCTCGGCGCACAGCTGGAGATACCGTTCCGGGCGACCGGAGGTGTGGTCCGGTCCCTGACCCTCGTGGCCGTGCGGGAGCAGGAGCGTCAACGACGACTCCTGGCCCCACTTCACCGCGCCCGACGAGACAAATTCGTCCACGATGGACTGTGCACCGTTGGCGAAGTCGCCGAACTGCGCCTCCCACAGCACCATGGCGTCGGGGTCCTCGACCGAGTAGCCGTACTCGAAGCCCATCGCGGCGAACTCGCTGAGGAGCGAGTCGTGCGCGAAGAACCGGGCCCGGTCTTTGGCGAGCGCGGACAGCGGCAGGTAGTCGCGGCCGGTGCGGGCGTCCACGATGGACGCATGCCGCTGGACGAACGTGCCGCGACGCGAGTCCTGACCGGCCAGCCGGACGGTCACACCCTGCGCGAGCAGCGAGCCGAGGGCGATGATCTCGCCGAAGCCCCAGTCGATGTTGCCCTCGACCGCCATCTTGGCGCGCCGGTCGAGCAGCTGCTGGATCCTCTTGTGCGGTGTGAAGCCCTGCGGCAGATTGACGTGCGCGTCGCCGATGGCCCGGACGACGGCGGGCTGGATCGCGGTCTGCACGATCGGCTCCGGCTCGGGCTCGCGCACCCGCGTGATTCGCGGCGTGGCGGGTGCCGCCGCGTCCCGGGTGGCCTTGAAGACCCGCTCCAGCTGCTGCTGGTAGACGCGGAGCAGCTCCTCCGCCTCCTCGACCGTGATGTCGCCGCGCCCGATCAGGTCCTCGGTGTAGAGCTTCCGGACGCTGCGCTTCGCATCGATGATCTGGTACATCTGGGGGTTGGTCATCGACGGGTCGTCGCCCTCGTTGTGCCCGCGCCGCCGGTAGCAGACGAGGTCGATGACGACGTCCTTGTTGAACTCCTGGCGGTACTCGAACGCGAGCCGCGCCACGCGGACGACCGCCTCGGGGTCGTCGCCGTTGACGTGGAAGATCGGCGCCTGGATCATCCGGGCGACGTCCGTGCAGTACAGCGACGACCGGCTGTACTCCGGGGCGGTCGTGAAGCCGACCTGGTTGTTGACGACGGCGTGCACGGTTCCGCCCGTGCGGTAGCCGCGCAGCTGCGACAGGTTCAGCGTCTCGGCGACCACGCCTTGGCCGGCGAACGCCGCGTCGCCGTGCACGAGCAGCGGCAGGACGGTGTACCCCTCGAGCTTGAGGTCGATCCGGTCCTGCTTGGCCCGGACGATGCCCTCGAGGACCGGGTCCACCGCCTCCAGGTGCGACGGGTTCGCCGTCAACGACACGGAGATCGAGTGCTCGCCGTCCGGCGTGGTGTACTTGCCGATCTGGCCGACGTGGTACTTGACGTCGCCGGAGCCGTGCGACGACTTCGGGTCGAGGTGTCCCTCGAACTCGGAGAAGATCTTCTCGTACGGCTTGCCGACGATGTTCGCCAGCACGTTCAGCCGGCCGCGGTGGGCCATACCGATGACGACCTCGTCCAACCCGGACGTGGCCGATGCCTGGAGAATCTCGTCCAGCAGCGGGATAAGGGACTCGCCGCCCTCGAGCGAGAACCGCTTCTGGCCGACGTACTTCGTCTGAAGGAAGGTCTCGAACGCCTCGGCCGCGTTGAGCCGGTTCAGCAAATGCTTCTGGCCCTCGTGGTCGAGCTTCTCGTGCTTGCGCTCGACCCGCTGCTGGATCCAGCGACGCTCCTCCGGGTCCATGATGTGCATGTACTCCACGCCGACCCGACGGCAGTACGAGTCGCGCAGCACGCCCAGGATGTCGCGCAGCTTCATCTTCTGCTTGCCGGCGAAGCCGTCGACGGGGAACGACCGGTCCAGGTCCCACAGCGTCAGCCCATGCTGGAGCACGTCCAGGTCGGGGTGTTTGCGGATCTTGAACTCGAGCGGGTCGGTGTCGGCCATGAGGTGGCCGCGCACGCGGTACGCGTGGATGAGCTCGATCACCCGGGCGGTCTTGTCGATCTCGCCCTCGGAGCTGACCGCGACGTCCTGCACCCAGCGCACCGGCTCGTACGGAATCCGCAGCGACGTGAAGATCTCGTCGTAGAACCCCTGCTCGCCGAGCAGCAGCTGGTGGATCACCTTGAGGAACTCGCCGGACTGCGCGCCCTGGATGATCCGGTGGTCGTACGTCGAGGTGAGCGTGATGACCTTGCTGACACCGAGGTCGGCCAGCTGCTTGTCACTCATGCCCGCGAACGGCGCCGGGTACTCCATTGCCCCGACGCCGATGATGGCGCCCTGACCCGCCATCAGCCGCGGCATCGAGTGAACGGTGCCGATCCCGCCCGGGTTAGTGAGCGAGATCGTGGTGCCCGCGTAGTCCTCCATCGTCAACTCGTTGCGGCGGGCGCGCCGGACCACGTCTTCGTACGCCTGCCAGAACTGCCGGAAGTCCATGAGCTCGCAGCCCTTGATGCTCGGCACGACGAGTGTGCGCGAGCCGTCCGGCTTGGCCAGGTCGATCGCGAGGCCGAGGTTGATGTGCTCCGGTTCGACCACGGCCGGCTTGCCGTCGACCTCGGCGTACGCGTTGTTCATCTCGGGGTGCTTCCCGAGCGCCTTGACCAGTGCGTACCCGATCAGGTGCGTGAAGCTCACCTTGCCGCCGCGGCCGCGGGTGAGGTGGTTGTTGATGACGATCCGGTTGTCCGCGATGAGCTTGGCCGGCACCGCGCGGACGCTCGTCGCGGTCGGGACCGCCAGCGATGCGTCCATGTTCTGCACGATCCGGGCCGCGACGCCGCGCAGGGTGGTGACCTTGCCCTTGCCGGGCGTGGGGGCCTTCTCCTTGGCCGGCGCGGGCTGCTTGGCCGGCGCGGCCTCCCGGGGCGTGGGCTTGGCCGGTGCCGGCGCGGGTGTGGGCTGCGGGATGGGCGGCGGCGCGGCGGGCGCGGGGGTGGGCGTGCGCATCGGCGGGGCTTGGGTGGCGGCGGGCGCCGCGGCGGCCGGGTGTGCGGTCGCGGTGGCGGCCGGCTGTGCGGTCGCTGCGGCCGGTCCGTCGGTGGAGGGTCGATAGTCGGCGAAGAAGTCGTGCCACGCGGGGTCGACGCTGCCGGGGTCGGCGAGGTACCGCTGGTACATCTCCTCGACGATCCACTCGTTCGGCCCGAAACCGGCCAGCGGATCCTCCTGCGATGTCTGCTGAGTCGACACTGCCGCTATCGCCTCTTCCGCGGGTGGTGAAGTCAGAAGTCGGCTTCAAGGCTACGCGTCGCGACACCGGTGAACCTCATCGACCTCGGCCCGTGCGGCGCTGGACAGAAGAGCCTCAATCGGTCATCAGGAGATGTCGCGGCGGCGCGTTATCAGCGTGCCGATCAGACCGAAAACGGCCCCGTAGGCGGCGAGCACCAGGCCGCCCACCCACCACGGCGGGCTGCCCGAGAACGGCGGCTCGGCGGAGATCATGACCTGGGAGGCGACGCCGGGCCAGACCACCATCGCGTCCACGAGCCAGTGCCAGCCGAAGACGAAGTAGAGCACGCCGAAGATGTTCTGGATCAGGAACGTGCCGATCACGTACGCGACGGTCCCGGTCACGACCGCGCCGATCTGGCTGCGCAGCAGCACGCCGAGACCGACGCCCAGCACGCCCCACAGACCGTACGCGAGCGCGTTGAGCAGAATCGCCCGGACGACCGGCCACTCGGCGAGCTGGGGGGCGTACCCCTTGATGGTGAAGAACGCGGACCCGGCGGCGACGCTGATGACGGTGCTGAACAGCCAGAAGAACGCGGCGGCGAGCATGGCGGTCGCGAGCTTGCCCGCGATGACCTGCGTGCGCCGGGGCGTGGTGAGGAACGTGGCGGTGGCGGTCTGGTGGTAGTACTCGTTGGTGATCAGCAACGTGCCGAGCAGCATCGCGAACATCAGCCCGAAGAACTGGCCCGAGGTGTAGATGTTCGCCGCGTTGGTGACCAGCGTGCGGCCCAGGTCGTGCGCGAGCTCGAATTGGCGGCGCATCTCCTCGACGCCCGCCGGCGATACGTTCTGATCTGACGGCGGGACGAAGACGTCGTCCCCGCCCTTCACCGCGGTGTCGATGGCGTTGTTGGCGACCAGAATCCACACCGCGAGCGCGGCGGCGGTGGCCGCGAAGGCGCCGATGAGGAAGATCCACCAGGTGTTCGTCGTGCGGATCTTGAGGAGCTCGGCTCGAACCAGCCGCCTCATCGGATCTCCGCCTTTCCGGCGGTCAACTCCAGGAAGACCCGTTCGAGGTCGGGCCGCTCGGTGACGAGCTCGTGCAACTCGACGCCGGCGCGGAGGGCCGCGGCGCCAACCGCCGGCGCGTCGACGCCCGTGATCAGCAGCGCCCCGTCCGGACCAGCGTTCACCGTCGCGTTCTGGGCGACGAGCGCCTTGGTCAGCTCGTCGGCCTGTGGCGTACGCGCCCGGATGAGGGCAGCCCCGATGTCGCTGCCGAGGATCCGGTCGACCGGGCCCTGCGTCACGAGTCGACCGTTGGCGATGATCACCACGTCGTCGGCGAGCAGCTCCATTTCGGACAGCAGATGGCTGGAGACGAGCACGGTCCGCCCCTGCCCGGCGAGCGTCCGCAGCAGGTCACGCATCCAGCGGATGCCCTCCGGGTCGAGGCCGTTGGCCGGCTCGTCGAGCACCAGCACACGCGGGTCACCGAGCAGCGCGGCGGCGATGCCGAGGCGCTGGCGCATGCCCATGGAGTACCCCTTGAACTTGCGCTTGGCGGCGGGCGTGAGTCCCACGATCGCCATCGCCTCGTCCGCCCGATGACGCGGCAGGCCGGCAGCGGCGCAGATGACCCGCAGGTGGTTCAGCCCGGTGCGCCCCTTGTGCGCGCTGGACGCTTCCAACACGGCGCCCACCTGGCGGAGCGGCTCGCGGAGGTCGGCGTACCGCTGGCCGTCGATCACGGCCTCGCCCGCCGTCGGCGTGACGAGATTCAAGATCATGCGCAACGTCGTCGTCTTGCCCGCGCCGTTCGGGCCCAAGAATCCGGTGACCCGGCCCGGCTCGACGATGAACGACAGGTTGTCGACCGCCCTGACCCGCTTGTACTGCTTGGTGAGGCCGGAGACGACGATCTGCCCGTCTGACATGTCACTCCTCCCCGATGCGTGCCGGGCATAGCCTTCCGGCCGGCGCCACGCTCGGTCAATATCGCACGCGCGCGCAAACCCGCCGAGATCTTGGAGAGTTTCCGCCGCAGCGCAACGGAAACTCTCCAAGATCTATGGTGTATCTATGGTGTCCAGCCCTTCGCGATGAGCGCGCGGCGGAGCTGGTCTGCCACCTTGGCCGGGTTCCTTCGCACAAACCAGGACGGATAGCGCAGAATGCGCTCGCCCTCGATCCACAAGTCGTTCTGTCGGAACATGTCGTCGGCCCAATGGCGGGGGTCCATGTGGTGCGCGCCGTCGACCTCAACGTGGACGCCCCACCGCTTCCAGAGCACGTCGATGAAGCGCTGCCGGCCCGTGGCATCGCGTCGCCGCTCCTGCAGGTCGGGGCGTGGCAGGCCGTAGCGGCGGCAGAGCTCGAGGAAGTCGATCTCAGACAGCGCCTCGGCGCCGCCGGCGATGTCCGTGATCGTCTCAACGATCAAAGCGTGCCGGCGTACCCGCGGCATGCCCACCACGATGGCCAACAGCTCCTCCGGCGTGACCCGGCGCTGCTGGCATCCCACGGCGAGGGCGGTCCGCGCCTCGTCGTCGCAGCGCGCCCACGCGGCGGCGTCGATCAATGCCCGCGCGGTGGTCGTCCGCATCGGCCGCCCGAGTTGTACCTGATCCGTGGGCAGGAGGGTGGTACGGCGGACCGCTACGCCGGGCATGTCCGGCGGCAACAGCGGTAGTCGCTGAGACCTGGCCCGGGCGGCGGGCACGAGCACCCAGATCGGGTCGGGGCGCAGGCCGCGCACGCCGCTCTCGGTGGCCGCCGTCGCGCCGGCCAGCACCGCGCCGTGTCCAGCCGCCAGCACCGCCACCCACAACTGCTGATCCCGCGCCAGCCGGCCGTTCTCGACCAGGACGATCCCGCGACATACGGCGCGCCAGCGGCCAGACCTGATCAGGCCGCGCACCTTCCCTTCGCCGACGGCTGCAGTCGCCTGGCGCACGGTGAGAACGCCCGATTGCTCAAAGGCCAGCCAGTCCAACCCCGAGGCGCCGTCCGCCGGTGGAACGAGCCATCGCACGCGCTTGAGTGTGGCGATCGCGTTCGGTCTGAACCAGACGGTGTGGACAACTCCCAAGATCTCGGGAGGGCGGGACTAGATGGCGATCCAAGTTGCGCGGGCGTGGGCGAGGAGGTCGCCGCCCGGGGCGTACAGCGCGGTCTGCACCCGAGCCTTGCGCCCCTCAACTCCCGTGAGCGCTCCGACCACGACGCACTCCGACCCGGCGGCCGGCACCGCCTCGACGACCGCGGCGATGCGGCCAAGCACGTATGGCCGGCCCTTGCCGAGCGCCGCCCAGCCGCCCGGGCAGTCCAGCGCCGCCCACACCATCGCTGTATCGACGTCGGTGGGCACCCGCCAGGGCGCGGCGGTACGCCCGCCGGACAGCCGGCCAGGGAAGATCCTCAACCCGTCGTCGGTCGGCCGGGCCGGACCGCAGACGAAGCACGTCGGAAAGGGATGGTCGACGAATCCCTCGTACGCCGAGGCGGCGGCGCGCGCCTCGGCCAGCGACACTCCCGGCACCGGCGGCCCGAGCGGCTCGGCGGACCGCGCCGCGGACGCGACGAGCGCGCCGTCCGGGGTGTGCACGGCGACTCCGCCGTCGGCCGGCGTGGCCCGCAGCGCCGTGTCGAGCGGTGGCGGCATGCGGAGCGTGACCTCCGGCGTGCCACCGACCGAGGCCGGGTACTCGGCCGCGACGAGCCCGGCCGAGTACCCGCCGTTGCCGGACTCGGGCGGCCCGTTGAAGCGGGCGTCGATCGTGAACGTCACCGCTCCGCCTTTCTGATCACGTGTTTGAGGCCCGACCAGACATCGTCGACCGCACACACCTTCACGTCCACCCGGCCGTGCGCAAGCGCGTACTCTCGCACCGCGTTCTCGTCGAGGTCGGTCGCGATCCCGGAGGACCGCTTCGGCCAGGCGATCCACAGCGCGCCCGCGGGCGTGGTACGCCGGTGGAGCGTGGGCCACCGCCGCGCCAGCTGGGCACGATCCGAGCAGAAGCAGAGGATCACGTCGTACGGCCCGGACGCCGGCCGGCGACTCACCCGTGCGCCGTCTGGAAGCGGGTCCAGCACGATCTCGGGCGGTGCGCCATCCAGCAGCACCGCCGCGCCCTCGCCGATGCCGAGCTTCCTCGCGAGCGGGGTACCGGAGTAGCCAGCCACGACGATCACCGTAGCGCGTCGAGCGGAGTGGACTATCGCGATGTATCGCGATAGCATGCTGACGCAGGGAAGCGGGCGAGAGGCAGGAGGACGCCATGGGTCGATGGACGATCGCGGGACCCCAGCGGCTGGGTTTGGACGAGCCCGTCGAGCGGCTCGACGTGCGACTCGTGTCGGGGCGGCTCAACGTCGTGGGCGTGGACGGGCCGGCCCGCATCGAGGTCAACGCGCTGGGGACGAAGCCGCTCGAGGTGACCCTGACGGACGGCACCCTCACCGTGGCGTATGAGGGATTCCGCAGGTGGCCGCACTGGACCGGGCCGTTCTGGTGGTTCGCGTTCGGCCGCCGGCGCTACCGGGCGGACGTCTCCATCGCCGTGCCCCAGGCGGCCGTCGCGCACCTGCGGCTGGTCTCCGGCTCGCTGATCGCGTCTGCGCTGCGCGGCGGCGCCACGATCGAAGTGACCAGCGGACGCGTGACCCCGCTGGGGTTGGCCGGCCACACGCGGGCGAAGGTTGTGTCCGGCCCGGTCGAGGCGCTGGGCGTCGGCGGCGATCTGTCGCTCGAGACCGTCTCCGGCGAGCTCGTCCTGGCGGACTCCACCGCCGCGCGGGTGAACGCCAAGACCGTGTCCGGCTCGATCACCGCGGACCTCGACAACCCGCCGCACGACAGCCAGATCCACCTGGAGACGGTGTCGGGGGAGATCACCGCGCGGGTACGCGAGGATAGCGACCTAGACGTCGAACTGCGGGCGGTCAGCGGCCGGTTGACCAGTGCCTTCCCCGAGTTGCGTCCGCGCAACACCCACGGCCGACACACCGCACATGGCACGCTCGGCACCGGCACCGGCCGGCTCTCGGCGTACGCCACCTCGGGCAGCATCTCGCTGCTCAGGCGACCGGTCGACTCCGACGCGGAGGCCGACCAGTGAGCGCGGTCTTCAGCCACGGGCGGCTGCGCCTGTACCTTCTCAAGCTGCTGTCCGAGGGGCCGAAGCACGGGTACGAGCTGATCCGGCTGCTGGAGAACCGGTTCCTTGGTCTGTATGCGCCGAGCGCGGGCACGATCTACCCGCGGCTGCAGCGCCTGGAGGCAGAGGGGCTGGTCACGCGCACCGCCGTCGGCGGTCGCAAGGTGTACGAGATCACCGATCGCGGCCGCGCCGAGCTCCGGCAACGCCGGTCCGAGCTGGGGGCGTTGGAGGCGGAGATCCACGCGTCCGTGGCCGACCTCAGCTCCCTGGCGAACGAGATCCAGCAAGAGGTACGCGGCTCCGTACGCGACATCAAGCGCGAGCTGCGGGAGGCGACCCGGCAGGCCCGGGCCGGCCGGGATCGGTCGGCGTGGTCCTACCAGTCGTGGGCGGAACCGACCACCCCGCCCGCGTCCGGGACCCAGCCGGCACGGGACCTAGCCGCGCTCGAGCAACGGGCTGCTCAGCTCGCCACCGAGGTGCGCCGGCTGGCCCGCCGGCCCGGAGTCGCCCACGAGGCGCTGCGCGCGGCCACGGTGGTCGTCGACTCCGCGCTGGCCGAGCTCCGCCGCCTGCTGCGGTGACCGGCGAGCTCCCAGCGAGTTTTCAGCAATCGTCCAGCCGGCGCGCAGCGGGTCGGAGAACAATGAAGGCATGACCGGTACGCGGGCAGAGGCGCGGCTCCTCGTGGTCGAGGATGATCCGAACATCCTGGAGTTGCTGTCGGCGAGCCTGCGCTTCGCCGGATTCGAGGTGGCCACCGCCACCAGCGGCAGCGCCGCGGTCAGCGCCGCCAAGGAGCGCCGGCCGGACCTGGTCGTTCTCGACGTGATGCTGCCCGACCTGGACGGTTTCGAGGTAATCAAGATCCTCCGTCAGGACGGTACGCGGACCCCGGTGGTGTTCCTGACCGCGCGCGACGCGACGGACGACAAGATCCGTGGGCTGACCCTGGGCGGGGACGACTACGTCACCAAGCCGTTCAGCCTCGAGGAGCTCACCGCGCGGATCCGGGCCGTGCTGAGGCGTACGGGTGGCGAGCCGGCCCCGGCCCGCCTCACGTTCGCCGACCTGGAGCTGGACGAGGAGAGCCACGAGGTGCACCGAAGCGGTCACCGCGTACAGCTGTCGCCCACCGAGTTCAAGCTGCTGCGCTATCTGATGCTCAACGCCAACCGGGTGCTGTCGAAGGCGCAGATCCTCGACCACGTGTGGAATTACGACTTCCGGGGCGACGACAACATCGTCGAGTCCTACATCTCGTACCTGCGGCGCAAGGTCGACACCGTCGAGCCGCGGTTGATCCACACCCTGCGCGGCGTCGGGTACGTGCTGCGCAAGCCGGCGACGACGTGAAGAGCTTCCTGCGCCGTACACCGCTCCGGGTCAAGCTGGTCGCCGCGGTCCTTGCCCTGGTCACCGTGGCGCTCATCGTCATCAGCGCCGGCAGCGCGTACGCGTTGCGGTCCTACCTGATCGGTCGGACCGACAGCCAGCTCAAGAGCACGTCGAGGGAGATCGTCAACGCGGCGATCCTCCCGCGCAACGCGCCGGTGGGCGTCCCGACCGACTACTACGTGCAGATCACGTCGGTGAACGGCACCGAGGGCGGGATCGCGTACCACGACCCACACCTGACCAGAGAAGACCTGCCCCCGCTCGTGAAGGGGCTGGATGCCGTCGATGCCAAGCAGGGCGCCCCGTTCACGGTGAAGTCCGAAGACGGCAAGGTCCGGTGGCGGATGCTCGTCAGCAGGATGCCGAATGGCGAGGTTCTGCAGCTTGGCCAGAATCTGTCGGGCGTGGACAGCGCCGTCGGGCGGCTGATCTGGGTCGACGTGCTGGTCGGAGCGTCCGTCCTCGTGCTGCTGGCCAGCGTCGGGGCGGCGATGGTGCGGACCAGCCTCCGGCCGCTTACCGAGATCGAGAAGACCGCCGCGGCCATCGGCGACGGCGACCTTACACGCCGCGTACCGGATCCGGAAGGCGCCGACGAGGGCGAGCCGCGAACGGAGCTCGGCCGGCTCTCGCATGCGCTCAACGCGATGCTCGCGCAGATCGAGGCCGCGTTCACCGCGCGCGCCGCCTCCGAGACGGCGGCCCGGTCCGCCGAGTCGGCGGCTCGTGATGCCGCGGTCGCCGCGCAGGTCTCGGAGGCGCACGCCCTGCGCTCCGAAGAGCGCATGCGCCGGTTCGTCGCGGACGCCTCGCACGAACTGCGAACCCCGCTCACCACGATCCGCGGCTTCGCCGAGCTGTACCGCCAGGGCGCGGCCGGTTCCCCCCGGGAGGCCGCCGATCTGATCCGCCGGATCGAGGACGAGGCCGCCCGGATGGGCCTGCTCGTCGAGGACCTGTTGCTGCTGGCGCGGCTCGACCGCGAGCGCCCGCTCGTGCTGGTGCCGGTCGAGCTGCGGGTGCTGGCGAACGACGCCGTCGAGGCCGCCCGGGCAATGGGGCCCGGCCGGCCCATCGAGCTGGATATCGCGCCCGGTGCCGGATCCCTCGTCGTGCTCGGCGATGACATGCGCTTGCGGCAGGTCATCGGCAACCTGATGAGCAACGCACTCAACCACACACCGGCGGGCGTACCGGTGACGCTGCGGCTGCGCAGCGAGGGCACGGAGGCCGTGCTCGAGGTCGTGGACCACGGACCTGGGCTCTCCGACGAGCAGGCGGAGCGCGTCTTTGAACGGTTCTACCGAGCGGACGCCTCACGCACCCGACGGCCCGATGCCACCACCGGTACCGGGCTGGGGTTGGCCATCGTGGCTGCGCTGGTCGCGGCCCACCATGGCAGCGTCGAGGTGGACAGCGTGCCGGGTGAGGGTGCCACCTTCCGGGTGCGCCTGCCGCTGGCGCCGGAGATCGATGAGGGGTACGCCGAGACCGAGCTGCTCGGCCGGCAGTCGGGGGTAGACGCGGGCTGAGCAGTGCTCGCCTGCGCCGTCGGGTGTGATTCACAGCCAACTTCCAGGACCGCTTCAGGCCGGTTGCAGTGCGACCGGGGAAGGTAACAGACATGAGCGAGCACGACACCACCCCGCAGCGGTACGGGGAGTCGACCGACTCCACGACCGAGACGCAGCCGGTGGCGCCCACCGAGCGCCCCGGGCCGCCAGTGAGCGACGAGCCGGCCACCGTGCAACAGCCGGCCGTCCCGAGCGACTCGGCCACCGCCGCTTCGGCCCCATATGCCCCACAGCCCCCGCCCACCCCTCCGGCCGCCCCGCACCCGGGTGCGCCGGGCTGGCCGATGGGCGGCGGGTATGGCGTACCCCCGCAGCCGCCGACTCACGGCGGAGGCGTACCCCCGCTTCCGCCGCCGCCCGGCGGCCCGCAGCCCGCCGACGTCCCCGGGCAACAGCCGCCGGTCTGGGCGCAGCCCGCGCCCCCGCGCTCCAACCGGTTCGGCAAGGTGGTCGCCACCGGCGCGGCCGCGCTGGTCCTCGCGACCGGTTCGGGACTGCTCGGCGGATACGTCGCCACCCAGCGCGACGACCACACCACGGTGGCCGCGAGCAGCAGCAACAATGGCGGCTCGTCCGCCGGGGCCCCGGTGGTCGACCGGTCGTCGCTGGCGAGCATCGCCGCCGCCGTCTCGCCGAGCGTCGTGTCCATCAACACCGGCAGTGGCGAGGGTTCTGGGGTGATCCTGACGGACGACGGCTACATCCTGACCAACAACCATGTGGTGGCGAGCGCGCAGGGCGACACGATGCGGGTGATTTTCTCGGACGGCAAGACGGCTACCGCGAAGCTCGTCGGCACCGACCCCAAGACCGACCTCGGCGTCATCAAGGCTGAGGGCGTCTCGGGACTGAAGCCGGCCACGTTCGGCGACAGCAACTCCGTCCAGATCGGAGACACGGTGCTCGCGGTCGGCAACCCGCTCGGCCTGCAGGGCTCGGTGACCGCCGGCATCATCAGCGCCAAGGATCGGACGATCCAGACCGGGAGCCAGGGTTCCCCGTCTCAGTCGAACGTCAGCTCGCTGTCCGGCCTGCTGCAGACCGATGCTCCGATCAACCCCGGTAACTCCGGCGGCGCGCTCGTCAACACGAACGCCCAGGTGATCGGGATCAACACTGCGATCGCGACCAATGGCAGCGACGGCAACATCGGCGTTGGCTTCGCCATCCCGAGCGACAAGGCCAAGCAGGTCGCGGACGCGCTCATGAAGGGCCAGAAGGTCAGTCACCCGTTCCTGGGCGTTTCGGTAGCGGACGCGGACAACGGTGGCGCCACCGTCGCGCGGGTCGAGTCGGGCAGCCCGGCCGACAAGGCCGGACTCCAGCAGGGCGACGTGATCACCAAGTTCGGTGACAAGGTGATCAACAGCTCGGACGATCTCGTGTCCGCGGTCCAGTCGGGCAAAGTGGGCGATCAGGTGACCGTCACGTACACCCGAAGCGGCGATCAGAAGACGGCAACCGTGACGCTCGGCGAAGCGTCCTAACTAGAGAACCGGCGCGCGGCGGCGGCATCCGCATCGGACATTGCCTCCTCCCCAAAAAGCGGCGGGCGGCGTGACCTCGGGGGTTGATCACGTCGCCCGCCGTGCCACGCTAGTCGGGTTGCGGTCCGGGTCAACCTCTGCGGAGATCGACCCGGATTCCGGTTTGGATCTACTCCACCCAGTCCAGCGCACGGTCAACGGCCTTGAGCCACCAGTGGTACGCCGCCGCGCGGTCCCCGTCGGACATCGCCGGCCGCCACTCGCGATCGACCCGCCAGTGCTCGCGCAGGGAGTCGAGGTCGGGCCAGAAACCGACGGCGAGACCGGCCGCGTACGCCGCACCCAGGCAGGTCGTCTCCGCCACCGTCGGGCGCACCACCGGCACGCCGAGCACGTCCGCCTGGAACTGCATGAGCAGCTCGCTCGCGGTCATCCCACCGTCCACCTTCAGAGTCGCGAGATCGACGGCGGACTCCGCGTTCATCGCCACGACGACGTCCTTCACCTGCCAGGCGGTCGCCTCCAGCGCCGCCCGGGCCAGATGTGCCCTGGTGACGAAGCCGGTCAGGCCGGTGATGACACCGCGGGCATCCGGCCGCCAGTGCGGGGCGAACAGACCGGAGAACGCCGGCACGATTTGGCACCCGCCGTTGTCGGCGACGCTGGACGCCAGCGTGTTGACCTCATCGGCCGTGGCGATGATGCCGAGGCCGTCCCGCAGCCACTGCACGAGGGCGCCGGTGACTGCGATGGAACCCTCCAACGCGTACGCGGCGGGCTCGTCTCCGATCCGGTACGCCACGGTGGTGACCAGGCCGCGCTCGCTCGGCGTCGGCGTGGTACCCGTGTGCAGCAACAGGAACGATCCGGTGCCGTACGTGCACTTGGCCTCGCCGGCCGTGAAGCAGGCCTGACCGAACAGCGCGGCCTGCTGGTCGCCGAGCGCGCTGGCGACCGGAACCCCGCCGTACGCGTGCGCCGTTCCGTAGACATGCGAGGACGGCAGGATCTCCGGCAGCATCGGCCGCGGTACGCCGAGGGCGCTGAGCAGCTCGTCGTCCCAGTCCAGTGTGGACAGATTCATGAGCATGGTCCGGCTGGCGTTCGTGACATCGGTGGCGTGCCGGCCGGTGAGCTTCGCGATCAGCCAGCTGTCCATCGTGCCGAACCGGATGAGGCCGTCCTCGGCCCGCGCCTTCAGCTCCGGATCCCGGTCCAGGAGCCAACGGATCTTCGGCCCGGAGAAGTACGTGGCGAGCGGCAGCCCGGTCCGCGTACGGAAGCGGTCCCGGCCGCCGTCCGCGGCGAGGTCGGCGACCAGCCGATCGGTTCGGGTGTCCTGCCAGACGACCGCGTTGGCTACGGGCTCCCCGGTGTCCGCGTCCCACAGCAGGGTCGTCTCCCGCTGGTTGGTGATCCCGATCGCGGCGAGGTCGGCGGCGGCGAGCCCGGCCCGGTCCAGCGCTCCGCGCAGAACGGCCTGCACGTTGTGCCAGATCTCGGACGCGTCGTGCTCGACCCAGCCGGGACGTGGATAGATCTGGCGATGCTCCCGTTGGTCCAGCGAGACGATCGCACCGGCGTGGTCGAAGACGATGCAGCGGCTGGACGTGGTGCCCTGGTCGATGGCGGCGACGTACACGCGGACAGTCTGGCCCATCGCGGCTCGGTCGGGCGTTCGTGGCGGTGCCCGTAATGCGGGGCGTGCCAGGATGGGCGGCATGATGAACGGTCCGGTCGCGTTCGTGCTCGGTGGCGGAGGCGTGCTCGGCGCCGTCGAGGTCGGCATGCTGCGCGCGCTCTTCCGGGCCGGGATCACGCCCGACATCGTGGTTGGCACGTCCATCGGCGCCGTCAACGGTGCGCTGGTGGCGGCCGACCCGACGCCCGCCGTCATCGACCGGCTCGTACGCCTGTGGGCCTCACCCGAGGCGAGCGAGGTCTACGGGGACTCGGTTGCCCGCCAGTTGCGCCGGTTCGCCGCCCGGACCCACCTGCACTCGCCGGTGCCGATGCGACGGCTACTGGCGACCGCGATCGGAGAGAACACGACGTTTGCGGACCTGCAGGTTCCATTCCAATGTTGCGCGGCGAGCATCGAGCGGGCCGCCGAGCACTGGTTCGCCAAGGGCCCGGTCGTCGACGCGGTGCTCGCCTCGGCGTCCGTGCCGGGGCTGTTGCCGCCGGCCGAGATCGACGGTGAGCATTTCGTCGACGGAGGCATCGTCAACTCGATTCCGGTCGGCCGCGCCGTCGACCTCGGCGCGAAAGTGGTCTTCGTGCTCCAGGTCGGCCGCATCGAACGCCCGCTGAGCCCGCCCCGGCGGCCGTGGGAGATCGCTCAGGTGGCCTTCGAGATAGCCCGTCGGCATCGGTTCGCCCGTGAGATGGCCACGATCCCAGCCGGCGTGGAGGTGCACGTGCTACCGACCGGCGGCGGCGAGGGCCGGGACGACTCGCCCTGGGCGTACCGGGACATGGCCGCCGTGGGCCGACGCATCAGCCGGGCGTACACCGCGTCCCGGCGGTATCTCGCGGCCAACCTGGACAGGTCCTGATGCGCCTACCGCCGCGCTGGGTACGCCGCGTCGTGCTCGCCCCCGCCGTCGTACTGCTCGCCGTCGCCGTCGCGACCACGCTGCCGGTGTGGCTGCTCCTCGCCGCCGCATTGTCGCCGCTCCTGCCCGGCCACCTGCGGCCCTTGCGGCTGCTGTGGATCTGCGTGGTCTATCTCGCGCTCGACGCGACCGCGCTGGTGGCGATGTTCGCGCTCTGGCTCGCATCCGGCTTCGGCTGGAAGAAACGCTCGCCGCCGTTCCAACGGGCGCATTACCGGCTCGCCGGATGGTTCCTGCGGGTCTTGTTCGCGCAGGCCGAGTGGGTGCTGCGGTTGCGCATCGACGTGGTCGGCACCGACCCGGACGCCGCCGCCCCCGGGCGGCCAGAGCTGGTCGTGTGCCGCCACGCCGGGCCCGGCGACTCGTTCATCCTCGTCCACGCTCTGGTCAACTGGTACCGGCGCGAACCGCGGATCGTGCTCAAGGACAGCCTGCAGTGGGATCCGGCGGTCGACGTGCTGCTGAACCGGCTGCCCAGCCGGTTCATCGCACCACGGCCGGACGGCCAGCGCCCGATCGAGGACGAGGTGGGCGCGCTCGCCGTCGGCCTGGACGAGAACGACGCGTTCGTCATCTTTCCCGAGGGCGGCAACTTCTCGCCGCATCGCCGGCAACGGGCGATCGACCGCTTGTGGTCTCTCGGTCTGCACCGGATGGCTGCCCGCGCCGAGGCGATGCGCAACGTGTTGGCTCCGCGGCCCGGCGGGCTGCTCGCCGCGCTGGACGCCGCGCCGGAAGCCGGCGTCATCTTCGTGGGGCACACGGGGCTGGACCGGATGATGACCGTCGGCGACGTTTGGCGCGAATTGCCGATGGACAAGCTGTTGACGATGCGGTTCTGGTCGGTGCCGCCGGAGGAGGTCCCCATCGGGCGCGAGGAGCGCATCGAGTGGCTGTACGACTGGTGGGCCCGCATCGACGAATGGATCGAGGAGCACCGCCCGGCCCAAGTGCCGGCCTGAGGCCTTGGCTAACCGGTCGTACGGGGTGGCCCCCAGAATGGGGCCATGACCGAGCCGGGCGGCGGGCATCGCCACGACGACGGGCACGAACATCGGCACGACGGGGGCGCGTGGGCGCGGTTGCGGCACGCCGTCGCCCCGCACTCGCACGACACCGTCGATCAGGTCGACTCGACGCTCGAGGCGAGCCGCGAGGGGATGCGCGCGGTCTGGGTCTCGCTCGCCACGCTGGCGGCCACCGCCGTATTGCAGGGCATCGTGTATCTGTGGTCCGGTTCGGTCGCGCTGCTCGGCGACACCCTGCACAACCTGGCCGACGCGCTGACCGCGGTGCCGCTGAGCATCGCCTTCATGGTCGGCCGGCGCGCGGCCACCCGGCGCTACACGTACGGCTTCGGGCGGGCCGAGGACCTCGCCGGCATCGTCGTCGTGGTGTTCATCGCGGCCTCCGCGGTCGTCGCGGGCGTCGAGGCGGTACGCCGGTTGCTTGCGCCCGCGGACGTCAGCCACCTGCCGGCGCTGGCGGCCGCTGGCCTGCTCGGGTTCGCCGGCAACGAGCTGGTGGCGCAGTACCGGATCCGGGTTGGCCGACGGATCGGCTCGGCCGCGCTGGTCGCCGATGGACTGCACGCCCGCACCGACGGTTTCACCTCGCTGGGCGTACTCGTCAGTGCCGGCGGACTCGCGCTGGGCTGGCGCTGGGCCGACCCGGTGGTCGGCCTCGCGATCACGGTGGCCATCCTGGTCGTGCTCGCCGAGGCGGCGCGCCAGGTGTACCGGCGGCTGATGGACGCGGTCGACCCCGCACTGGTGGACACGGTCGAGGAGACGCTCAGGGAGACCGACGGCGTGTTGGACGTCGGCGCGGTGCATGTGCGGTGGATCGGCCACACGCTGCGCGCCGAATGCGAGATCGTCGTCGATGCCGGGATCTCCGTGGTCGAGGCCCACACCATCGCGGTCGACGCCGAGCATCGCCTGCTTCACCGCGTACCCCGGCTGAGCGCCGCCCTGGTGCACGCGGATCCGCAGCCGCACGCGGGCAGCGACCACCATGAGGCTGTGGCGCACCACCACCGGGAGTAACGTCTGGCGCATGGCCGAGTTGCTCGACGAGGACGAGATCCGGGCCGGCCTCCGTTCGCTCGACGGTTGGTCCGGCGACGCCACGGGCATCACCCGCACCGTGAAGCTGGCCAACTTTCCCGCCGCGATCGGCGTCGTGGACGAGGTGGCGATCGTCGCCGAGGACATGGACCACCACCCGGACATCGACATCCGTTGGCGCACGCTCACGTTCCGCTGCGTCACCCACTCGGCCGGCGGTCTCACCCAGCGTGATATCGATCTTGCGCAGCGGATCGATCAGATCATCGCCGAACAGGGCTGACTCCAATTCGTCGGCGGGACCGGGCATGATGACCCCGGCAGCCGTCGACGTCGGGGAGGTCGGGTGAGATTCGAAGTCAGCCGGGTGTTGGACGCGATCGAGCGCCGGCTCTCCACCGACCCGGCCCTCGCCCGCGGCGTGGTCGATCTGGCCGAGGTGATTCGGTACGTCGACCTCGACGGCGGTCGGCCCGCCACGATGCTGCGCCTCGGCCTGGTGATCGACGCACTCGGCCGGCAGCTCGCCGAGGAGAACGTCCCGGTGTATGTCGTCGCGGACCGGACATTGCTCTCCGAGCCCGACCTCAGCTCCAACGAGCGGATGGTGCTGCGGCGGTGGGCCGACGACGGGCTGGTCGAGGTGCTCCCCAAACCCGGCGAGCGGGTGCTCGAGGTGGCCGAGATGATCGGCCTACCGGTGCTAAGCCGCGCAAGGTTCGAAGCACAGCAGAAGCGGTACCCGTGGCTGGCCACCGAGCCGGCGCGACTGCTCGCCCCCACGCCGGGCGCCGGCGGAGCGTCTCTGCTGGCACGGATCGCGCCGGTGTCCGGCCGCCGCCCGTCGGGTCCATCGAAGACCGGCGCCGCCCTGCTCGCCCGCGTGTGGCGCTGTCCCGACCCGGAGTGCGGCAACTTCGGGCCCGCGCGGCTCGGCCGGCCGGGCGGGCAGCCACCGCCGCGCCTGCGGTCGGGCGTCCCGGTCTGCCCACGCCATGACGCACGCCTGACCGACGCGGGGCCGCGGCCGCCCGCCGAGGTGTTGGCGCTGCGGATCGGTGGCGTCATCCGCCAGCGGTTCGTCGTCTCCGCCGACCGGCCGGTCGTCGTCGGGCGGGCTCCAGCCGAGGACGGCGGGGTCATGGTCGGTCAGTGGCTCACCGACGAGGCGCGGCGGTGGATCAGCCGCAGCCACGTCCGGCTCGAGCTTCGCGGTCACGACCTGGTGGCGCGCGACGTCAGCACGAACGGCACGGCGGTACGCCAGGGCGGGTCCATGGCCGACGCCGACCGGCTCGTGCTGACGCGCGACCAGACCCGGGTGCTCGCCGACGGTGACCTGCTCGAGCTGTACCCCGGCGTGCACGTCGGTCGCGCCAACGGCTGGTCCTCCGGCGGCGTGCTGGATCCGAGCTCCGTGATGTCCGACGCGCCGACGATGATGCTGCGCGTGGTCAACCGCTAGGGGAGCCTGCGAATCATCGAGTCTGTCGGGCGGCGGTGTCGACGACCGCGGCCAGCTGCTCGACGGCCCAATCCAGCTCGTCGGCCTTCACGGTGAGCGGCGGTGCCAGCCGGATCGTGGAGCCGTGTGTGTCCTTGGCGAGCACGCCGCGCTCCATCAGCCGTTCGCACGCCTCGCGGCCGGTCATCAGCGTCGGATCGATGTCGAGGCCGGCCCACAGGCCGCGCCCGCGGACCTCGATGACGCCGGCGCCGACCAGCTTCGCCAGCTGCTCGTGCAGGCGGGCACCGAGCTCGGCGGAGCGGCGCTGGAATTCGCCGGTGCGCAGCAGGCCGACGACCTCCGTCGCGACCGCGCAGGCGAGCGGGTTGCCGCCGAACGTCGAGCCGTGCTGACCCGGCCGGAGCACGCCGAGCACGTCGCGGTTCGCGGCGACCGCCGAGACAGGGACGATTCCGCCGCCGAGCGCCTTGCCCAGCAGGTACATGTCGGGCACGACGCCGTCGTGCTCGCAGGCGAACGTGGTGCCCGTGCGGCCGAGTCCGGACTGGATCTCATCCGCCAGGAACAGCACGTCGCGCTCCGTGCAGAGGGCCCGCACGCCGGGCAGGTAGTCGGCCGGCGGCACGATGACACCCTGCTCGCCCTGGATGGGCTCGAGCATGACCGCCACGGTCGTGTCGTCGATGGCTTCGCGGACCGCGTCCAGGTCGCCGAACGGCACGATCCGGAAGCCCGGGGTGTACGGGCCGAAGTCGTCGTGCGCGTCCGGGTCGGTGGAAAAGCTGACGATGGTCGTCGTGCGCCCATGGAAGTTGCCCGCCGAGACGACGATCGTGGCCTGCCCATCCGGCACGCCCTTGACCCGGTAGCCCCACTTGCGGGCGACCTTGATCGCCGTCTCGACCGCCTCGGCACCGGTGTTCATGGGCAGCACCATGTCCTTGCCGCACAGGTCCGCAAGGGAGTGGCAGAACTCGGCGAACTGGTCGTGGATGAACGCCCGGCTGGTCAGAGTCAGCCGATCGAGCTGGGCGTGCGCGGCGGAGATCAATGTGGGGTGCCGATGCCCGAAGTTCAGCGCCGAGTAGCCGGCGAGGCAGTCAAGGTACCGCTTGCCGTCCACGTCGGTGACCCAGGCGCCCTCGGCCTCGGAGATCACGACCGGCAGCGGGTGATAGTTGTGGGCCGTCCAGCGCTCGGCGTCGACGACCGCCCGCGGGGTCAGCGGCATCTCCGTGATCACCTCCGTACCTCCAGGGTGCAGCACTTCGGGCCGCCGCCCGCCTTGCGCAGCTCCGACAGATCCACGCCAATTGTCTCGTACCCGCGATCGCGCACCGCCGCCGCGAGGCCCGTGGCCTGAGCGGGCAGGACGACGTGTTGACCGTCACTGACCGCATTGAGTCCGAGCACCCCGGCGTCGGCCGGCGTTGCGAGCACGGCATCCGGGAACAGCCGCCGCAACACCGCCCGGCTGCTGGGGGAGAACGCCTCCGGCAGGTACGCCACCGTCTCCGCGTCGAGTACGCACAGCGCGGTGTCGAGGTGGTAGAAGCGCGGGTCCATGAGCTGCAACGTGATCACCGGGTGACCGAAGACCTCCTGCGCCCGCGCGTGGGCGGCGTGCGTGGTCCGGAAGCCGGTGCCCGCCAGGATCCACTCGCCGGCGAGCAGGATGTCGCCCTCACCCTCGTTGACGTGCTTCGGCTCGTACACGTCGAAACCCGCCCGCTCGAACCAGGCCCGGTAGGCCGGCGCCTCGTCCGCGCGTTGCGGATCGCGGAACTGCACCGCGAGCACCCGACCGTCGATGACGGTCGCTCCGTTGGCCGCGAACACCATGTCAGGCAGCCCAGGCAGCGGGTCGATCTCGTCAACCCGGTGGCCCAAATCGAGGTAGACCCGTCGCAGGAGCTCCCACTGCCGGACCGCCAGATCCACATCGACCGGCGCCGCGGGATTCATCCACGGGTTGATCGCGTACTCGACGGCGAAGTGCGTCGGTCGGCACATCAGGTAGCGCCGCTCGGCGTACTGAGTCATAGGTATGGCTCCCAGGGATCTCGGGCCGATCGGCGGCCTCTCGCCACGGTATGGGGAGCGGGTGAGGAGCATCCACCGGGAAAGGTTGCGTGTTCTCGTCGTTCATTGCGTCGCAGGCAGCCTGGACGGCGATTCGTTGCGTACGCCGGGCGCGCGCGGTGACGCCCCGGCGGGTTTCCGCCGGGGCGCCTACCGAGTGGACCTTAGAAGCGGTTGACGATGTTGGAGTCGAGCCAGTCGCGCAGCCAGCCGACGCGGTCCGTGTCCGGGCTGAGCCAGGACAAGGCGCCGGTCACCGCGAGGATGCCGACCACGACGGCGCCGAGCCCGAGCAGCAGGCCCAGCATGGCATCGGACCGGCCAGCCACGTGGAACCGACTGGTCGCCGACATGCCGCCGACCGCGCACAGCACCGCCAGGGCGCCGAGCGCGATGCCGTAGCCGGCCAGCGTGCCGCTGAGCACGAACAGCGCGCCCGCGACACCGAAGATCAGGCCCAACATGGCCAGCCCACTCGCCCGGGGCCGCCGAACCTCGGGTGCCACCTCGGCGGTCCGGTCGGCGTCTGCCTGGTCGGCCGCGCGCTCGGCGGCTTCGCGGTCCGCGACCGCCGTCTCCGCCCGGGCCGGACGGTCATCGAGTGGCGTCGTGTCGGACATTTGCGGGTTGTCATAATCCGACGTCCGGTCATCGACCTGTCGTCGGGTATCCACACTGGTCTCGGCGTTCTCGTCCCGCGTCTCCCGTTCCGATCGACGTGAGTACGACGGAATCCTGACCACAACACACCTCCTGGTGAGTGCGTGGGGAACGATATTCGGGTACCCCGATGCGTCGTGCGCCACACCTACTACCGAGTCTGCGCTGGTGGGGTGGCATATCGATCAAGGAGTTTGCCGCCGATCATGGACTTGTTGCCGTGGTTTGGAGATCAACTAGTGGCAACAAGTCCATGATCGACGGAGATGGCGACGGAGATGGCGGGCGGGTCAGGGCTGGCCCAGGCCGCGGCCGCGGGTCTGGTTCGCGACGAGCCTCAGCAACTGCCGCAGGTCACCGGTCCGGGCCTGCGTGGCGCGTTGCCAGGCGGCGCCGGTGCCGCGCGACCGCAGCCGGCCGAGCAGGATCGTCACGATCGGCAGGTCACCGTGGCGCTCGAGCGCCGGGGTCACGGTGTCGACGAGGTGCCGCAGCAGGTGCCAGGCCGGGCGGAGCTCTCCGGTCTGCACGTCGACGCCCATGCCTTCCAGCCCGTCGCGGGCGGCCCGCCAGTGGGCTGCGACCAGCAGGTTCTGGTCGATCGCCGGCGCCTCACGACCCATCGCCACGTCGAAGAGGGCGGTGAGCACCAGGGCGCGGACCAGCGCCGCGAGCAGGATCGTGTCGTCGAGGCCGAGGCAGACGTCGCCGACGCGGATCTCCACCGTGGGGTACCGGCTGGACAGCCGGGCGTACCAGTAGAGCATCGGCTCGTCCAGCATCGCTTCGACGTCGATGAGCTGGCCCACGCGCCGGTCGTAGTCTGCCGGGTCGCGCAGGTACGGTGGCGGCCCCGCGCTCGGCCAGCGTGCCCACAGGATGGACCGCCAGCTCGCGTACCCGGTGTCGATGCCGCGGAAGTACGGGGAGTTCGTGGTGACCGCGTGCAGCACGGGTAGCGCCGGCCGGAGGTGGTTGATGACCTGTACGCCGAGTTCGCGTCCGGGGATCGCGACGTGGACGTGCACCCCGTTGAGCCCGGGAGACGGGCATAGCTCACCGAACCGCTCGGCCATGCGGTGGAACCGCGGGTCGTCGGCGACCGGGGCGTACGGTCCGTCGAGGATGCCGGTGCCCAGGGCCAGCAACCGGACGCCCGAACGCTCGGCCGCGTCGCTCACCGCGCTGCGCAGTTCCCCGAGCGACCTGCGCAGCTCCTCCAGCGTCCGCGCCGGGGGCGAGTTGATCTCAATCTGGCTGGTGAGCAATGCCCGCTCGACGTGCTTGCGCAGCGCGGGCTCGACCTCGTCGAGGGCCTGCTCGACGCCGGGGACGACCTGTCCGGTGACCGGGTCGACGAGGAGAAACTCCTCCTCGACGCCCACCGTGGGCGGGCCGCCGAGGTCGCTCATGTCAGCCGATGCTAGTCGGGTGGGTCCGTCGTGAGGTCGGCAAAGACGCCCAACGTCAGCGGAAGACGCCGAGCGACTTCGTCCGATGCCCCGGAAAGATCTTCGCGCTGTCGGCCACGCCGAGCCGGCTCGCGAGCAGCTCGGCGAGCACGTCGCGGTAGTCGTTGGCGCCCGCGACGTCGCCCTGGTCGAGCGCGGACGGAGCCAGGCCCGGCCAGCTGCCATGCACCCTGCCGCCGTTCAGGCCGCCACCGAGCAACAGCATCAGGCCGCCGTGACCGTGGTCGGCTCCCGCGTTGCCGTTCTCCGCCACCCGTCGGCCGAACTCGCTCATCGTGACCACGTTGACGTCGGCCAGCGCCGGCCCCAAGTCGGCGGCGAACGCGGCCAGCGCCTCGGCCAGCTGGGTGAGCTGGTTGAGCATGTCGCCGCCGTCCACCCGGCCGATCCAGGTGTGCATGTCCCAGCCGCCGACGTCGAGGGCGGCCACCCGCAGGCCGACTCCCGCCTTGATGAGGCGCGCCACGTCGCTTAGCGAACCGGCGAACCCACCGTCCGGATAGGACACCGCCGGGGCGTACTCCTCGGACGCCACCCTACGCGCTGCGGACAGCGCCTGCACCGTGACCCTTGCCTGGTCTGCGAGCGGGTGGTCGAGCCCGGTATAGAGAGCCTTCAACGCGGTCATCGTGCGCTCGCGTACGCCGTCCCAGCCCTGCAGGGCGAAGTCCCGGATGCCCTCCAGGACCAGCGCGCTTTCGCCGCCGACGAGTGACCGGGGGAGGGCGGCACCCTCGGCGATCGCCCGGAACGTCGTGCCCGGGCCGAGCGCGGTGAGCACCCGGTCCAACCATCCGGTGTGGACGGTGACGGAGGCCGCGCCGCGCTCGAGGCAGTCCTGTGCCTGGAAGTGGCTGCGGCTCGCGTCCGGCGACGCGACCGCCTGGACGGCGGCCATCGTGCCGGCCTTCCAGTACGCGTGCAGCGGCGCCAACGCCGGGTGCAGGCCGAACCGGTCGTCCCCGGGTAGCAGGGCGCCCGCGGGTACGCCGATCGTGGGCCGGGCCTTGGCGAGGTCGGGGTCGCCGGCCGGGACGGCGACGGACAGCCCGTCCATCCCGCCGCGCAGGAACACCACCACGAGCGTCCGCTTGGTGGTGGCCGGGTCCCCGAACGCGACCCGGGTCGTTATCAGTTGGGTGGCGAGGCTCGCGACGCCGACCGCACCGGCGCCGGCGAGCACGCGGCGGCGGGTGAAGCCGTGCCGCCAGCGGTCCCGCTGAGCGGCCAGCCCGGCGGCCACCCGGTCGGCGTGCACCCGGATCGCGGCATCCCCGGCCGTCGGCCCGTGGCGGCGCAGCTCCGCGCGGTTCATCGGCACCTCATCGCAGCGCGTGGTAGACGGAGTCCAACAGCAGCGGGGCGAGGTGCCCCAGGCGGCCGCCGAGGCTGGCGCCGCGCACCCGGGTGCCCTCCGTGGCGTCGAGGAACCGCAGCAGGGCGGCCCGCTCGCGCGACCCGAGAGACTGGAACACGAGCCGCTCGGCCAGCGCGTCCAGGTACGCACCCATGGTGGCCGGCCGCCTGCCGACCAGGCCCTCGAGCTTCGGATACGCGAGGCCCTTGTGCCAGCCCTGAACGAGCGCGCGGTGACTGTTCCAGGCGCCGAGCATGGCGTGCGCCGAGTCCCAAGCGCCCGCGACGTCCGGGTAGCCGTTCGGTGGCACCCAGGCGAGCGGCGCGTGGCCCAGGCTCTGTGCCTGCCAGTACAGGCCTTCGACCGCGCCCGCCGCGTCCGACCCGGGCGCGATGCCGAGCGCGCGTACGGTCGCCACGAGGTTCTCCAGTGGCCGTCGGGTCTTGAGCCCGGTCGCGATCCAGAACTCCAGCGAGCGGAACAGCGTCCGCAGAACTGGCACGATGGCGGTGCCGTTGTCCAGATAGGCCTGAGCCAGCCGGTCCACGAGCGTCTGCGGAGGGTTGTCGCACACGAACCGCACCGCCAGCTTCCGCGCGATGTTGGTTGCCGTGGCCGGGTGGGTGGCAAGGTACTGCAGGTACGCGTCGCCCACCTGGAGGCCCTTGCTGCGCGACGGATTCGGATGGGCGAAGCCGAGCACCTTCACCGGGTCGATCCAGTGCCGCGACGCCTCGTACCGGAACTCGCCCTCCGACGTCACCGTCCGGCCGGTCATGATGTACGCGCTGTGCCGCACATCCCGCTCCGTGTATCCACTGTCGACGCCCACGGTGTGCAGCTCGAGTAGCTCTCGGCCGTAGTTCTCGTTAACCGCCCGGCGGTGCGAGTCGGCGTTGTCGAGGTACCGGAGCATCGCGGGGCTTCGCGCGCTTGCACGCAGCATGCCCGCGAAGCTGCCTAGCGCGTGAGCCCGGATGACCTCCCGGTCGTACGCCGTGCGGGTGTCCCACCCGCCGTCGAACGGGTTGGTGACGTTGAGGTGGTTGGACCAGAAGTCCACCATCACCTCGTGCAGCTGCCGCTTGCTCCAGAACTGTCGTGCCAGCGTGGCGCGTCCCAGTTCGAACATCGCGTCCCAGCTGTACTCCTTAACGGCTGCCCGGATCTGGGCGGTCGTCATGGCGACGGTCGGGAACGCGGCCAGCCGGTCCACGGCCAAGTCGTCTATTGTGGACGGATTCAGCTGGGCATCGATCCACGCGTCGATGCCGGTCTGCCTCAGCGCGGCAAGCTCGGTCCTGGTTGGGCCGTGCGTGGCGCGGCGCAGCAGGTGCAGCACCGGGTCGCGGCTGAGCGGGTTCGGCTTGGTTGGGGCGGCCTTCAACGCCGCGGCCGCGGCCTTGCTCGGCGTATCCGCGAGGCCCTCCGCGCCGAGTTCGATCGCGTCCCCGATCGCCTGCACGTAGCTGGCGTCGCGGTCGGCGAATGCGCCGGCCTCCCGGGGCGAGCCCGCGCCGTCGCTGATGGCCTCGGCGAGGCCGTGGCCGCCGCCCAGCGTGACCGCAGCCGAGCCGACGGCACCGCCCGCGAGCGCGGCGACGCCGACGCCCAGCAGCAGCTGCCGGCGGTTGCGCACGAGCCGGAGCAGCGCCGGTTCGCCCGCCTGCAGCAGGCGCGCGAGCATGGCGCTGTCCACCGCCGTGTCGCGGTGCCGGCCGGGCGTGACGGACCGAGGGGTGGACGGCCCGCCGTGCGCTGGCATGCCGGCACGCTAGCGAGGCCGCGCCGGCGTACTCAATGATCTTAATCCATTTCTAACCCGCGTACGCCGCGGTGATCGAGGTGAACTCCCAGGTCCTCTGCGCGATGCCGCTGCAGTCGGTGCCGGCGTCGCCGCCCGCGCAGGGCCGGTCCCGGTTGACCGACCAGAACGCCAGCCGGGCCAGGTGCCGCGCCTGCGCCCAATCCCGAATCTGGGTCCAGGTGCTCGGCGAGGTCACCTCCTGCTGGTCGGAGATGCCGTTCATGCCGGATATGCCCATACGGCGGTGCGCGGTGTCGTCGCTCCAGCCGTAGGCCGCCCGCAGCGCGGACCGTAGTCCGTCGGCCGCGCTGACCGTACTCGCGAACATGTCCGCGCCGCCCGCGAAGTCGAACGGCATGATCGTAAAGACATCCACGTCTGCCCGAAGGGCGGCGGACTGATTGATCAGCCGGACGCCCCAGTGGTCCGGCCCGGTCGTCGTCGTGCCGAACGTCAGGATCGTCGTCAGGTCCGGGTTGTTCTGCTTGACGATCCTCAGGGCATTGAGGATGCGGTCCTGGATGGCCTCGTTCTCGAACTCGTCCTCGTTCTCGATGTCGATGTCGATCGCCCTCAGGTCGTACGCGTCGACGACCTGCTGGTACGCCGCGGCCAGCGCTGCTGCCGTGTCGCAGTTCGGGCCGAGCTTGTTGCCACTCCACCCGCCGAAGGACACGATGACGTCGCCGCCCGCCGCGCGGATCTGGGAAATCGCGGACTCGTCGACCCCACCGGTCAGCGGTCGGCTCCCGTCCCAGCCCGGGGTGCAGCCGCCTGCGGATAGCACGAACGCCAACGTGAACCACCTGATGCCGGTCGCCGACATCACCATCGACGGTGCGGGCGGATCGCCCCACCCTTGGTACAGGTATGGCGCGGCTACCATCGCGGCGCGCGTCGTCATGCTGCCAGTGTGCGGGTTTGACCCCGTCGATGGCGGATATTGACTCTCGTGTGAGCGAACGTTGGTATACCGAGGCCGTCGTCTACTGCCTCGACGTGGACACGTATGCGGACTCCGACGGCGACGGCGTCGGTGACATCCGAGGCCTGATCGGCCGCCTGGACTACCTGGCCCGCCTCGGCGTGACCTGTCTGTGGCTGCACCCGATCCATCCGTCGCCGAACCGCGACGACGGCTACGACGTCACGGACTTCTACGGTGTCAGCCCGCGACTGGGCAGCCTCGGAGACTTCGCCGAACTCGTGCACCATGCGGACAACCGGGGCATCCGGGTCATCATCGACCTGGTCGTCAACCACACCTCCGACGAGCACCCGTGGTTCCAGTCCGCCCGGTCGTCACCCGACTCGCCGTACCGGGACTGGTACGTGTGGTCCGAGACCGAGCCGCCCGACCGCAAGCAGGGCATGGTATTCCCCGGTGAGCAGGCGACGACGTGGAGCTACGACAAGAAGGCCAAGGCCTGGTACTACCACCGGTTCTACGACTTCCAGCCGGACCTCAACTTCGCCAACCCCGAGGTGCGCGAAGAGATCAAGAAGATCATGGCGTTCTGGCTGCAGCTCGGCGTCGCCGGCTTCCGCATCGATGCGGCGCCGTTCATCATCGAGTACACCGAGCCGGGCAACCCCGACTCGCCCAAGCACCTCGAGGCGCTGACCGACCTGCGCCAGCACGTCCAGTGGCGGCGTGGGGACGCGGTGCTGCTCGCCGAGGCCAACGTCGAGCCGGACCAGCTGTTGTCCTACTTCGGCGACGAGGGCGGGTCGGCGAACCGGCTGCACATGCTGTTCGACTTCATGCTCAACGGCCGGCTGATGCTCGCGCTGGCCCGCCGGGACCCCGAGCCGATCATCGAAGCCCTCCACGACACCCCGAAGCTGCCGGAGGCGGCGCAGTGGGCGACGTTCCTGCGCAACCACGACGAGATCGACCTGTCCCGGCTGACGACCGAGCAGCGCAATCAGGTGTACGCGGAGTTCGGCCCCGACAAGAACATGCAGCTGTACAACCGGGGCATCCGCCGCCGGCTCGCCACGATGCTGG
>DASXRC010000112.1:0-15573 GCA_036506795.1 Micromonosporaceae bacterium
GGGCACGACGTGCGGCGCGAGCCCGATCGGGTACGCCGCGTCATCGGCGTCGTTGCCCAGAACTCGGGCGCCGACCCGGTCGCGACCGGCCGGGACAACCTCTTGCTGCAGGGCCGGCTCTACGGCATGCGCGGCGGCCCTCTCCGACGTCGCGCCGACGAGCTGCTCGAAAGGTTCGATCTCGCCGATGCGGCCAGGCGCCCCGTGCGTGGGTACTCCGGCGGGATGCGACGCCGGCTCGACGTCGCACTCGGCCTCATCCACCGGCCGGAGGTGCTGTTCCTCGACGAGCCGACCACCGGCCTCGACCCGGAGGCCCGCGCCGCGATGTGGGATGAGATCGGCCGGCTCGCCGGCGACGAGTCCCTCGCCATCCTGATCACCACCCACTACCTCGACGAGGCGGACCGACTCGCCGATCGACTGGCCATTGTGGACCACGGTCGAATCGTCGTGTCGGGCACCCCGGACGAGCTGAAGGGCGAGATGCACGGCGACGCCATCCACATCGAGCTGCGAGGCGCCGCGGACGAGCGCGCGGTGGGGTACGTCATGGGCGACCTCTTCGGCGTACGCGATGTGTCGCTGGATGGGCGGCGGCTGAGCGCCCGGGCCGACGACGGCGCCGCAGCCGTACCCGCGGCCCTGGCCGCCCTCGACCAGGCCGGCGTGGCCGTCGCCTCGGTGACGGTCGCCCGACCGTCGCTGGATGACGTCTATCTGCGGTACGCGGGCCGTCGCTTCGCCGAGGCTGAGACCGCCTCGGACACCCTGGTCACCACGAGCGCGGGAGGTGCGCGATGAGCACGGTTGTCGCTCCAGCGAGCACGAGGAGTGAGCGAAGCGAGCCCCGCAGTCGCGAGCGACTGCTGGCACAGACCTGGTGGATGACGCAACGGCGACTGCAGACGTTCGTACGCCAGCCCGCGTTCCTCGGCATCACGCTAATCCAGCCGGCGATCTGGCTGTTCCTCTTCGGCGCCCTGTTCCGCAAGGTGGTAGAGCTGCCGGGCTTCGGGGCGTCGTCGTACCTCGACTACCTCGTGCCCGGCGTGGTCGTCATGAACGCGATGGCGGCGAACATGTGGGCCGGGATGACGATGCTCGAGGAGATCGACCGCGGCACGCTCAACCGGTTCCTCGTGAGCCCGGTCCGGCGCGGCGCCATCATGAACGCCAACGTGATCGAGCAGGGCATCAGCACCACGATCCAGTCGGTCATCATCGTGCTGCTGGGTCTACTCGGCGGTGCGGCGTACCCCGGTGGCCCGCTCGGCGTGCTCGTTCTGGTCGCCGCGGCGGTGTTGCTGGGCACCATCTTCAGCGCGCTGTCCAACGCCTTCGGAATGCTGGTACGCCAGCGGGAAAGCATCATCGGGCTGTACACGTTCCTGATGCTGCCGCTGACGTTCCTGTCCTCCGCGTTCATGGCCAAGAACCTTATGCCCGGCTGGATGCAGGGCATCGCGAGCGCCAACCCCGTCAACTGGGCCTTGGATGCCGCTCGCGGCGCACTCAACGGCGAGCGGGACTGGTCCGACGTGCTCGTCCCGGGCGGTCTGCTCCTCGCCGCGGCGGTGGCGATGGTCGGGCTGTCCACGCGTACGTTCCGGGCGTACCAGAAGTCTGTCTGACGTGGTTCCCGAGGCCGGGCCGCAGCGCTCGGCCCGGCCTCGACGCTGCGCCGCGACCTGACCCAACGTCGCACCCGGCTGACACACTGAGCGGGTGACGAAGGGCTCGTTGAAGATCGACGCCAACCAGCGGCGGGCGCGACTGGCGCGGCGTCACCTTCTGGCCGACGGCGGCCCAGGCGCCGACCCGGACGAGGTCGCCCGCTCCCTCGTTGCCCTGCACGCCACCGACCCGGCAACGGTCTACCTTGCCGCCGCCGCCCGGCTCGCCTCGCCGAAGGTCGACCAGATCGGACACGCGTTGTACGAACGTCGGTCGCTGATCCGAATGCTCGGCATGCGCCGCACGATGTTCGTCCTCCCCGTCGAGGTCGCGCCCGCGGTCCAGGCGGCGTGCACGGCCGCCGTCGCGGTCGCCGAGCGCAAACGTCTGCTCGACCACCTGCGGCAGGCCGGGGTCGGCGGCGACGGTGACTGGCTCGCCGACGTCGAGCGCGCCACGGTCGCCGCGCTCGCCAGGCGAGGGAGCGCAACCGCCGCGGAGCTCGCCGCCGACGAGCCACGCCTGCGTACGCAGCTGTTGATGGCGGAGGGCAAGAGCTACCAGGCGGTTCAGAACATCACGACCCGGGTGTTGATGCTGCTCTCCGCGGACGGTCACATCGTGCGCGGCCGCCCCCGCGGCTCGTGGATCAGCAGCCAGTACTACTGGTCACCCATCCAGGAGTGGCTGCCGGCCGGCCTGCCAGCGCTCGACGCGGCGACAGCCCGGGTGGAGCTGGCCCGTCGGTGGCTCGCGCGGTACGGCCCCGGCACGGCGGCCGACCTCAAGTGGTGGACGGGGTGGACGATGACGCAGACGCGGGCGACACTGTCCAAGCTGGACACCGTGCCGGTCGACCTCGACGGCGCCCCAGGCGTGGTGCTGACCGACGACGCGGAGCCGGTGGCCGAGCCCGGGCCGTGGGTGGCGCTGCTGCCGGCCCTCGACCCGACCGTCATGGGTTGGGTCGCGCGCGACTGGTACCTCGGCGAGCATGGCCCCGTGCTCTTCGACCGATCGGGCAACCCGGGGCCGACCGTCTGGTGCGACGGTCGGATCGTCGGTGGTTGGGCGCAGCGCCCGGACGGGCACGTCGTCGTCCGGCTGTTCCAGGATGTCGGCCGGTGGGCCACCATCGCGATCGACGACGCGGCCGCGAGCCTGACCGACTGGCTAGGTCCGGTCCGCGTAACGCCACGGTTCCGTACGCCGCTCGAGCGTGAGTTGTCCGGCGTCGCCGGTTAGCCGACCACCCCGCCTCGGCCGATCGCCTCGCCGGCGCGGTGCTCGGCGAGAATGTCGCCTCCGAAGTCGCCGGCCGGTCGGCGCAGCACCGTGTGGGCGTGGTTGCCGTCGTCCGAGGTGTTGTCGTACTCGATGAGCAGGTCCGGTGCCTGTAGCCGGTAGTAGTGGCGGCCGCCCGGCACGAGCGGGCCGGCCCACGCGAAGTGGAGCGCTCCGCGGTCGATCCGATCGGACTCGGCCACGGCGAGCGCCGGCGGCAACCGGTCCAAGTAGAGCGCGAGCAGGTGGTCCAGCACCGCGCGCGCGGTCGGGTTGAGCTCGCCACCGGGCACGCCGGGCGGCTCCAGGCCAACCGGCGCGTACGGCAGCACCGAGCTGCGGATGTCCTGCGGCGCCTGATCGTCCACAATGGCCCGTTGCCGGCCCGTCGAGCTCATCGCGTCGAGCAGCTCCCGGGCCAGGTCCTCCTCCTGGGCCAGCGGACGAAGCACAGGCCGACCGGCGTAGCTGACCCGCGCGGGGTTGGCGCCGAGGAACACCGGCGTCGGCGACACCCGGTCGCCGACGACGGTCATGGTGACGGAGAGGTGGTGCCCCTCGAACCGCCACGTCCACGGCGCATCACCGGCCGGGTCGCCAAACACCACGACCCAGTAGTCCCCGCTGTGCCGCCCGCGGGCCCAGCCTTCGCGCCGGTCCAGCACCTCCTCGAGGGCCACCACGGCCATCGCCTGGGCGTACGCGTGTGGGCTCAACCCGGTCGCGAGCAGTCGGTGCGCGGCCTTCCGGGCGGCGACGTCCAGGTCGGCCAGCGGTACGCCAGGGCGCGGTCGTGGACGGTACTCGATCCGCCGGCGCGTCTCCTCGTCGGGGAACGGCCGGCGGGCGGCTGCCGTCGCGGCGTCGTCCAGGCTGGCGAGCAGTCGCTGCGCCGCGTCGCGCATGGCGGCGGCCGTGTCGGAGGCGTCCACCCCTCCGGTATACCCGACCGCGCCTCACACCGAGCCATCCGTCGATCAAGGGATGGCCCGTCGATCATGGAGCTGTTGTCGTGGATCAGAGATCAACTAGCGACAACAACCCCATGATCGACGCAGCAGGCCATGATCGACGCAGCAGGCCAGGCGTCAGGCGGCCGGCGGGGCGGGCGCCGTCGACCCGCGGACCACCAGCTCGGGCTCGAAGAACAGCTCGTCGGCCGGGACCTCCACGTCGTCCATCTGCCTGACGAGCAGATCCACCGCCGCCTGGCCCATCGCCTCGATCGGCTGCCGGACGGTGGTCAGAGGCGGGTCCGTGCACATCATGAACGCGGAGTCGTCGTACCCGACGACGGACACATCCTGCGGCACGCGTCTCCCGAGCCGGCGCACGGCCCGGATGGCACCGAGCGCGAGAACGTCGCTGGCGCAGATGATGCCCGTCGCGCCCCGCTCCACGAGCTTGGCTGCCGCGATCCGTGCGCCCTCCATGGAGAAGCTGGAGCGCTCCACGACATCTGCCGCACCGGCCTCGGCCGCGGCACGAGCCAGCGCGTCGACCTTGCGCTGCGACGGGACGTGGCCCTCCGGCCCCACGAGCGCCCCGACCCGCCGGTGCCCGAGCGACGCCAGGTGCCCGAACGCCTGCTCGGCCGCGACCGCGTCGTCTGCGGAGACCCGTGGATAGCCGAGGTCGTCGACGCCGGCGTTGACCAGCACGGCCGGCAGCTTGCGGTCGCGCAGCGTGCGGTAGTGCTCATGCTTGGCGTCCGCGAAGGAGTACTGTCCGCCCGCGAAGATGACGCCGGAGACCTGGTGCTCGAGCAGCATGTCGAGATACTCGCTCTCCGAGACGCCGCCGATGGTGCGGGCGCACAGGGCCGGCGTGAAGCCGCGCTGGACGAGCGCGCCGGTGACCACCTCGGCGAACGCCGGAAAGATGGGGTTCTGCAACTCGGGCAGCACGAGCCCGACCAGCCGGGCACGCTCGCCCCGCAGCTTGGTGGGGCGCTCGTAGCCCAGCACATCGAGCGCGGTGAGCACGGCCGTCCGGGTGGCCTCGGACACCCCACCGCGGCCGTTGAGCACGCGGCTCACCGTGGCCTCGCTGACTCCGGCCTTTTTCGCCACCTCGGTGAGACGTCGCGTCATGGCGGCAATAGTAGAGCAGCTGTTTGCAAGAACGCGTCAACCGGTCGGCGGATCGCGCAAGAACTCAACCAGAAGTCGTTACGGTTGACAGGTGACTAAATGGTCACCTATTCTCGAGCGCAAGAACAAGTCAACCGGAGGGGACATGAGCACGATGACCGCGCAGACGACGAAGGTCTTTCAGATCTTCATCCGCACCACGCCCGATCGGGTCTGGGAGGCAATCACCAGTCCGCACCACACTGCGAAATACTTCTTCGGCAGTCACGTGGACTCGACGTTCCAGCCCGGTGCGCCGATCGTCTACCACACCGCGGATCGCAGCCGGCTCGACGTCGACGGCGAGGTGCTCGAGGTCGACCCGCCACGCCGGCTCGTCACCACGTGGCGGAGCCTGTGGACGCCCGAGCTCGCCGCCGAGGAGCCGAGCCGGGTCAGCTGGGAGATCGAGACGGCGGGCGAGGGGGTCTGCAAGCTGACCCTCACCCACGACCGGCTCGACGGCGCACCGAAGACGGCCGAGCAGATCGAGGGCTGGTCCTACATATTGAGCGGCATGAAGACGCTGCTCGAGACCGGTGCGCCCCTGGATGCCTGAGGTGCGGACGCCCCGCTAACCTGCCGCCGTGGAGCTGCTGCATTCCGGCAAGGTCAGGGATGTGTACGCCGATGGCGACGACCTGATCCTCGTCGCATCGGACCGCGTGTCGGTGTACGACGTCGTGCTGCCCACTCCGATCCCGGAGAAGGGCCAGCTGCTCACCCAGCTGTCGCTCTGGTGGTTCGAACGGCTGGCCGACGTGGTCCCCCACCACGTCGTCTCCGCGACCGACGTGCCGGCCGAGTTCGCCGGCCGCGCAATCCGCTGCCGCCGCCTGACGATGCTGCCGGTCGAGTGCATCGCGCGCGGCTACCTGACCGGCTCGGGCCTCGCGGAGTACGTCGTGACCGGCGGCATCGGCGGATCGCCCCTGCCGAGCGGGCTCTCCGACGGGTCGCGGCTGCCGGCGCCCATCTTCACGCCCACCACCAAGGCCCCGATCGGCGAACACGACGAGCCGATGACGTACGACCACGTCGTGGCGGCGGTGGGCGCCGAGCCGGCGGCCGAGCTGCGACGGATCACGCTCGAGGTCTACCGCCGCGGCGCGGCGATCGCGGCCGCCCGGGGCATCATCGTCGCCGACACCAAGATCGAGCTGGGTCGGGCGCCGGACGGAACGCTGATGCTGGCGGACGAGGTGCTGACCCCCGATTCGTCCCGGTTCTGGCCGGCGGACTCCTGGCGGCCGGGCGGGCCCCAGCCGTCGTTCGACAAGCAGTACCTGCGGGACTGGGCGGCCGGCAGCGGGTGGAACAAGCGACCGCCAGCGCCCGAGGTGCCACCCGAGATCATCGAGGCGACGCGGGCCAGGTACGTCGAGGCGTACGAGCGGGTCACGGGTGCCCGCTGGTTGGTGTGACGCGTCCCTAGGAGAGGTTCCGCAGCGCGTCCTCGATGGCGCGGTGGAACGTCGGGTACGCGTAGATCATATGCCGGAGCCGGTCCAGCGGGACCTCACCGTGCACGGCGACCACGAGCGCGGAGAGCACCTCGCCACCGACCGGACCGGCCGATGTGGCGCCGACCAGCACTCCGCGGTCGGCGTCGGCGATCAGCTTGATGAACCCCGCGTTGCCGGCCTTGTGAATCCAGCCGCGCGCCGAGCTGGGCAACGCGGTCTGGCCGATCTGGACGTTGATGTGCCGGTCGCGGGCCTGCTGTTCGGTCAGACCCACCGCGCCGATCTCCGGATCGGTGAACGTCACGCGCGGCAGCGCCCGGTAGTCGGCCCGCGCCCCGTCCTCGCCGAGGATGTCCGCGATCACGATGCCGGCCTGGTACATCGCGACGTGGGTGAACCCGCCGCCCGTGACATCGCCGACCGCCCACATCCGCTCCCCCGCCCGCATCCGGTCATCAACCTCGATGAAGTTCACGTCCGGGTCGAGCCCGACCGTGTCCAGGCCGAGCTCATCGAGCTTCGCCCGTCGGCCGACCGCGACGAGCAGCGCCTCCGCGCGGACCGTCCCGCGGGGGGAGAGCGACACCCGGAACTCGCCGTGCTCGTACGCGACCCGCTCGGCCCGCACGCCGGTACGGATCTGGATGCCGTCGGCGTCCAGGGCCTGCGCGGCCAGCGCCGACGATTCCGGCTCCTCGATCGCGATGAGCCGGTCGAGCGCCTCGACGACGGTGACCCGCACCCCGAACCGGGCAAACACCTGGGCCAATTCCAGCCCGATCGACCCGCCGCCGAGCACGATCAGCGAACCCGGCAGGGTCTCAACCTCGACCGCCTCCCGGTTGGTCCAGTACGGCGTGCCGGCCAGCCCGTCGATCGGTGGGATGGACGGGGCCGTCCCCGTCGAGATCACGATTCCCTGCCGGGCCTGAAACTCCTGATCCTCGATCTGCACCCGGCCGGGTCCGACCAGCCGACCGTAGCCACGGACGAATCTCCCACCCTTGCCGGTGAACCGGTCGACCGCGACGGTGTCGTCCCAGGTGTCCGTCGCATCTTCCCGGATGCGCCAGGCCACGGGTGTCCAGTCGGGGTCAACCCGGGCCTGCCCGGCCATGCCGTCCACTCGTCGCGCCTCGGCCAGCAGATTGGCGGCCCGGATCATCATCTTGGTCGGCACGCAGCCCCAGTAGGGGCACTCGCCGCCCACGAGGTTGTGTTCGATGCCGACCACCGAGAGGCCGGCCTGGGCGAGCCTGCCGGCCACCTCCTCGCCACCGACGCCCATTCCCAGCACCACAACGTCCACGTCTTCGGCCACGGAGCCCAGCATGCCATCGCGCCGGATGGCCCGGGACGCCGATTCTTCGGCTCACGCGCCCGGCCGCATCGGGATCGGCGACGATGTCTGGCATGGTGGTGTTCGCCGAGCGCCGGCGGCGGTTCGCTGCCGCCGGGGCCGCCGTCGCCGCCCTCGCGGGGCTGGCTGCGCTGGCGCTGGTCTCGGTTTCGCCCCCGACCGCCCGGTCGGCCAGCGCTCCGGCGGACCAGTTCAGCGCCGGACGGGCGTACGCGCATGTTCGGATCGTCGGCGCGCAGACCCACGTGGCTGGCAGCCTGGCCAGCGACCAGGTGTCGCGGTACCTCGTGGAGGCCCTGACGGAGGCCGGCGCCACGGTCCAGGCTCAGTCCACGACCGGGCTCGACACCCAGGACGCGGAGTCGGTGGCCGCGGCCCAGGTAAAGAACATCATCGGCGTGATCGAGGGCACCGAGCCGACCGGCCGAGTGTTCCTCGTCGCCCACTACGACTCGGTTCAGGTCGGTCCCGGTGGCAGTGACGATGGCGCCGGCGTCGCGACCGTGTTGGAGACGATGCGCGCGCTGACGACTGGTCCGCGCCCGCGCAACGACGTGGTCGCACTGCTCACCGACGCCGAGGAGGCGTGCCTGTGCGGCGCCGAGGCATTCGTCAAGCAGAACCCGCTCGCGACACTGGGCGGCGTCGCCCTGAACTTCGAGGCCCGCGGCACCCGCGGGCCCGCCATCATGTTCGAGACGTCACGTGGCAACGCCCGCCTCGCTGAGGCGTACGCGCGGGTGCCGCGCCCCGTCGCCACCAGCTTCGCCGTCGAGGTCTACCGGAGACTGCCCAACGATACGGACTTCACCCGCTTCCGTGAGGATTCGCGCTTCACCGGGCTGAACTCGGCGTTCATCGATGGCGTGGCGGCGTACCACACGCCGCAGGACACGCCGTCCAGATTGGACCTTCGCAGCCTCCAGCACCACGGCGATGCCGCACTGGCGCTCGCCCGGGCGCTCGGCGGCGCCGACCTCGCCACCCTCGCTCGGCCGGCCGGGCACGATGACACCTACTTTCCGGCGTTCGGCGTGCTCGTGCGGTATCCCGGCTGGCTCGTATGGCCGCTTGCGATCCTCGCTGTGCTCGCGGTCGCCGCCGCGGCCTGGCTCGCCCGCCGCCGGCGCGAGGTCCGATGGTCCGGCGCCGCGGCCGGGCTCGGCCTGACCCTCGTTCCGCTCGTCGTGGCGCCGGTGGCAGCCCAACTCCTCTGGGTCGCGCTCGTCGCGGCGCGCCCCGGATACGCCGAGATGATCGATCCCTGGCGGCCCGGGTGGTTCCGGTGGGCGGTGGTCGCGCTCTCCGCGACCGTGATCCTCGGCTGGTACGCGCTGCTGCGGCGCCGGCTCGGCACCGTGGGGCTCGCGCTCGGTGGGCTCGGCTGGCTGGCCGTGTTGGGCGTGGTGCTCGCGGCGGTCGCGCCGGGCGGGTCCTACCTGGCCGCTCTGCCCGGGCTGTTCGGGGCCGCGGCCCTGGCCGGTGCGCTGCTGATGCGCCGACCTATCGCCGCGCTGAGCGCCCTGGTCGCCGGCGCCGCGAGCGCCGTCGTCGTGCTCGCTTCCACCATCGCTCTGCTCTTCCCCGCGCTCGGCCTGTCCACCGGCGGCGCATCGGCTCTGTTCGTGGCTCTGCTGGGACTCGCCCTCGTGCCGGTGGTGGACCTGGGCTTCACGCCCGCGGCAGAGCCGGTCGAGCGCGGCGAGCCTATCGGCAGGCCGGCCGGGGTGAGCCGCCGACGGCGGGCCACTGCGGCCGCGTTGCCGGCTGCGGCGTGCGCCGTGCTGGCGATCGGATGCGTCGCGGCCGGCCTCGCCACCGACCGGTTCGACGTCCAACATCCGATGCCGTCCCAGCTGATGTACGTCATGGATACCGACAGCGGCGAGGCGCACTGGGTCAGCACGGAGGACGAGCCGGGCGCCTGGACCGCGCAGTACGTCCGCGGGCGGGACAGCCTCGCGGACGCGTACCCCATCCTGAAGGGCGACCTCGCCACCGGCCCCGCGAAGGCCGCGGACCTGCCGCCGCCGCAGGTCACGGTCGTATCGGACACCAGCGGCGGCGGCGAGCGGGCGCTGTGGCTCCGGCTGGTCCCGCAGCGGCCGGTGCGCCTGGCGTACCTGCGCCTGGAGGGCTCGCCGGTCGTGCGTGCGATCATCGCCGGGCGGGAGATGTCGACGGCGCAGCGCAGCCGGTTCGGCGTGCTCTTCCACGCCCCGCCGGCGAGCGGCGTCGACATCCGGCTCGTGGTTCGGCCCGGCACTCCCCTGACGCTGCGCGTGATGGACGGCAGCACCGGGCTGGGTGCGTTGCCCGGCTTCCGGCCCCGCCCGCCCGACGTGGGCATCGCCGGTGACCATCTCTCAGACCTCGTGCTGGTGGCTCGGACCATCGAGCTCAAGTCGCAGTCACAGTCCGGCGGCGGCGAGGGGCCCGGCACCGGCCCGGGACAGCCCTGATGCCACTGTGGACGGGTTGGCGCCTACGGTGAACGTCGTGACACCACCTCTCGCCGGCACCGCGACGCCGCAGTTCGCCCCGGTGCGAGAGGCGTTCGCCGGCCTACTCGCCGACGGTCAGGAGACCGGAGCGGCGCTGTCGGTCGTGCTGGACGACCGGGCCGTCGTGGACCTCTACGGCGGCTGGAGCGACGCGGCGCGACGCCTGCCGTTTCTGCCGCAGACCCTCGTCAACGCGTTCTCGGTTGGCAAGCCCGTCGCCGCGCTCGCCGTCCTGTTGCTCGTCGAACGCGGCCAGATCGGCCTCGACGACCCGGTGCGCCGGCACTGGCCGGAGTTCGCCGGTCAGGGCAAGGCCGGCGTGACCGTCCGGCACGCGCTCAGCCACACCGCCGGTGTTCCGCTGTTCCCGGTCGCGCGCGGCCCACAGGCGTACGCCGACTGGGATCTGCTCGCCGCGGATCTCGCCGCCGTCGGTCCACTCTGGACGCCAGGTGCGGCGGCGGCCGAACACGCGCTGACGTACGGACACCTCGTTGGCGAGCTGGTCCGGCGCGTGGACGGCCGGTCCCTCGGCCGGTTCGTCGCCGACGAGCTCGCCGGCCCCTGGCGGCTGGACCTGGCGTTCGGGCTCGGAGCCGCCGACCGGCGGCGTGCCGCGGAGCTCGAGTACGGGGACCCGAACTGGCCGGCGACCACGCTCGGCGAGCCCGGGTCGCTTCGGGCGCGCGCGCTCGGCAACCCCAGCGGCTCCCTCGACCTGACCGTGCTCAACGGCGACGTCTGGCGGGCCGCTGAGGTGCCGGCCGTCAACCTGCACGCGACCGCCTCGGCGCTGGCCCGGCTGTACGCGAACCTGCTCGCCGGCGGCGCCGGCCTGCTCGGCGAGGGCCTCGTCGGCGAGCTGACCGCCACCCAGTTTGACGGCCCGGACCGCCTGCTGGAGCGCCGGGTCCGGTGGACGCTGGGTATGCAGCTCGAGGACGACGGCACGTGGGGCATGGGCGGCAACGGCGGGAGCACGGCGTACGCGGACCGCGCCCGCGGGTACGCGTTCGCCTACGTCACCCGCCGCCTCGCCGACCATCACCGCGTGGACATCCTGATCGACGCGCTCGACGCCTGCCTGTGATCGCCACCCGGCTACGCTGGCGGTCGTGCGCACCGTGAGCGGACCGACCGACCGCGTGGTCATCGTGGGCGCGGGGCTGGGCGGCCTCGCCTGTGCTCTGCATCTGGCGGGAGCCGGACGCCAGGTGACCGTGCTCGAGCGCGAGTCGGTCCCGGGCGGGCGGTGCGGCCGGCTGACCATCGACGGGTACGAGTTCGACACCGGCCCGACCGTGCTCACGATGCCCGAGTTGATCGCCGAGGCGCTCAACGCGGTCGGCGAGGACACGTCCGCCTGGCTCGACCTCATGCCGCTTGACCCGGCGTACCGGGCGCACTACCCGGACGGGTCGACGCTCGACGTGCACGCGGACCCCGCCCGCATGACGGCGGAGATCTCTCGCGTCTGCGGCCCCCGGGAGGCCGACGGTTACCTGCGGTTCGTGGAGTACGCCAAGCGGCTATGGCGGCTGGAGCGGGCCGACTTCATCGAGCGCAACCTCGACTCTGCGGTGGACCTGCTCACCGCCAACCTGCTGCGCCTGGTCGCCGCGGGTGGCTTCCGCCGCCTGCAGACCAAGATCGACCAGTTCTTCGCCGACCCACGTACCCGTCGGATCTTCTCGTTCCAGACGATGTACGCCGGCCTGGCACCGCACGACGCCCGCGCGTTGTACGCCGTCATCGCCTACCTGGATACCGTCGCCGGCGTGTACTTCCCCCGCGGCGGCGTCCACGCGGTGCCGCGAGCGCTGGCCGGCGCAGCGGAGAAGCACGGAGTGCGGCTGCGGCTCGGAGTCGAGGTGTCCACGGTGGAGACCGCGAGCGGGCGCGCGACCGCCGTGCTCACTACCGATGGTGAGCGCATCCCGGCGGACGTGGTGGTGCTCAACCCGGACCTGCCGGTGGCGGCCCGCGAGTTGCTGCCGCCGCACCGGCGTACGGCCCGCCGACTGCGTTATTCGCCGTCCTGCGTGGTGCTGCACGTCGGGTCGACCGAGGCGTACGCCCAAATCGCTCATCACAACATCCACTTCGGACGATCGTGGCGGCGCACCTTCGACGAAGTCATCCGCCGAGGCCGGCTGATGAGCGACCCGTCCCTGCTGGTCAGCAACCCCAGCAGGTCAGACCCATCGCTGGCACCCACGGGCCGCCACACCTATTACGTGCTGGCGCCGACGCCGAACCTCGAACGCGCGCCGCTGGACTGGCGCGGTGACCTGGCCTGGCGGTACGCCGACGCGCTGGTCGCCACGCTCGAGCGGCGCGGATACCGGGGGTTCGCCGACGGTGTCGAGGTCGAGCGGGTGGTCACCCCGGCCGACTGGGCCGACGCGGGCATGGCCGCCGGCACCCCGTTCGCCGCCGCGCACACTGTGTCGCAGACGGGACCGTTTCGGTCGAGCAACCTCCATAGAGGAGTGTCCAATGTGGTCTATGTCGGATCAGGCACCCGGCCGGGCGTCGGCGTACCGATGGTGCTGATCTCCGGCAAGCTGGCTGCTCAGCGCGTCCTGGGCGCAGCCCGATGACCGGCCGCGAGGGGCACCTGGTCGAGCTGGTCGGCCCGGATGGCCGGCCCCTTGGCGCCTGCACGGTCGCCGAGGCGCACAGCGAGCCGGGCCGCCTGCACCGCGCGTTCTCGGTCCTGCTCGTCGACCCTCAGGGACGAACGCTGCTCCAGCGCCGCTCGGCCGAGAAGACCCGGTTCCCGCTGCGGTGGGCGAACGCCTGCTGTGGGCACCCCGCGCCGGGCGAGTCGCCGGTGACCGCGGCCGGTCGACGGCTGGCCGAGGAGATCGGGTTGCGCTCCGTCCCGCTCACCGAGATCGGGGTGTACGCCTACCGCGCGGCCGACCCGGCCTCGGGGCGCGTCGAGCACGAGTACGACCATGTCCTGCTCGGCGCGGTCGGTGCCGCCGCCGCGTTCGACCCGGATCCGACGGAGGTCGCCGAGCTGCGCTGGATCGCGCCGGACGAGCTGCGGCGGGCACTGGCCACCGACCCGGACTCGTACGCCCCGTGGCTCGGGGGCGTCCTCCGCCAGCTGCCCAACGGCGAGACGCCCCGCTGACCGGTCGGCCCGTCTGCTCGACGCGGGCGTTCTGCTTGGCGCCAGCCTTCTGCTTGACCCCAGACTCCGTTAGCGTGGGGCGGCCTGTCTCCTATCCCCCGGGAGCGATCAGCCGATGAGGCGACCTGGCGTCCCCGCCACCGCGCTGGCGGTCGGTGCGCTGGTCGCGACGCTGCTCATCGGCCTACGGGTCGTCGGCAGCTGGCAGCACCGCGACATCGTCGGTGTTCACAAATCACCCAAGATCACCGCGCGACTGGGTGGCCCGGTGGGTTCCGGGCGAGCCGGCTCACGGCAGGATGCCCTCGACGTGCGCAGGGTCACCGGGTCGGCCGACGTCGCGCTGACCTTCGACGACGGGCCCAGCCCCGCCTGGACCCCCAAGCTCCTCGACCTCCTGCGCGCGAACCGCGTGAAGGCGACGTTCTGCCTGGTCGGCGCCCAGGTGCACAAGTACCCGGCGCTGGTGGCGCGGATCGTGCGGGAGGGCCACGTGCTGTGCAACCACAGCTGGACACACGACGTCAAGCTGGGCACCCTGCCGGCCGCCCAGATCCGGGCCGACCTCATCCGTACCAACACGGAGATCAGGACGGCGGTGCCCGGGGCGAAGATCCCGTTCTTTCGGCAGCCCGGCGGGCGGTGGACCCCGGGCGTTGTCGCCACCGTCCGCGCGCTGGGCATGATCCCGCTCGGGTGGGATGTGGACCCGCGCGACTGGGAGAAGCCGCCGGCGCGGACCATCGAGCAGCGGGTGCTCACCGGCGTACGACCCGGATCGATCGTGCTGTTGCACGACGGCGGCGGGGATCGCGCGCAGACCGTCGCCGCCTGCCGGGACGTGCTCACGCAGCTCCGCGGCCGGTTCCGGTTCGTTCCGATGCTGCCTTGATCGTGCTTGATCTTGCATCGTGTGGCGTTGGCCTGGTGTCGGGCATCGCGTATGCTTGCGGAGCCTCCGGCGGGGCCGGATGGGAGCTCAGCCGCCTCGATCGTCTGTGTGCGATGATGGCGGAGCCGCCCCCATCGTCTAGCGGCCCAGGACGCCGCCCTTTCAAGGCGGTAGCACGGGTTCGAATCCCGTTGGGGGCACGTCACAACCGGCTCAGCCGGCACACCAAGGTCCTGTGGAGCAGTTGGAGTGCTCGCCGCCCTGTCAAGGCGGAGGTCGCGGGTTCAAGTCCCGTCAGGACCGCGAACCCGGCCAGGTAGCTCAGTTGGTACGAGCGTCCGACTGAAAATCGGAAGGTCGGCGGTTCGATCCCGCCCCTGGCCACATAGCCTTTCGCCGGGCTGACACGACGGTGACCAGCAGAAATGCATGGTTGCCGTTTGCGTTTGCTGCCCCTTGGTCGATCATGATTCGCTCGCCTCATCGGTCGATTGCCTCCGGTCAGCGTCATCCCGGCGGGCGTCGAGCCCCTGCACACAGCAGATGCATTTCTCCTCGGCCCGGTCGGGAGTGCGCCGACCCGTTGACCGGTGGCCGGGTCGATCTGAGCGGTTCTTGGGAGATGCCCCGATCCGGGTCGCCTGCGCGTGATGAGCCGGTTAGCTGGGCCGGCCGGGCGGCGGGGCTCCTTCATCGTCGCCAGCCGTTGCTGGATCAGTGTCGGACTCGTCGCGGGCCTGGAGGCGCTCAGACAGGAGCACCGTGACTGCGGCGGCTATGGGGATAGCCATCAGAGCGCCGATCAGTCCGAGTGCGGTGCCGCCGATCAAGCTTGCCAGCAGCACGGCGCCGGGCCTGAGTTCGATCGTTTTGCGCATGATCCGCGGTGCTATTGCGTAGTTTTCAAGCTGCTGGTAGAGCACGAAGAATACGGCCAGGAGCACTGTATTCGGCCACAACGGTGTCGTGGGCAGCGCAACCAGCACACAGATGACCGCGCCAAGCGTCGCCCCGATCGTGGGGATGAGGTCGGTCACCGCGACGAGGAACGCCAACGGCGCGGCGAGAGGCACCCGTAGCGCGGTGAGCGCGGCGAAGGCCGCTAGGCCGGCG
>DASXRC010000113.1:0-9625 GCA_036506795.1 Micromonosporaceae bacterium
GTCCCCCCTCCGCGTGACCACTCACCGAGTACAAGTAGTTGCAAGCTGTGCTCAGTGGGCGCGGCACGATCCACAGCCAGACACAGGAGGGGCTCCCCATGCATGCCTTGGGCGACCTCGGAACAGCCATAGACCCGCCTCGCGCCCACCTCTGCGCGACTTCCGCGGCGGAGGCGGCGCATGTCCAGCGGCAGATCAACCACGACATCAACCATGAGGTAGCCACGATCACGCTGCTGGCATCCCTGCTCTGTGCCGCCGACGACGTCGGTCCACGGAGCCGACGAAGGGCCGAAGAGATCCTTGGCGAGACACGACTGCTCCAGTCGCTGCTCGCGGCCGACCGCGGTCTGGCTGACCAGGTTGCCGGGCGAGCGGGCCTGACCGTCCCGGTCCCGCTCGACCTCATCGCGAACGACGTCATAGCCGCCGTCCGCCTATCGACAACGGCCCGGATCAGCCTCGACGCCGGCGAGACGTACGCGCGGGTCGACTCGCTGACGTTCTGGCGAGCATTGCGCAACCTGGTCGGCAACGCCGTACGCGCGGCCGGCCCGGACGGCAGCGTTTGGGTGAGGGCGCGGACCGAGGGCGGGTGGGCGCTGGTCCAGATCGAGGACGACGGCCCAGGATTCGGTGAATGCCCGCCGGGGTCGTCCTCGCTGGGGCTCGGCATCGTCCGGGACCTCGCCGACGCCGCCAATGGCGAGCTGGAGATCCGCGCCGGAGCCACGGGAGGCTGCTGCGCAGTCCTGCGGCTGCCTGCCGCGACGCGCGACGGGCGTTGGGCGGAGCCGGATTTCTGATGCGGATCCTCCTTTGCGACTACCACGTCCTGTTGGCCGAGGCGCTGGCGTATGTTTTGACCGCAGGCGGCCGGGAAGTGGTGGGCGTCACACGGGATCTGCCAGAAGCCGCGGCGGCGGTGAAGGCGAACCAGGTCGACATCCTCTTGCTCGACATTGGGTCCGACGGCCAACCGCCACTCGACGGGCTAGCTGAGCTGCACCAGGAGGTGCACCGGACCCATGTTGTGCTGCTCGCCGACCGGATTGACCGCGCGCTCATCCGTGCCGCGCGGACGGCCCGCGTTCGGGCCATCACCGACAAACACCAGCCGATGACGGAGATCATTTACGTACTGGACAGGGTGTACGCCGGTGAGCGGGTGTTCCCACCCCTCGTGTCAACCGGTCCGGCGGCACCTGCACAGCGGTGTCGCGCCACGAACGACGCGTACCGGCTCGCAACCTTCCTAACCCCACGCGAGCGGGAAGTGCTCACCGCCCTGGTGTGCGGCGACGACACCACGAAGGTCGCTCGCACGCTCGGCATCACGACCGCGACGGCCCGCTGCCATATCCAGTGCCTGCTCACGAAGATGGGAGCCCACTCGCGCCTCCAGGTGGCGACGGCGGCAGTCCGCCACGGAATGGTGCACCCGGAGACCGGCGAGTGGTTAGTCGGCTTCGGTGTGGCCGGTGTCCGACGTCGCCGTCGGACCGTCGCGAGGGCTCGTCGTGCGTAACGCTGCGCGGCCTGTGGCGCTGAATAAGGAGGTGCAGATGTGGGGCCGCCAACGGGCGTGACATGCCGTTGAACGGTCGCCGACGGCGTTCGACTGAACCGCCAGCGCTCCGCGCGTGTCGATCAGGGAGTTCCGCGCCGATCAAGGCCTTGTAGTCGTGGATCGGAGATCGAAGCGCGACAACAACTCCTTGATCGGCGAGACGTGATCGGCCAGCAATTGATCGGCGAGAAGGTGATCCGCGAGGGCGCCGACGTGCTGAGCTGGACCCGGGTGCCCTTCATCCCCTGATCGACGCTAGTCCCGCGGCCCGGTCGAACCGACGCTGAGGATTCGCGCGCCCTCGAGGGCTAGGTGCAGTTCGCCGACGGCGGCCGGCCGGGTCAGGCTTCGGCCGGTGAGGGCCTCAACCCGCCGAAGTCTGTAGTGGACGGTGTTGCGATGGACGTGTAGGCGCGTGGCGGCGGCGGTCGCGGATCCGTCCTCGGCGAACCACGCGCGCAGGGTGTCCAGCAAGATGTCCCGGTCGGGTGGGGGGAGAGCGAGCACCGGCCCCAGCACGGCCTGGGTGACGGCGCCGCCGAGCTCGGGAACGCTGGCCAGGAGTACGCCGACGGGGTGTTGTTCGTAGCGGACGAGCTCGCGGCTTCGCGGCGTCGCTGCGGCGCAGGCGAGACGGGCTTGCCGTAGCGCCGCGGGCGTCTGGTCCAGGCTGGAGTATTGCTCGCTGACCCCGACCCGGCCGGTGGCCAGTGTGCTCAGCCGCTGGCAGAGCTTGGCGACGGTGAGCGGTGGGCGGATCGTCACCACCCCGATCTGCTGCTCGGTGCCCACCTGCCAGGCCGAGGCGGCGTTCTGCCGGCGGAGCGCCTCCTCGACGCGGGGGAGCGCCTCCTGTCCGGGGTTGTGCGTCTCCGCGGCGACGACGACGAACGTGCCGTGGTGGGGCAGCTGAAGCATGGCCGCCGATTCCCAGAGCCGCGACTCGTCGCGGAGGCTGCCGTCCAGCAGGCTGCCGAGCGCCGCGGTACGGACCTGCGCGTCGCGGTGGGCCTGGTCGGCGACAGTCTCCCGGTACTCCTCGATGAGCGCCTCGGAGTAGTCGTCGATGATGGTCCAGATGTCGGCCGCGGTCTGCAGCAGCGCGTCCCGGGTGGTGGCGCTGCTGCCGCCGCGGGCGAGCAGCGTCTCCCAGACGAACCGGCCGCCAACGCGGTACGCGTGCAGGATGGCGGGCAGCGGGATGCCCTGCTCGGCGCGGCGGCGGCCGGTTGCCCGGGCGGGCGCAACGTTCGACCGGGCGTCGCCGGCGAGCTGAGTCAGGATGTGATCGAGGTTGTTTCGGCACGACCGCAACAGGTCGCCGGGGGGCACGACCCGCTCGTCGCGGTACAGGGCCTCGGCCGCCTTGATGCGGTCAGCGAGCTGAGTCGCAAGGTCGTCGAGCTTGGTGAGCAGGTCGCGGCTGAGCGCCCGCACGCTCGGATCGTCTGAGGCGCGCCGCGGGTTCATGGTGCGCAGCATATGCGGGGCGCTCCCCCGCCCGACTGTGCGGATGCACAACGAGGTCGGCGACAACACGGTGCGGGCGGACATCGACGGCCGGCCGTCCGATCCCCGACGATAAATACGCCGGCAACGAAGCCTGACGGCCTCCGCGTCGGCGGTGGCCGCGTCGCCGAACGATGGGATGACTGCGGTGAATCTTGCATCGAACCTGACCCGGACCGCCCGCCAGCACGCCGATCGGACGGCGATTCGCCTCGGTGCGGCGGTCACGACGTATCACGAGCTCGATGAGGCCAGCGCCCGGGTCGCCGGCCTGTTGTGGGACCGCGGCGTGCGGCCCGGGGACCGGGTCGCGGTGATGCTGCCCAACCTCCCCGCGTTCGCCGTCGTCTACTACGGCGTGCTGCGGGCCGGCGCGGTGGTCGTGCCCATGAACCCGCTGCTCAAGGCGCGCGAGGTCGCGTACTACCTCGACGACTCCGGCGCGCGCCTGATCTTCGCGTGGCAGGGGGTCGCGGACGAGGCGGGCAAGGGCGCCCAGGCTGCGGACGCGGACGTGGTCGAGGTCGACCCGGCCACGTTCGCCGACCTCGTGGCGTCGGCGGACCCGGTGCGAGCGGTCGCCGCCCGCGATACGGAGGACACCGCGGTGATCCTCTACACGTCCGGCACCACGGGGCGGCCCAAGGGTGCCGAGCTGACCCATGCCAACCTCGCTCGCAACGTCGATGTGTTCCGTACGGATCTGCTGGCGCTGACACCCGACGACGTGATCTTCGGAGGGCTTCCGCTGTTCCACTCGTTCGGGCAGACCTGCACGCTGAACGGCGCGGTGGCGTCGGGCGCATCGCTGAGCCTGTTGCCGCGGTTCGACCCGGAGCGGGCGCTGCAGCTCCTGGCCGAGCACCGGGCGACCGTGTTCGCGGGGGTGCCGACGATGTACGGCGCGCTGCTCGGCCACCCGGATCGGGCAGCGTACGACGTGTCCACGCTGCGGGTCTGCGTGTCCGGCGGCGCGGCGATGCCGGTCGAGGTCCTGCGCGGCTTCGAGAAGGCGTTCGGGTGCAAGGTGCTGGAGGGGTACGGGCTGTCGGAGACCTCACCGGTCGCGTCGTTCAACCACCCGGACCGCGAGCGCAAGCCTGGCTCCATCGGTACGCCGATCCGTGGCGTGGAGATGCGCGTCGTCGACGAGCAGGGGCGCGAAGTTTCCCGGGGCGAGGTCGGCGAGATCGTGATCCGCGGTCACAACCTGATGAAGGGCTACTGGCGGCGGCCGGAGGAGACGGCCGCGGCGATCCCGGACGGCTGGTTCCGTACCGGCGACATGGGATGCGTCGACGAGGATGGCTACTTCGCGATCGTCGACCGCAAGAAGGACCTGATCATTCGCGGCGGTTACAACGTCTACCCGCGGGAGGTCGAGGAGGTGCTGTACGAGCACCCGGCGGTGGCCGAGGCCGCCGTCATCGGCGTACCCGATCCTGAGCTTGGGGAGGAGGTCGCCGCGGCGGTAGCGCTCAAGCCTGGTGCCACCGTCACCGTCGACGAGCTGCGCGATCACGTCAAGGCCCAGGTCGCGGCGTACAAGTATCCCCGTCGGGTGTGGTTGGTCGACGCCCTGCCGAAGGGCCCCACCGGCAAGATCCTCAAGCGGGAGATCGTTCCGCCGGCCGGCCCGGACGCGGGGTGACGACCGTGCCGACCGAGCCGCGGGACCTTGCCGACCGGGCGGCACCGCTGGACGCGCTGCTCGTCGACGCGGCCCTGGGTCCGCTGCGCCGCTTCACCCCGGATGCCTCGATCGCCAAACTCGCCGTGGGGCTCGCCCGCCAACCCGCGGCCACCGGGCGGCGACTGCGCGACCTGGCCGAGGAGCTTGCCCGGGTCGGCGCCGGGACGTCCACGCTGGTGCCGTCCCGGCGCGACCGCCGGTTCGCCGATCCGGCCTGGGCGGAGAATCCAGCGCTGCGCCGCGTGCTGCAGGGCTACCTCGCGGCGGCGCAGGCCGCCGAGCGGCTCGTGGCCGATGCCGGCCTGGGCACGCGCGACGAGCAGCGGGTCCGACTGCTGGTCGACAACCTGGTCGAGGCGCTGTCACCCAGCAACGTGCCGCTGGTCAACCCGGCCTCCGCCAAAGCGGCGGTGGACACCGGCGGCCTCAACTTCGTGCGTGGCGGGCTGAACCTGCTGCGCGACCTGGCCAGGGCGCCGCGGGTCCCGCAGATGGTCGACAGCGCGGCGTTCCAGGTCGGCCGCAACCTCGCGGCGACGCCGGGCGCGGTCGTCCTACGCACCGACGTTCTGGAGCTGATCCAGTACCGGCCGCAGACCGAGCGCGTCCGCCGGGTGCCCCTGCTGATCGCACCACCAACGATCAACAAGTACTACGTGTTGGATCTGGCGCCCGGCCGAAGCCTGGTGGAGTACCTCGTTCGGCAGGGGCAGCAGGTGTTCATGATCTCCTGGCGCAACCCGGACGCGCGGCACGCCGGCTGGGGATTGGACGCGTACATCCGGGCGGTCGTGGACGCGCTCGATGCGGTCGAACGGATCTGCGGCACGGACCGTACGGCGTTGTTCGGGTTCTGCTCCGGCGGGATCCTCGCGACCCTCACGGCGTGCTATCTCGCCGCCAGCGGTGCGCAGTCCCGGCTGGCCGCGCTGGGCCTGGGGGTGACCGTGCTCGACTTCGAGGACGCCGGCCTGCCCGGTGCGGTCGTCGACCGGCGGATGGCGGCGGCCGCCAAGGCCGTGTCCCGCCGGCGGGGCTACCTCGATGGGCGGTCCCTCGCCGAGGTGTTCGCCTGGCTGCGCCCAGGCGACCTCATCTGGAACTACTGGGTCAACAACTACCTGCTCGGCCGCAAACCTCCGGCGTTCGACATCCTGGCCTGGAACGCCGACACCACCCGGATGTCGGCGACCCTGCACGCCGGCTTCGTCGACCTGGCCATGGACAACACGCTCGCCACGCGGAAGGCGATGACCATCCTCGGCGTACCGATCGATCTGTCCACGGTGGACGTGGACTGTTACCTCGTCGCGGGCGTCGCCGACCACCTCACACCCTGGCCCGCTTGCTACCGGACCACCCAGCTGCTCGGCGGCGGCGAGCACCGGTTCATCCTGTCCACGAGTGGCCACATCGCGGCGCTGGTCAACCCGCCGGGCAACCCGAAGGCCGGCTACCAGGTCAATCCCGAGAACCCGGCCGACCCGCGGGAGTGGATCAAGGGAGCGCAGGCCCGCCAGGACAGCTGGTGGCCGGACGCGGCGGCCTGGTTCGGTGCGCGGTGCGGCCCGGACCGACCGGCGCCCGACCAGCTCGGGGGCGGCGGCCTCCGCTCGCTGGTCGACGCCCCGGGCACCTACGTCTTCGACACCTGAGGAGGCTGAACGTGTACGAGAACATCGGCCGGTCGCTGGGCACCGACTATTTCCGCATCGCCGACCAGCTGACCCGCGAGGAACGCGGCTACTGGCGGCGGACGCGCGACTTCGTCGACGAGGAGGTGCTGCCGGTCGTCAACGGGTACTGGGAGCGGGCCGAGTTTCCGTGGCCGCTGGTCGGTCGGCTCGGCAAGCTCGAGCTGGTCGGTGACGGGATCGACGGGTACGGCTGCCCGCCGATGAGCCCGATCGCCACCGGACTGGTCCACATGGAGCTCAACCGGGGCGACGGCAGCCTGGGCACGTTCCTCGGGGTACAGGCCGGGTTGGCGATGCGGTCCATCGCGATGCTCGGCTCGGACGAGCAGAGGCAGCGGTGGCTACCCGCGATGGCGCGTCTCGACAAGCTCGGGGCGTTCGCCCTGACCGAACCGCTGCACGGCTCGGACTCCGTTGCTCTGGAGACGTCGGCCCGCCGGGACGGTGACGGCTGGGTCATCAACGGCGCGAAGAAGTGGATCGGCAACGGCACGCTCGCCGACGTGGCCGTGGTCTGGGCCCGCGACGTCGCCGACGGCCAGGTCAAGGGTTTTCTGGTCGAGACGGCCACGCCGGGCTACCGGGCCACGCGGATCGACGGCAAGGGATCGCTGCGTGCGGTCTGGCAGGCCGAGATCACGCTCACTGACGTGCGCGTACCCGAGGAGAACCGGCTGCCGGGGGCGAGCAGCTTCAAGGACACCGCCCGGGTGCTGGCCGGCACCCGCAACAGCGTCGCCTGGGCGGCGCTGGGTCACGCCACCGCGGCGTACGAGATCGCCGTGGCGTACTGCCGGCAGCGGTCGCAGTTCGGCAAGCCCCTGGTCAGCTTCCAGATCGTCCAGGACCGGCTCGTCAAGATGCTCGCCGAGGTCTGCTCCATGCAGCTGTACTGCCTGCGCCTGGGCCGGCTCATCGAGGAGGGCCGGCTCACCGACACCATCGCGGCGATCGCCAAGATGAACAACACCCGCAAGGCGCGGCAGGTCATCGGCGAGGCACGGGATCTCCTGGGCGGCAACGGCATCCTGCTCGACTACCACGTCATGCGGCACATGGCCGACATCGAGGCCATCCACACCTACGAGGGAACCGAAACCATTCAGACGCTCATCGTGGGAAGGGACATCACCGGTGTGGGGGCGTTCGCGTGACCGGGCCACGATCCGGTTTGTCGAGGTCGACGGGGTCCGGCTGCGCACCTCGGTGCGCGGGTCCGGCCCGCCGCTGCTGCTCATCACCGGCCTCGGTGCCAGCCTCGACCTCGCCGAGCCGTTCGAGCGGGAGCTGACCAGGCGGCGTCTGCAGGCGATCAGCTTTGACGCGCCCGGCGTCGGGCAGTCCACCGCGTACGCCTGGCCGCGCCGGATGCCCGGCGTCGCCCGCACCATCGAGGCGATGCTCGACGCGCTCGGCTACGACCGCATCGACGTGCTCGGCGTGTCCCTCGGCGGCGTCGCCGCGCAGCAGCTCGCCCACCAGGCCCCGCAGCGGGTGCGGCGGCTGGTCCTGGCCGCCACCGGGCCGGGGCTCGGCGGCGTACCCGGCTCCCCGCGGGTGTTGCTCACGCTGGCCACACCGCGCCGCTACTACCAGCCGGACTACTACCGGCGGGTCGCCGGCCGCATCTACGGCGGGCAGGCCCGCCGCGACCCCGACGCACTGCTGCACGGCTCGCCCGCCCGGTTCGTCGAACGGCCCTCGGTCCGCGGGTACTTCGGCCAGTTGTACGCCATCACCGGCTGGACCAGCCTGCCCTGGCTGCACCGGCTCCGGCAACCGACCCTCGTGCTCGCCGGCGACGACGACCCGATCGTCCCGCTGCTCAACGGACGCGTCCTCGCCCACCGCATCCCCGACGCCCACCTGCACATCGTGCACGGCGGTGGACACCTGTTCCTCCTCGAGCAACCGGCGGAAATGGCCGCGCTGGTCGCCCGGTTTCTGACGAAGGGAAGCTGAACGCGGACCGTCGGCGGGCGGGCGCGCGGTCCGGGATCAGCTCCCGGCCCGCGTGCCGCGGGTTCGCCGCCGTTCTCATCCTGGCCGGCGTGGCTCCTTCCGCGCCGGTGACGGGTCGCCGCCTCCGCACATGCTTCCCGTAGCGGCCGCTACCACGGCAGGTACGCGTGCGCGTGATAGCGTCCGATGGCCTCGATCCCACGTCTGTGCGCGGCGGCCATCGCCCGCACCACGGCAAGGGGCAGGTCAGTTGTGCGCCTCGCCGGCTCGGTCTCGGCAGCGCCGGCACGTCGTCCGCCGCGGTATCGATCTCGTCGTCGACGTCTGCCGGGATCACCGCGAGGGTCGAAGTCGACATGGCGACTTCTCTTGTCGCACCCGCAGCGTTTCTGGTCCTAGCGACAACCTGGCGGTTGCATAGGGCCATCTGTCGTGAGTCTTATTCTCAGTTCCGCGGCGGGCAGTGGCGGCCAGCCGCCTACCGAACGGCGGGGACCTTGACGCTTGGCGCGGTGGCCGACGGGCCGGGCGAGGCCGCGCCGGTGGTATGAAAGATACAGAGCCTTGGGTCCAAAGTCCCTGTTGTTCTTCCCCCAGCGTGCCGACACTGGCGTGAGTGCGACCGGGTGAGCAGGCGACCGCGAGGGGGTCAGCGATGACGTTCCGGGACCGGGTCGACGCCGGGCGGCAGGTCCGGCCCACGCTCTGCCATCTGCGCGACAGCGATGCGCCGGCGTGCGGCGAGTCGCGTGGTCGGCACGGCCGCTGGTCCCGCATGCCGGCTATCGGAGATGGGGATCGGGCCGGTCGGAAAGGACGGCCCGCGCTACGCCAACGCCGACCCGGTACGCATATGGGGCTGAGGCGGGCGTCCGCGGCTGCGCAACGAGCCCGCATACAGCTGACGAAACTGCCGCGCGGTCCGCCGCGGGTGCTATTGCTCGGGCGTACTGCTGTCGTTCGTCCACGACCGGCGGGCGACCGCACGTGTCCGGCGCCACCGCCAGCTTGGCGAAGCCAATGAGATGGTCCTGGCAGCCCGGTTCACCCGGTCCGAGTGATGCCTGCTCGCACCGTCGGGTGTGATTGTCGACCGCACGCTCGAGCGAAAGCAGGAACGTTGGCAAACGCAGCGATCAGCCGGAGTGCAGTGCCGATGAAGCAATCCGTTCAGGCGCAATGGGCATCTGTCGC
>DASXRC010000114.1:0-11107 GCA_036506795.1 Micromonosporaceae bacterium
CAGCTCGTCGGGGTCATTCTCGACGAGGAAGAGCTGCAACCCTGCGCCCACTGTGCGGCGAAGCACCGTGGCGTCATGTTCGGCCCGGTCAAGACGTCCAGCGGCGACGCCCGCCGGGTGGAGCTGGACGGCAACACGGTCGGTGTGCTGCTCGCCCACCAGGTCGCGCAGCAGCTTGAGCGCGACCAGTGGGGCGCTGCGTACACAGACCACGGCCTCGTGTTCGCCCGCGAGGATGGCAACCCGCTCGCGCTCGACGCGCTGACGAAGCGATTCCGCGAGCTGGCCAAGGAGGCGGGGTTACGCAGGGTCCGGTTGCACGACCTGCGCCACGGCGCGGCGTCGCTGCGGCTCGCGGCGGGCACCGACATCGCGATCGTCTCGAAGGTGCTTGGCCATTCCTCGATCTCGATCACGTCCGACACGTACTCGCACCTGCTCGCCGGCGTCGGCCGAGCGGCCGCGGAGCGGGCCGCCGCGCTCGTGCCGCGAAACCGACGTGACCAGTCGGTGACCAGTCACGCGGAAACCGCTGCCAACGAGGGCACGGCGACAGCGGTTCCTCCTGGTCAGGATGGTGGGCCGCCAGGGACTCGAACCCTGAACCAACGGATTAAAAGTCCGCTGCTCTGCCAGTTGAGCTAGCAGCCCGCTGCCGAACAGGCTACCGCCGCCCGTGGACCGGACGCGTCACGCCGACCGGCGATCAAGGACTTATGCGTCGATCAAGGGCCAGTTGCCGTGATTCGATCACGTTTCAACGACAACAAGTCCATGATCGACGGAATCAAGGGTGGGGACAGGGGCGGGATCGGGGGCGGGGATGGGCGCGGAGGCGTCGGCCAGGCGGTGGCGGACCGCCCACAGCGCCGCCTCGGTGCGCGACGCGGAACGTGTCTTGCGGAGCAGGTTCGACACGTGTACGCCGACCGTGCGCACCGAGATGCCCAGCGACCGGGCGACCTGCTTGTTGGACATGCCAGCGGCGAGGCAGCCGAGCACCTCGACCTCCCGCGCGGTGAGCTCCGCGCCGGCTGCGAGCGACGACGCGAGCGAGGTCCGCAGCTCGGCGACCCGCGCCCGCAGCGAGCCCGGCCAGCGGGTCAGCAACCCCGCGGCCAGCTCCGCGTGCGAGCGCGCCTCCGCCGGGCGGCCCAGTCGGGCCAGGCAGCGGGCGACCGTCAGGTGGGTGTCCGCGTCGAGCCAGGCCGCGACCGGGCGGCCCTCGAGACCGGAGAGGCCGGCATCCACCGCCGCCTTGTCCCGACCCTCGGCCGCGAGTAGGGCACATCGCAGCTGTGCGTCGGCGCGCGTCCGGCGACCGTCCGGCTCGAGCCGCTCGCGGCGCAGCGAACGCACCGTCTGCCATGGCGCGCCGGTGGCCAGCGTCCGCCGGGCCGCCTCCAGGAACGGGCCCGGATCCAGCCGGTCGTACGCGGCGGGGACGCGCGAGGCGTACTCCTCGATGGGCCCGCCCAGCGCGACGTGCAACACTGCCGCGGCCGCGATCGCGGACGGCGCCTCCGCCCGCGCGGCGTCCTGGTCGGCGCGGTCGGCCAGGTCCGACGCGGCCGCCAGGTCGCCGGCCTCGACCGCGAGCGCTCCGGCCGCTGCGGCCAGAATCGCTCGCATCGCGGCGTCCGGCTCCAGCGGCAGCCGCGCGGTCGCCAGTTCTCGAGCGCGGTCGGCGTTGCCGACGCGGACGGCGAGCCGCACGCCGGCGACGATCGCACGGCCGGCGTTCTGTTCCAGGCCGAACCGGGTGGCGGTCGCCACCGCCTCGTCGAAGGCGTACCAGGCGGCCGACTCGTCCAGGTGGTGGAGGTGCCGCGCGACGAGGCAGTCGACGGCTCGGCCGAGCGTCGCGAGGTCACGGCGCTCGGCCGCGGTGCGCCGGGCTGTTCGCAGCAGCGCGAGACCCGGCTCCGGCTCGCCGAGCTCCGCCAACGCGCCCGCCAGCGTCACCGACGCGGCGGCCGACGCGGTCGGGTCGACGTCCGCCACAGCGAGCGCGCGCCGCGCGGTTTCCGCCGCGCCGGCGGGCCGGCCGCCGTCGAGCTCGGTCTCGGCGAGCGCCGCGAGATAGCGCGCCCACTCTGTGCCGCCCTCCGCCCTCGCCTCGGCCAACAGGTCGCGGGCGGCCGCAAGCTGTGCCGCGCATTCGTCGCCGCGATTCAGCCGTCCCGCGGCCACCGCCAGCTCGCGATGGGCGGCCGCGCGGTCCAGCGGATCGTCGGCCGGGGCCAGGGCCAGCCAGGCGGTCGCGTACGACGCGGCCTCCTCGAACCGGGCGGCGGCAACCGCGGCCGTCACCCCGATACGCAGTAGTGGCACGGCGGCCTCGCCGGTGCGCAGGCCGACGCGTACCGCGTGGAGGGCCGTCTCCGGCAGACCGGCGGCCAGATGGGCGCGCGCGGCCCGCAGCGACGCGGAGTCCGCATCCGGCCCCGTCGCCAGTGGCGCCAACCGCTGGCGGATCGCGCCCGGCGTGCCCGCGAGCCGGGTGAGCGCCTCGCCAACGAGCTTCGGGTTGACCGCGTTTTCGGGCGGCCGGCTCGCGACGAGAAGCAGCGCGGGCAGTCCGGGTGCCGTGGTCAGTTCGGCGATCAGGTTGAGGCTGGCGGCGTCGAGCGCGTGGAGGTCCTCCACCACGATCACGGTGGGGCCCGCGCCGGCGAGGGCCCGGACCGTACGCACGGCGAGCCGCAGCAGCGCGTCGGGCGCGTACCGCCGCGCCGGTGATCCGGGCTCCTGTGCGAGCCAAGCGAGCGCGTCCCGTGGGATCGGGAGGTCCACAGTGTCCTGTGCGCTGAGCAGCGCGGCGAGCCAGTCGTACGGTGCGGGCGAGTGCAGCCGGGCGCGTCCGAACAGCACCGCGTCGGGGCGTGGGTCGAACGTCTCGAGCGCGGTGGCGACGAGCCGGCTCTTGCCGGCGCCGGCGGGGCCGGTGACGACCGCGGTCTGTGGTCCGGCGGAGGGGTTCGTGACCACCCGTGACCACGCGAGCACGAGCTGACTGAGCTCGTCCGCTCGACCGATCAGGGGCACGGGCAACATCGCTTCACGATACGTACTACTGCCTAGAGACGAATCGGCCGGCGCTTGGCATGCTCCGTACCATGATGATCCTGCGCATCGCTGCGGTCAGCGATCGGGGCCTGGCCCGGGAGATCAACGAGGACGCGGTCCACGCCGGAGACACCCTGATTGCGGTGGCCGACGGTATGGGCGGACTGCCGGCGGGCGAGGTGGCGAGCGAGATCGCGATACGGTCCCTGGCCACGGTCGAGAAGGAGTGGGCGGACGCATCCCCCAGGCCGGTAGAGGCTCTCCGAGCGGCGATCGAGCAGGCCAACCGCCAGATCGGCGAGGTGGTCGACGCCAACCCGTCGCTGGCCGGGATGGGCACGACCGTGACCGCCATGCTGCTCAGCGGTGACCGCATCGCGCTGATGCACGTCGGCGACTCCCGCGCGTACCTGTTCCGGGACGGCGCACTCACGCAGATCACCAAGGACGACACGTTCGTACAGTCGCTCGTGGACAAGGGTGCGATCACCGCGGAGGAGGCGCGGCGGCACCCGCAGCGATCGCTGGTCACGCAGGCGGTACAGGGTGGGGAGCTGAGCCCGGTCTACACCGAGCTGAAGCCTCGCGCAGGTGATCGTTACCTGCTGTGCACGGACGGGCTGACCGACTTCGTCGATGACGCCGCCATCTCGGAGGTGCTTGGTCCGTACCCGGATCCGCGGGAGTGCGCGGAGCGCCTGATCGAGCTAGCGCTGCGTGCCGGCGGGCCTGACAACATCAGCGCGATCGTGGCGGACACGGTCGTCGCGCCGCTGGCGGCGCAGCGGTAACGGTTAGCTGGAGAGCTCGCGCCACTCGTCGGGCCCCGCGAGGAGCGCGCGGATAACGTCGTACGCGTCGTCCTCGCTGCCGAACTGGAAGAACCGCGATGCGCCGTCCGCGCCACCCGCGCGCTGCTCGACGAACCACTGGTCCCCGTCGGTACGGAGGTAGACGTCTTTGCGCGCGAGCCGCCCCCAGCTGCCGTTCCACCAGTGCTTTCGTTGTTCCACCCCGGCATTCTATCGAACACGTGTTCGACGACTAGGGGGTGGTAACCATTTCGGCGGCCGCCGCAGCGCCGCGTGCCGGCCTTCGGGTGGCGAGGGTGCGCCAGAGGCGTACCCCGATCGTGAACGTGATCAAAAACAACGCAATCTCGGCGATCGGGAGGATGTATCCGGCGCTGACACCCTCCGGCAGCAGCCGGCCGCCGAGGTAGCCGAGCAGGGTCTCATAGCTCGCCCAGGTCCCCGCGATGCCGAGCTGGACGACCGCGTACCGCCGCCGCGAGAACGCGAACCGGCCGGCGGCGAGCGCGCCCGCGGTCCGCCCACCCGGGATCAGCCGACACATCGCGAGCAGCAAGCTGGGATGGCCCTCGAAGAGCTCCGGCCAGCTGAGGTTGATCCGTACCCGCAGCGCGGCCCATCGGCGCATGGGCGCCGACGCCGGCGGCCGTCGATGCGCGCCGATCGGGCGGAAGCGCAGAAACCGGCGCCCGACGTGATAGCAGATGAAGTCGCCAGTCCAGGCGCCCGCAACTCCGGCCACGAACACCAGCGGCAGGTAGAGCTGGCCGCTGACGGCAAGCGCGCCGGCGGCGATGATGGTGCCGTCGGCGGGCAGCACTGGTAGGAAGACATCGAGCGCGGCCATCGCGAACACCATGAGATAAGCCAGGACGGCCACCGCCGGCAGCTCGACCCCAAACATCATGGCGTTCACCCCCGTCCGCGCGAATTCAACTGGCGTTGAGATACGGTACGCCGACGGCGCGCCCCGGCGGAGTCTCGTTTCCTGTGAGCCCGCGCACGTGAGTGAACTATGTCGTGCCTGTGACGTGGCTGAGAGACCGTCCGAAGTGGACGGCCTTTCAGCTCTCGGCCGGCTGCTTGTCCTGCCTCGTCGTGTGCTGCTGAGGTACCCGCCCGGCGGCGAGCGCGTCGCGGATCTCGGTGAGCAGCCGGATCTCCTCGCTCGGCGCCTCGGGCGGCGGCACCTCACCCCGACGGCGCCGCTCGGCCAGATTGTTCATCGGCAGCACGACGAGGAGGTACAGCGCGGCGGCGGTGAGCGCGAACGTGATGACCGCGGTGATGAACGCACCCCACGCGACCGGGTTCCTGGCGCCGATGCTGAACGAGGCGTCGGTGGTGCCGCCGAGCTTGCCGAACAGGTTGATTACGGGCTTCAGGAACGACGCGGTGAACTGCGTCACCAGCCCCGTGAACGCGGCGCCGATGACGATGCCGACAGCCAGGTCGACGACGTTGCCGCGCATGATGAAGTCGCGGAAACCCTTGAGCATCTGCACTCCAACCGGTGGGGGAAAGGATCGAACACACCGTAGTCAACGGTCAGTGCGGCGGCTCGAGGAACGCCCCGGCCTCCTCGGCCGCCCGGGCGGGCTCGCCGTCGCGGATCGCCTGGACCAGTCGAGAGTGGTCGACGTACCGCTCCGGGGTGAGCATCGTGCCGATCGTGCCGGCGAGGCTGGCGCGCAGCGCCACGCCGAACGACGCGTACAGCTCGGCCAGCATCGCGTTGTGCGCGGCCGCCACGATCGTCGTGTGCAGGACGGCGTCGGCCTCGACGAACCGGGCGGACCGGCCCGATCGCCACGCGACCTCCCGGTCCGCGAGCGCGCCGTCCAAGGCGGCCATGTCAGCGGGCGTACGCCGAAGAGCGGCGAGCCGGGCGGCCTCGACCTCGAACGCCCGCCGCACCTCGATCGCCTCGGCCTGTTCCGCGGCCGCCAGCCGCCTCGCCACCGCACCGGCGAACTCGTCCGAAGCGACGACGTAGGTACCGGAGCCCTGCCGGCACTCGAGGACGCCGGCGTGCGCCAGGGCGCGCACGGCCTCGCGGACCGTGTTGCGCCCGACGCCGAGCGCCTGGGCCAGTTGGGGCTCCGTCGGGATACGAGCGCCGAGCGGCCATTCGCCCGACGTGATCTGTGCGCGCAGTTGCTCGATGACCTGGGGAACGAGCGTCTGTCGCGCGGGCACCCGGAGTGTCACTGTTCACACCGCCCTTGCCAATTCATCCTATGATTCTACGATCGGATGTATGCCACCGCCAGCCGCCGCGCTCACCACGGAGCCAGCCCGCACAGCCGCCCCGGCGCGGCGCCGGTCGCGGGTTGAGTCCGGCGCACTGGTGCTCGTCGGCATCCTGCTGGTGGCGGTCAACCTGCGTGCGGCGATCACCAGCCTCGGTGCGCTCCTGGAAGAGGTACGCGGGGGTCTGCACCTCTCCGGCGCCCTCGCCGGAGTTATCACCACGGTGCCGGCGGTCGCCTTCGCGGCGTTCGGGGTGCTCACCCCGTGGCTCACCCGGCGCTTCCCGCCCGCGCGGGTGCTCGCCGGCACGATGGTGCTGCTCGCGGGCGGCCAGGCGCTGCGGGTGGCCACCGACTCACCGGCGATCTTCATCGCGACCAGCGTGCTCGCCCTCGGCGGCATCGCGGTCGCCAACGTGCTGCTGCCCGGGCTGGTCAAGCAGCACTTCCCCGATCGGGTCGGGCTGGTCACCGGCGCGTACACGATGTCGATGATCGCGGGCGCCTCGCTCGCCGCGGCGACCGCCGTGCCGATCACCCACGCGGCCGGGACGTGGCGCGCCGGGCTCGGTGTCTGGGCACTGCTCGCGGTCGTCGCGATCCTTCCGTGGCTACCGGAGGCGCTGCGGCGTACCGCCGCCGGACGCGCAACGACGACGGCGGCCGAGCCCGGCGGCGCCCGGCCCCGGATCAGGCCGGCCCGCACCCGCGTCGGGTGGGCGTTGGTCCTCTACTTCGGCACGCAGTCGCTGAGCGGGTACGCCCTGATGGGCTGGCTCGCGCAGCTGTTCCGCGACGCGGGGTACTCGCCGGCGACCGCGGGCCTCCTCCTCGCCGCGGTCACCGCCATCGGCGTCCCCGTGGCGCTGGTCATGCCCGCCGTCGCCGTGCGGCGGGCGAACCTGGGCGGGCTCGTTCTCGGGTTGTCGGCGGCGATGGCGGTGGGCTACGTGGGCCTCGCCGTCGCACCGCATGCGGGCGCGGTGCTCTGGGTGGTGGCCAGCGCGCTCGGCCAGGGCGCGTTCCCGCTGGCTCTCACCATGATCGGAATGCGGGCACGGACCTCGCACGGCACGGTCGTGCTCTCCGCGTTCGCCCAGAGCGCCGGCTACCTCATCGGCGCGCTCGGCCCGCTGCTGGTGGGCATGCTGTACGAGGCGAGCGGCGGCTGGCGGCTGCCGATCGGCTTCCTGGTGGCAGCGCTCGCCGTGCAGACGGCCGCCGGCTTGGCCGCGGCCCGACCGCGGTTCGTCGAAGACGGGGTCTGAGCCCGTCCACTGCCGGTCGCGCGTCTGGTTCAGTCGGCCGAGACGCGGTGTGACGCCTCGTCCCCGGCGACCGCCTCGGCCACCGTCGGGTAGGTCTGCAGCACGTCGACCAGCCCGCTGACCTCGAGGATGCGCAGGACGCCGCGCTGGGGAGCGGCCAGCCGGACCAGGCCGTCCGCGGCGTCGCAGTTGTTCTTCGCACGGACGAACACCGACAGCCCGGTCGAATCGCAGAACGAGACGTCGGCGAGGTCGAACACGAGCCGGTTCTGCCCCCGCTCGAGCAGCTCGGTCAGGTGCTGCTGGAGCAGTGGCGCCGTCGCCATGTCGAGCTCCCCCGCCACGGAGATCACGGCCATGCCGCGCTGCGCTTGCGTACTCACCGTCAAGGACATCTGGCGACCTCCCGCCCCGAACCGTACCCCACGCTGCATCGCGTCCGCAGAGGGTGCGGGGTACCGTCGGGCTGCCGGACAGCCGGAGGGTGGCCGCGTGCGTAGTGACTCGGCGAGCGCGCTTGTGGTCGGAGGCAGCGTCGCTCGGCCTGATGCTGCTGGATCCGGCGACGGGCCTGACTCGGATGGCCAGTGCCGGGCACCCACCGCCCTTGTTGTGCGCGGGCGGCATGACCCGCTTCATCGAGACCGCGTGCTGATGGAGCTCGGCGGCAACGGGAGCGAAGACGACATCGCGGTCGTGGCCGTCCGCCGCCGATAGCCTCTGTTCATCGATCAAGCACTTCCGCGTCGATCATGGGCTTGTTGTCGTCGATCGGTGATCGAAGTACGACGATAAGCCCATGATCGACGAGGCAGAGGGGGAGGCGCGTGGAGCTGGTCACGGTCGACGTGATCCGGCAGGCGGCCAAGCGCCTGGCGGGCGTCGCGGTGCGTACGCCGCTGCTGCCGTTCCCGGCCGACGATGGGCTGTGGCTCAAACCGGAGAACCTGCAGCCGGTCGGGGCGTTCAAGCTGCGCGGCGCGTACAACGCGGTGGCGTGCCTGCCCGAGCCGGTCCGGGCGCGGGGGGTGCTCACGCACTCCTCGGGCAACCACGGGCAGGCGTTGGCGTACGCCGCGCACGCGTTCGGCGTGCCGTGCGTGGTGGTCATGCCGGACGTCGCGCCCGCCGTGAAGGTCGCGGCGACCCGGGCGGCCGGGGCGGAGATCGTGTTCGTGCCGCCGGCCGACCGGGCGAGAGCGGCGGAGGCGCTCGCCGCTAAGCGCGGGATGACGGTCGTGCCGCCGTACGACCACACGGATGTGATCGCCGGTCAGGGCACGGTCGGGCTCGAGATCGTCGGGGACCTCCCGGACGTCGAGGTGGTGCTCGTGCCGGTCGGTGGCGGCGGCCTCGCCTCGGGCGTGGCGACCGCGGTGAAGGCGTTGCGTCCAGCGGCGCGCGTGATCGGTGTGGAGCCGGAGCTCGCCGCGGATGCCAAGGAGTCGCTCGAAGTCGGCCAGCTCGTGCGGTGGCCGGTCGAGCGGACCTACCGCACCATGGCCGACGGCGTGCGGGTCGGCCTCTCCGAGCTGACGTTCGCGCACCTGCGCGAGCGGCTCGACGCGATCGTGACCGTCTCCGAGCGGGAGATAGCGAGCGCGGTCGGCCGGCTGGTACGCGGGGCGCGGATCGTGGTCGAGCCGAGCGGCGCGGTGGCGGCGGCCGCTCGGTTGTTCCGCCGCGACGAGTTGCCCGCCGGACGCACGGTCGCGATCGTCAGCGGCGGCAATATCGAACCGGCGGTGCTGGCCGAGCTGGTCACGGCGTACGACTAGAGAGTCCGAGGCGGTCCAGCATCCACGCGGTCACGAACGCCTCCTCCTTCCAGGCGTCGTAGCGCCCGCTCGGTCCGCCATGTCCGGCCTCCATCTCGGTCTTCAGCAGGTAGGTCCCCTCGGGCGCGACCGCGCGCAGCCGGGCGACCCACTTGGCCGGCTCGTGGTAAAGCACGCGGGTGTCGTTGAGGCTCGTCACCGCCAGGATTGCCGGATAGCGCAGCGGCGCGACGTTCTCGTAGGGGGTGTAGGACTTCATGTAGGCGTACACATCCGGGTCCTCGAGTGGGTTGCCCCACTCCTCCCACTCCGTGACGGTCAGCGGCAGCGACGGGTCGAGGATCGTGTTCAGCGCGTCCACGAACGGCACCTGAGCGACGATCCCGGCGAACGCGTCCGGTGCGAGGTTGGCGACCGCGCCCATCAGCAGGCCGCCGGCCGAGCCCCCGCGGGCCACCAACCGGTCGGCCGAGGTCCAGCCGGACTTGACCAGGTGCCGCGCGCAGGCAACGAAGTCGCTGAAGGTGTTCTTCTTCGCCAGCAGCTTGCCGTCCTCGTACCACCGGCGGCCGAGTTCACCGCCGCCACGGATGTGTGCGATCGCGAAGACGACGCCGCGGTCGAGGAGCGAGAGGCGAGGGATAGAGAACCAGGGATCCATCGATGACTCGTACGCGCCGTACCCATAAATCACGCATGGCGCGGAGCCGTCGCGCGGCGTCCCGGCGCGGCAGACCAACGAGATCGGCACGCGGGTGCCGTCGTCGGCGAGCGCCCAGTCGCGGTGCTGCTCGTAGTACGCCGGGTCGAACGGCCTTCCGTCCGGTCCGGGTAGGACCGGCTTGCGCTTGCGCAGCGTCATCGTCCGGGTCGTCAGGTCGTAGTCGTAGATCGACTCCGGGGTGACCAGCGAGGCGTAGTGCAGCCGCACCGAGGTCGTCTCGTACTCGGGGTTCGCGTCCAGCCCGACGCTGTGGATCGGCTCTGGGAGCTCGACGTCGGACCAGTCGGTGGCGCCGACCGGCATCACTCGTACGCCGGTCAGCCCGTCTCGCCGCAACGAGATCACGAGGTGCGTGGCGAACGCGTCGATCGCGTCCAGCCGGGTGCCGGGGCTGTGCTCGATCAGCGTCGTCCATTCGCCCGGGGCGTCGACGGACGTGTAGGCGAGCGCGAAGTCCTGGGCGCCGTCGTTGTGCAGGATGAGGAACCGGTGCCCGTGGTGTTCGACGCTGTATTCGACGCCCTGCCGTCGCGGGGCTATGACAAGTGGCGATGCCGCCGGCTCATCGGCCGGGATGAACCGCACCTCGGACGTGACCTTGCTGTGCGAGTCGATGAGGATGAAGCGCTCGGACCGGGTCAGCCCGACACCGACCCAGAACCGTTCGTCCGTCTCCTCGTGGACGAGGTGGTCCTCGGCCGGCGGCCTACCGACGGTGTGTCGCCACACGCGGTGGGGGCGCCAGGCCTCGTCGACGGTCAGGTAGAACACCGCCGAGCCGTCGGCCGCCCACGCGGTGCCATACGACGTATCGGGAATCTCGTCCGGCAACACGTCGCCGGTCTGCAGATCCTTGACCCGCAGCGTGAACCGTTCATCGCCGGAGAAGTCGGTCGAGTACGCCAGCCGGCGCCCGTCGGGGCTGACGTCAAAGGTGCCGAGCGCGAAGAACTCGTGCCCCTCGGCGAGCGCGTTGCCGTCGAGCAGCACCTCCTCGCCCGACAGCGGCGTACCGTCCCCCGTGGACGGTGGGTCGACCTCGCCCGGCAGTACGGCGCGGCGGCACTGGATGCCGTACTGTTGACCCTCCACCGTCCGGGTGTAGTACCAGTAGCCGCCCTTCCGGCTCGGTACCGACAGGTCCGTCTCCTGGGTCCGGAGCTTGATCTCGGCGAACACCTTCTCGCGCAGGCCGGCGAGGTGC
>DASXRC010000115.1:0-39284 GCA_036506795.1 Micromonosporaceae bacterium
TCAGCATCGGCATCTTCAACGTGCTCGGGCAGTGGAACCAGTGGTACCTGCCGGTGCTGCTGATGCAGTCCGTCTCGGGCGAGCCGAAGAAGCAGGTCATCTCCCAGGGCCTGATCGAGCTGTCGGTCAACCAGGGCTACAGGTCCGACTGGTCCGGGCTGTTCGCCGGGGTGACGATGGCAATGCTGCCCGTCCTCATCGTCTACATCGTCTTCCAGCGGCAGGTGCAGGCCGGCCTTACCGCCGGTGTCGCCAAGTAGTTGTCGGAGGTCGGTCGCACAATCTCCCCGTGCTGATCGCGGTGGACCCGGGCGCCGGCGGGGCGCCACCGCGGCTGCGCGCCCTGGATGACGACGGTCGTCCGGTTGGGGCGGCGGAGCCCGTCGACGACCTGCCGGCCGCGGTCGGCGTCCGCGAGCACGACGTCCGCCCGCGCTGGCTGTGGCCGACCACCACGGCGGTGTACCCGGCCCTGCTGCGCGCCGGTACCCGGGTCGAGCGCTGCCACGACGTGGAGCTGACCGAGACGCTGCTGCTCGGGTACGCGGGCCGCTGGGGCGAGCCCCGCTCGCTCGCCGCCGCGTACGCGCGGCTCATGGGTGCGCCGGTGCCACCGGACCCACCGCCCCGGCCGGCAGCACCGCCGGGAGACGGGCAGGGCGCGCTGTTCGAGGCCGCGCCGCCACCCTCGGCCGGCGTGGGCGCCGACCCGCTCAAGGTCCTCCCGCGGGTGTACGCCGACCAGCGCGCCCGGATCGAGGCCACCGACCACCCCGGCCGCTTCAAGCTGCTCGTCGCGGCGGAGTCGGCGGGTGCGCTGGTCGCGGTCGAGATGGGACACCACGGGCTGCCATGGCGCGCCGACGTGCACGACGCCCTCCTCGTCGAGCTGCTGGGCGAGCCGTCGCCGGTGGGTGGCCCGCCCCGCCGGCTGGCGGAGCTCGCCGACCGGATCGCGGCCGCGCTCGGCGTCCCGGGGCTGCACCCGGAGTCGCCGGCCGAGGTGCTGCGGGCGTTCTCCCGCGCCGGCGTAAATCTGCCTAACACGCGGGCGTGGGTGCTGCGCGGGGTGGACCATCCGGCGGTGCCGCTGTTGCTGGAGTTCAAAGAGCTCCACCGGATATGGACCGCGCACGGCTGGGCCTGGCGTGACGCGTGGGTCCACAGTGGACGGTTCCGGCCCGAGTATGTGCCGGGCGGGGTGGTGTCCGGCCGGTGGGCGACGCGGGGCGGCGGCGCGCTGCAGATCCCGAAGGTGGTGCGCCGGGCGGTCGTGGCCGACCCCGGCTGGCGCCTCGTGGTGGCCGACGCCGGCCAGCTGGAGCCGCGTGTACTCGCCGCCGTCTCCGGCGACGCCGGCCTCGCCGCCGCGGCGAGCGCCGGCGACGTGTACGCCGCGCTCGCCGCGGACGCGTTCGGCGGCGACCGGGCGAAGGCCAAGGTGGCGTTGCTCGGCGCGATGTACGGCCAGACCGGCGGTGCCGCGATCCCGGCGCTTGCGGCCCTACGGCGGGGTTACCCGACCGCCTGGGAGTTCGTCGAGTCCGCCGCCCGGACCGGCGAGGGCGGCGGGCTCGTGCGGTCGTGGCTCGGCCGCACCTGCCCACCGGTCGGGACGCTTTCGGGCTCCGCCGTGCCCGACGGCGTGGGCGACGACGGCGACATTCGCTCGGCGGCCCGCGCCCGCGGCCGGTTCACCCGCAACTTCGTGATCCAGGCGACCGCCGCGGAGTGGGCACTGACCCTGCTCGGCGCCCTGCGCGGCTCGCTCGCCGGCAGCGAGGGCCAGCTCGTGTTCTTCCAGCACGACGAGGTGGTCGTGCACTGCCCCGCCGACGATGCCGACGAGGTCGCCGCGCGGGTCCGGGCGGCCGGCGATCGCGCGCGGCGGCTGCTCTTCGGCGACACCGAGGTGCGCTTCCCACTCGACGTCTCGATAGTGCGGTGCTACGCGGACGCTGAGTAGCGAGCCCGCTGTGCTGGCTGGCCCTCGCTCCGCTCGGGCGGCTCGCGCCGCTCGGGGGCGCCGTCTTCGCCCTGCGGGGACGACGGCTTCGTCGCGTCTCCTCGGGCTCCAGACGGCGCCGCGGCGCTCGCGTCCTCGGGCTCCAGACGGCGCCGCGGCGCTCGCGGGACGGCGGCGCCGCCGCGGCGCCCGCGCGGTGCGACGGCGGGACATTGGACGGTTACCGTGCCAAGATCCGCCGGCCGGCCTCGGTAAGCGTCCAATGACGGAATGGGCGGCAGACGCACCATCGGGCCGGACTATCCGGGGCAACATCACGAACCGTTGGCGTGGGGTTGCCGTGAATAGTTGTGAGAGAAAGAATCTCCGAAGTCCGTGCGATCCGTTCATGACTGCTGCGACGGGGTGGTCCAGTTCTGCGGAGGTACGCACATGCAGGTTCCGGCTCCCTTCACCTACGAACGGGCAACCACTGTCGATCATGCCATCGAGCTGCTCGTCCGGCTCGGTCCCGAGGCGCGTGTGGTGGCCGGCGGGCACAGCCTCATCCCCATGATGAAGCTGCGGCTGGCCCGGCCGGAGGCACTCATCGATATCAATGATCTTCATGATCTCGCCTACGTCCGCGTCGAGGGGGACGAGCTCCGCATCGGCGCGCTGACCCGGCACGCCGACCTGCTCGACTCCGCGGTGGCCGGCGAGCACTTCTCCCTGTTCCACGACGCGGAGCGGGTGATCGCCGACCCGGTCGTCCGCAACTTCGGCACCGTCGGTGGGTCGCTATGCCACGCCGACCCGTCCGAGGATCTCTCGGCCGCATTCGCGGCGGTCCGCGCGATCGCTGAGATCCGTGGCCCCAATGGCTCCCGCTCGGTGCCCGTCCGCGAGCTACACATCGGGCCGTACGAGACCGTCCTCGCCCCGGACGAGCTACTCACCGAGCTGCGCGTTCCCATCCGGCCGGGCGGCGGCAGCGCGTACGAGAAGGTGGAGCGCCGGGTCGGCGACTACCCGGTCGCCGCCGCCGGCGCCGCCGTGTGGCTGTCCGGCGACACGGTGGCCGATGTCGGCATCGGCCTTGCCGGGGTCGGCGCCGAGCACTTTGTCGCCGCGGAAGCGGAGGAGTTCCTGCGCGGCCGTCCGGCCACCGAGGAGGGCTTCGCCGAGGCCGGCCGGATCGCCGGGGAGCGCTGCAGCCCGGCCGCCGACCAGCGCGGTCCCATCGACTACAAGCGGCACCTGGCCGCCGAGCTGACCACCCGCTCCTTGCGTCGGGCCGTGGCTCGAGCCCGTGGGCGAGAGGAGGCCTGAGGTGGAGATCACCGTAACCGTCAACGGCGTGGAGCAGACGCGGGACGTCGAGCCGAGGCTGCTGCTGGTGCACTTCCTGCGGGACACCCTCGGCCTGACCGGCACCCACTGGGGCTGCGACACCTCGAACTGCGGCACCTGCGTGGTATGGCTGGACGAGCGGCCGGTCAAGTCCTGCACGGTGCTGGCCGCGATGACGCACGGCCACCGCGTGCGGACCGTCGAAGACCTCGAGCGCGACGGCAAGCTGGACCCCGTCCAGCAGGGATTCATGGAGTGCCATGGGCTCCAGTGCGGGTTCTGTACGCCGGGCATGCTGATGACCGCCCGCGCGCTGCTCGACCGCAACGCCGACCCGACCGAGGTGGAGATCCGCGAGGCGATCTCCGGCCAGCTGTGCCGGTGCACCGGCTACGAGAACATCGTCCGGTCGGTCCGCTGGGCCGCGAGACACGAGTCGGGCGCCCAGGCGCCGCTCGGAAACGGCGCCGAGACGCCAACCGACAGCGTCAGCGAGGAGGTGCCGGCATGACCGTCACTGAGGAGCGGCCCGCCGTCGGGTACGGCCGGCACATGCGCAAGGAGGACCAGCGTTTCATCCGCGGGCACGGGACCTACGTCGACGACGTACAGCTGCCCGGCATGTTGCACGGGGCGATTCTGCGCAGCCCGTACGCACATGCGCGCATCCTGTCCATCGACACCAGCGCGGCCGAGGCGCACCCGAAGGTCAAGGCGGTCATCACCGGCGAGACGCTCAAGGGCCTGAACCTCGCGTGGATGCCCACCCTCTCGTACGACACGCAGGCCGTGCTCGCCACCGACAAGGTTCGCTTCCAAGGCCAGGAGGTGGCATTCGTCGTCGCGGAGGACCGCTACTCGGCGCGCGACGCACTCGAGCTCATCGACGTCGAGTACGAACCGCTCACCCCGGTCATCGACGCGAAGCAGGCGCTCGAGCCGGATGCCCCAGTGATCCGGGACGACAAGGAGGGCAGGACCGACAACCACATCTTCGACTGGGAGGCGGGCGACCGGGCCAGGACCGACGAGGTCTTCGCGAACGCGGAGGTCGTGGTCTCGCAGGACATCCTGTACCCGCGCGTGCACCCCGCTCCGCTGGAGACGTGCGGCGCGGTCGCCGACTTCGACAAGATCACCGGCAAGCTCACGGTATGGACCACCACCCAGGCGCCGCACGCCCATCGGACCGTCTACGCCCTCGTGGCCGGCCTGCCCGAGCACAAGATCCGAATTATCGCGCCGGACATCGGTGGCGGTTTCGGCGGCAAGGTCGGCATCTACCCCGGGTACGTCGTCGCGATCGTCGGCTCGATCGTCACCGGCAAGCCGGTCAAGTGGGTAGAGGACCGCTCCGAGCACCTGATGAGCACGGCGTTCGCACGCGACTACCACATGCGTGGCGAGATCGCCGCGACCCGGGACGGGAAGATCCTGGGCGTACGCGTGAACGTGCTCGCCGACCACGGCGCGTTCAACGGCACCGCACAGCCGACCAAGTTCCCGGCCGGCTTCTTCCACGTGTTCACCGGGTCGTACGACCTGCAGGCCGCGCACTGCAAGGTCACCGGCGTCTACACGAACAAGGCGCCCGGGGGTGTCGCGTACGCCTGCTCGTTCCGCATCACCGAGGCCGTCTACCTCGTGGAGCGGATCGTGGACGTGCTGGCCTACGAGCTGGGCATGGACCCGGCCGAGCTGCGAATGAAGAACCTGCTGCGTCCCGACCAGTTCCCGTACACCTGCGCCACCGGCTGGGAGTACGACTCCGGCGACTATCCGCGGGCGCTGGAGCTCGCGATGGACATGGTCGGCTATCAGGACCTGAGACGCGAGCAGGCCGAGAAGCGCGACCGCGGCAAACTGATGGGCATCGGCGTGTCGTTCTTCACGGAGGCGGTCGGCGCCGGCCCCCGCAAGCACATGGACATCCTGGGCCTTGGCATGGCGGACGGCGCCGAGCTGCGCGTACACCCGACGGGCAAGGCGGTGCTGCGCATCTCGGTGCAGACCCAGGGCCAGGGCCACGAGACCACATTCGCTCAGATCGTCGGGCAGGAGCTGGGCATACCCACCGAGGACATCGAGGTGGTCCACGGCGACACCGACCAGACACCGTTCGGGCTGGGCACGTACGGCTCCCGATCGACGCCGGTGTCGGGCGCGGCGACCGCCGTCGTCGCGCGCAAGGTGCGCGAACGCGCGCGGATCGTCGCGTCCGCGGCGCTGGAGGTGTCCCCGGACGACCTGGAGTGGGGTGACGGGCGCTGGCAGGTGCGCGGCGACCCCGAGCAGGGCAAGACCATCCAGGAGCTGGCGCTGCTCGCGCACTCCAACCTGGAGCTGCCCGAGGGGGTCGAGGGTCACCTGGATGCCACGTGCGTCTACAACCCGCCGAACCTCACGTATCCGTTCGGCGCGTACATCTGCGTGGTGGACGTCGACCCCGGCACCGGCCAGGTCAAGGTGCGCCGGTTCGTCGCGGTCGACGACTGCGGCGTACGCATCAATCCGATGATCGTCGAAGGCCAGGTGCACGGCGGCCTCGCCGACGGCGTCGGCATGGCGTTGATGCAGGTGATGGCGTTCGACCGGGACGGCAACCACCTCGGCGCGTCGCTGATGGACTACCTGCTGCCGACCGCGGTGGAGTGTCCGTCATGGGAGCTCGGCGAGACGGTGACGCCGTCGCCGCACCACCCGATCGGAGCCAAGGGGGTGGGGGAGTCGGCGACGGTCGGCTCGCCGGCCGCGGTCGTCAACGCGGTGATGGACGCGCTCAAGCCGTACGGGGTGCGGCACGCCGACATGCCGCTCACGCCCGCGGCGGTGTGGAAGGCCATGCAAGGCCACCCGCTGCGCACGGACCTGGCCATCGAGTAATGACCGCCGACCTGCTCGCGAGGGCGGACGACCTGCGCACCGAGCGCACGCCGTTCGTCCTCGCGACGGTCGTTCGGGCCCAGCGGCCGACGAGCGCCAAGGCCGGCGACCGGGCGATCGTGCTGTCCGACGGCACCATCGAGGGGTTCGTCGGCGGCGCGTGCGCGGAGTCGACCGTTCGTACGGAGGGCATGCGGCTGTTCCGGACCGGGGAGTCCACGCTGCTGCGCATCACGCCCGAGCCGGATCCGCCCCAGCCGGCGGACGAGGGGCTCGTCGTGGTGGGCAACCCGTGCCTGTCCGGTGGCACACTGGAGATCTTCCTCGAGCCGGTGCTGCCGTCGGTGCTCGTGTACGTGTTCGGCGTCGCCCCGATCGCGCGTGCCTTGGTGACAGTCGGCGAGGCAGTCGGGTACGACATGCGGCCGGGCACCGACCCGGCCGCCCCGATCCCGCCCGACGCCGCCGCCGTCGTAGTCGCTTCGCACGGACGCGACGAGGAGGGGGTGCTCGCCGACGCGCTGCGCGCCGGCGTTCCGTACGTCGGGCTGGTGGCGAGCCACACCCGCGGCTCCGGCGTGCTCGCCGCGCTGGACCTGCCGGACGAGCTGCGCGAACGGGTGCGTACTCCGGCGGGGCTGGACCTCGGCGCGCGTACGCCCACCGAGGTGGCGCTGTCGATATTGGCCGAGGTGGTGCAGACGCGGGCCGCGCGCCCGGCCGGGGAGCCCGAACAGGTACCGGCCCCCGCCCTGCTCCCGATGCTCGCGATCGCCGAGACCGCGATCGACCCGGTGTGCGGCATGAGTGTGGCCGCCGTGCCGGCCAGCCTGCACCTGGAGCACGCCGGGCACACGTGGTACTTCTGCGGCGCCGGGTGCCGACAGGCGTTCGCCGACGACCCGGGACGATACGGGGGATGACGCTTCCGGCCACCATCGCCGAGCTCGGCGCCGGCCTCAACGCGGCCGACTATCTGGCGGACGAGCCGCTGGCGACCGCGCTGTTCCTTTCGGTCGCGATGGGCCAGCCGATCCTGCTCGAAGGCGAGCCGGGAGTCGGGAAGACAGAGGCGGCCAAGGCGCTGGCGACCGCGCTCGACACCCGGCTGGTGCGGCTGCAGTGCTACGAGGGGCTGACCGCGGCCGAGGCGCTCTACGAATGGAACTACCCGCGCCAGCTGCTCGCGATCCGGCTCGCCGAGGCCGGCGGCGCGACGGTGCGCGAGACCGACCTGTTCACGCCGGACTACCTGTTGGCCCGCCCGTTGCTGACCGCGCTGGAACACCCAGGCCCGCGCCCGGCGGTACTGCTCGTGGACGAGGTCGACCGCGCCGACGACGAGTTCGAGGCGTTCCTGTTCGAGCTGCTCGCCGAGGGGGCGGTGACCATCCCGGAGCTCGGCACCCGGCGGGCCGCGCTCCGGCCGGTGGTGGTGCTCACCTCGAACCGCACCCGCGACCTGCACGACGCGTTGAAGCGGCGGTGCCTGTACCACTGGATCGCGTACCCGGACGCTCATCGCGTGGCGGCGATCATCCGGCGTCGGGTCCCCGGCGTCGGCGATCCGCTGGCGGACCAGGTCACGGCGGCGGTACGCCGGATGCGCGCGCTCGACCTGTACAAGCCGCCCGGCGTCGCCGAGGCGATCAGCTGGGCGGCCGCGTTGCAGGTGCTCGGCGTCGACGTGCTCGACGAGGTGGCCGCCGCGCGTACGCTCGCCGCCGTTGTCAAGTACGACGAGGACCTGGCCGTGATGCGGCAGACCGGGCTGGCCGGGTTGATCTCGGATGACTGACATCGCCGTCCTGGTCGCCCGGTTCGGGGCGGCCCTGCACGCCGCTGGGCTTCCGGTCGGCCCCGACCGCAGTGAGCGGTTCGCGCGGGCGATCATGGTGGCGCGGCCGGAGACCACCCGGGAGCTGTTCTGGTGCGCCACCGCCACTCTGGTTAGCGATCCCGCCGACCTGCCGGTGCTGGCCCGGGTCTTCGACCTGGTCTTCGGCGGGCTCGCGGAGGTCGTCGCGGCCGGCAATGTGGGCCGCCATGAGCCCGATGAGGCGCCGGCCGTCGCCGCGAGCGCCGCGACGTCGCCTGGAGCCCGAGGAGGACGCGGCGAAGCCGTCGTCCCCCGCAGGGCGAAGGCGGCGTCCGACAGCGGTGCGAGCCGCCCGAGCGGAGCGAGGGCCAGCAGCACAGAGCGGCTCGCGGGACGCGACTTCGTCGAGCTGACCGCGGAGGAGCTGGCCGAGCTGGTGGCGGCGATGCGCCGCCTGGCGGTGGCCACGCCGCCGCGGCGTACCCGACGCCCGATCGTGGCCGCGCAAGGCTCCACCGTGGATATGAGGTCGACGCTGCGGACCGCCCGGCGCACGGTCGGCCACCCGGTGCGGCTGCGCTTCCGACGCCGCCGGCACCGTCCGCGCCGGCTCGTCGTGCTGTGCGACATCTCCGGCTCGATGGCCCCGTACGCCCGGGCGCTGCTGCAGCTCGTCTACTGTGCCGCCGGCGGGGCCCGGGCCGAGGTGTTCACGTTCGCCACCCGGCTGACCCGGCTGACCCGGGTGCTCCAGCGCACCCCGCCGGCACAGGTGCTGGGCCGGGTGGGAGAGGCGGCGCCGGACTGGTCGAGCGGCACCCGGATCGCGGCGAGCCTGAAGGAGTTCATCGTCCGGTACGGCGCGCGTGGGCTCGCCCGCGGCGCGGTGGTGCTCATCATCTCCGACGGTTGGGAGACCGGCGACCCGGCCGAGCTGGGGCGCCAGATGGCGCGGCTGTCCCGCCTGGCGTATCGGATCGTGTGGGCGAACCCGCGCACCCAGAGTGAGCGGTACCGGCCGCTGGTGGGCGGCATGGCGGCGGCCTGGCCGTACTGCGACGCGGTGGTCAGCGCGCACCGACTGGATGCGCTGGACGATCTGCTGGCCGCACTCGCCGCGTCCTAACCGGACGGGCGGACTTCCACATCCGTGGGGACGTGGTGACGCCCGCGCGAGCGTGGTAACTCCAACAAGTAGCCCGGGTCGAGGGGCGTCCGACACCCGGTTGGGGCTCGCTCGTTGTCTGAACAGGGGGAGGAGGTCGCGTGCTCGATCGGGTTGCGGGGCTGGTTCTGGCTGCGGGTGCGGGGCGGCGCATCGGAGGGGCCAAGGCGCTGCTGCGCCACGGCAATGCGCTGCTGGTCGAGAGGGCGGCGGGAACGCTGCACGAGGCCGGGTGCGATCCGGTTGTCGTCGTGCTCGGTGCCCAGGCCGCGCTCGTGCAGGCCACCGCGGAGCTGAACGGGGCCCAGGTCGTGGTCAACCGCGCCTGGGGGAGCGGCATGGGCTCGTCGCTGCGGGCGGGTCTTGGCGCCCTGGCGGACACCGGCGCCGAGGCGGTGGTGGTGGTCCTCGTCGACATGCCGGGCGTCACGGCCGCCGCGGTGCGCCGGGTCGCGGCGCTGCCATACCCTCAGGTGCTGGTCTGCGCGACGTACGGCGGGCGGCGGGATCACCCGATGATGCTCGGGCGGGAGCACTGGCCGGGCATCGCGACGCTCGCCAACGCCGACGTGGGTGCGCGGCCGTACCTGATGGCGCACGCTACCGAGATCCTGGAGGTCGCGTGCGACGACATCGCCGACGGGGTCGACATCGACACCGCGGATGTGGCCGCGGACTGGGGGATCGCGATCCCCGCCCAACGCGCGGCGGTGTAACCGACCGAGCCGAGCGACCGCTGCTAGCTCAGGTCGGGTGCCGGGCCATGAGGTAAGCCCGGCCACGCTGCGACAGGCGGTAGCCGACCCGCAGGCTCTCGGTAAGGCCGAGCGCCTTGAGCTTGCGCACGTCCACTTTGAACGGTGCGGTCTCCCGCCCGAAGGACGCGGCGATGTCGGGCGCGCGTACGCCGGGTCGCTTGGCGATGGCTGACAGCACCGCACGGGTCCACGGACCGTGGGAACTGGCCCGGTCGAGGCGATCGAGTCGTCGGTCGATCTCGGCGAGGTCGTCCGCGCCGAGATTGTCCTGGCGGGCGAGCACCGCACGCGGGTCCGGCCCGCCTGCGCGGTGGAACCGCAAGCGATAGAGCAGTCCGTCGTGCGGCGCCGGCCGAGCGCGCAATTCCGCGATCACCGCGGCCGCGTCCGGGAAGCCGGCGTCCCGAGCGTCGGCGTCGGTGACGTCCGCCTCGGCGACCACGTCGACCGCGTCCATCTCGATCAGCTCGAGGCCGGTGCGGTACCGACGGCCGGCCACGACCTGTGGCCGTCGCCATCGCCGAAACGCCGCGGTGATCGAGCCGTCCGCGATTCCGTCGCGCAGCCGCCGTTCGAACAGCACGGGCCCGAGCCTATTGGCCGAGCCCGAACAGCCGACCCGGGCCGCCTCCGTCGTGGGAGGGACGTGCTCCGATCGTTGCTCGGACGATACTGGGGCGCATGGCGGGACACCGGGGGCGATGACGCCGTGGTGGCCCTGACCTAGGCCAGGACCACCACGTCCCCCCGATCTACCACTGACCGGCGCGGTCCCGACCGGGTGAGCGGTCGCCGTACCAGCCGTAGCCGCCGCGCCAGCCGTACGGGCCGTACCAGCCGTACCGGCGCCACCGGCCGAACCAGTGCCAGCGCAGCAGCGCGAAGGTCAAGAAGAACAGCGGGATCGCGGGCCAGAAGAAGTGCGCCCCGGAGAGCACCCACAGGCCAACCAGCGCTGCGACGATCACGGCGAACAACCCGATGCGAGCGCGCACGAACCGCCGTACGGCCGCCTTCACCTCCGGCGTCTCGACCAGCGCTCGGCGGCCGCCGTCGGGCAGGTCCGCCGTGAGCGGGCTGAGCTCGTCGCGGTAGGTGGCCGCGTACGTCGCCGCCAGCCGCTCCTCGCCCACCTCCAGGGTGAGCCGGCCCTCGGACATGGCCGCGCGCAGGATCGTCGCGATCTGCTCGCGTTCGGCGTCGGACGCCCGAACCCGGCGCGGGCCCTGGGTGGGGTACTCGGTCGACATCGTCTCCTCCGTGTGTCATCGGTGCTGAGTTCCCTGTGTTGCCTCCAGGCTGCGCCGCCGCGGCGTTCCCGGCGTCGGGCCGGCGGAGTGTCTTGGCTACTCCCCGTGGAGTAGCTCTCGGGCGTGCACCGGCCCGGTCGTACTCCCGCCGGGGTAGTCGGGTCTCGGCGCCGAGCCGATGCCGGCGTCGGGCCTGGTGGCATACCGTCGAGCCGTGCGGGAGATCAGGCAGGCCGGGTGGCCTCGCGAGCGCGGCTGGCCGCGCGAGGGCGGCGGCTGGCCGCGCGAGGGCGGCTGGCCCCGCCGCCGGGGTCCAGGCGTCGGGCTGGCGGTCATTGTCGGGTTTATCCAGGTCGTCGCCGCGCGGCGGGCCGGCGCGGACCAGGCCGCACCGACGCCGCTCGACGCGCTGGGGTACGCCCTGCTGCTCGCCGGGCCGGCCGGCCTGCTGGTACGGCGGATGGCGCCGGTATGGGTGCTGGCGGTCGCGGTCGCCGCCGCGGTGGCGTACCCGCTCCTGGGCTACCCGCAGACCCCGCTGACGTTCCTCGCCGCGGCGGTTGCGCTGTTTACCGCGGTACTCGCCGGACACCGGTACGCCGCCTGGGTCATCTCCGCCGCGGGCTACCTTGCGTACGTCGGCCTCGATCCGCTGTTCCCGGCGGCGGGCATGCACGGGCCAGGCGTCGGCCGGGCGGTGGCCGTCGGCGCCGCGCTCGTCGTCGTCGTGTTCTTCGCCGAGGCGGCCCGGGTCAGGCGCGAGCAGTTCGCGCAGCTGGCTCGGGTTCGGGCGGAGCAGGCGCGCACGCGCACCGAGCAGCGGCGGCGGCAGGAGAGCGAGGAACGGCTGCGCATCGCGCAGGAGCTGCACGACGTGCTGGGGCACCACCTGTCGCTGATCAACGTCCAGGCCGGGGTTGGGCTGCACCTGATGGACACCCGTCCCGAACAGGCCCGCGAAGCGCTCGCCGCGATCAAGGCCGCGAGCGCGGAGGCGCTACGCGAGGTGCGTTCGGTGCTTGGGGTGCTGCGCACCGACCAGGCGGCGCCGCGGTCGCCGGCCCCCGGCCTGGAGCGGCTGTCCGAGCTGACAGATGACGCCGGGTTTCCGGTGAAGACGCAGGTCACCGGCCTACCGCGGCCCATGCCCGCGGAGGTGAGCCGCGCGGCGTACCGGATCGTGCAGGAGGCATTGACCAACGTGCGGAGGCATGCCGGGCCCGGGGCGACCGCGACCATCGGCATCGAGTACGCCGACGACGAGCTCCGGTTGCGCGTGGACGACGACGGCGAGGGCGCGCCAGCGGACCTCGACAACGCTGCCGGCGGCGTCGAGGCCGGCAACGGCATCGCCGGCATGCGGGCGCGGGCCGCGGCGCTCGGCGGCTCGCTGTCGGCGGAGCGCGGGCCAGAGAACGGCTTCCGGGTGGAGGCCCGATTGCCAACGACCGGAGGCGTCCCGTGATCCGAGTGCTGCTGGCCGACGACCAGGCACTGGTCCGTGCCGGGTTCCGCGCGCTGCTGGACGCCGAACCCGACGTCGAGGTGGTCGGCGAGGCAGCGGACGGCGCGGAGGCGGTACGGCTGGCCGCCACTACTCGGCCGGACGTGGTGCTCATGGACATCCGGATGCCCGGCGTGGACGGGCTGGAGGCCACCCGGCGCATCGCCGCCGACCCGGCCCTCGGACACACCCGGATCGTGATCCTCACGACCTTCGAGTTGGACGAGTACGTCTTCGAGGCGCTGCGCGTCGGCGCGGCCGGTTTCCTCGTCAAGGACACCGAACCGGTGGAGCTGCTGCGCGGCGTGCGGGCCGCGGCCGCCGGGGACGGACTGCTCTCACCCGGAGTCACCCGCCGCCTCATCGCCGAGTTCGCGTCCCGGGCCCGGCGGCCCACCCCGCCGCGTTCGTTGGACCAGCTGACCGATCGCGAGCGGGAGGTGATGGCGCTCGTCGCGGAGGGACTGTCCAATGAGGAGATTGCCGGCCGGCTGTTCCTCAGCCCGGCCACCGCGAAGACACACGTTAGCCGCGCGATGGTCAAGCTGGGCGCTCGCGACCGGGCCCAGCTGGTCGTGTACGCGTACGAGGCGGGACTGGTCCGGCCGGGTTGGCTGGGCGAGCGCTAGCGGGTGGACTTGAAGCTGGGCGTGATGAGGTCGTAGAGACCCGTGTTTAATGTCCAGTCGAAGTCGCGGGTGACCCAGAAGAGCGCGGCCGCCCGCCCGGCCGACGGAGGATAGGTGCGTACCTCCGCGTGCCGTCGGCCGTTGTTGTCAAACGTGAACTCCCACTCGGCGCCGGCGACGAACAGGGTGCGCTCGACGCGGATCCGCCGGTATCCCGGCAGCACGCCCGCGTCCAACAGTCGTCGTTCCTGCTTTCGCGCGTCGCCGACGGGGTCCGTCGTGGCCGGCTGCCGCGGATCGATGCCGAGCGTCCGGCTGCCGCCCGGGTCGACGAAACAGACGATCTGGCCGACCCGGAAGTACGTCCAGCCGTTCGGCACCGCGATCCGGAAGCCCGCCGTGTCGCGGTGCCAGGACCAGCCCGCCGGCAGCGCGCGCCCGTCCAGGACCGTCGTGGCACCAGGCAGCGGGGTTGACGTGCGCGGCCCGGTAGGGGGCGTGTCGCACGCGCGTACTCCGGGCAGGGCGGCGTTTGCCGTCCCCGTGGAGGGCGTGCCGGCCGTTGCCGCGTGGGTCGGCGTCGTCCCAGCCGAGCCGACGTCGCCGGGCCGGCGGTCCCGCATCAGCAGGACGAGTCCCACGAGGATCAGCGTCACGAGGGCCACCGCAGTGGCGAGGAGCGGGACGCTCACCCGTCGGCGGCCCGCGGACGGCGGCGGGCTCGACCCTGCGGCGGTCCCGGGAGTCTCAGCGGCTCCGTCGCCGTTGTGGGTCACGCCCCGCAGCCGGCGCTCGACCTCGGCGGCCGTCAGTCGCTGCTCGGGATCCTTGCGCAGCAGCCCGGTCAGGACGGGCGTGAGGGCGCCCGCTCGACGCACGGGATCGGGTGGCTCGGTGGCCAGCGCGGTGAGGGTGGCCATGGCGGTGGCGCGGGCGAACGGCGAGTGTCCCTCGACCGCCGCGTACAACGTGGCCCCCAGCGACCACATATCAGTCTCCACTGTGGAGATTCCGGAGGCGGCCCGCTCCGGAGCGACGTACTGCGGGGAGCCCATGACCAGCCCGGCTCGGGTTACCGCGCCGTCGTCCTCGAACGTTGCGAGCCCGAAGTCAGTTAGCACCACCCGGCCGGACTCCCCGATGAGCACGTTGTGCGGCTTGACGTCGCGGTGCAGCACGCCCGCCCGGTGCGCGGCCTGGAGCGCGGCGAGAACGGCGAGCCCGATCTCCGCGACTCGCCCCGGCGGGAGCGGTCCGTCGTGTCTGATCACATGCTGCAACGACCGCGACGGCACGTACTCCATCACGATCCACGGCCAGGTCTCGGTGTGTACGACGTCGTAGATCTTCACGACGTTGGAGTGGTTCAGCCTGGCGGTGGCGCGCGCCTCGCGCAGCGTCCGGTGGCGCAGCTCGTCGGACTCCCCCTCGCTCAACCAGTCCGGTGGGACGACCTCCTTGACCGCGACGTCGCGGTGCAGCATCTCGTCGCGGGCGAGCCAGACCCGGCCCATCCCGCCGGTGCCGACCGGCTTTAGTAGGCGATACCGGCCGGCGACCCGCACCGGCCCCACGACATGGTCTCCCATCTATTCGCCGTGTCCACAATAGTGCATTTGGGTGCTCTGGGTCAGGCGCCGACTGCGTACACCACGAGGTTGTCCGTGTACGAGTGGAGCGAGCGGTCGAACACCCCGCCGCAGGTGACCAGGCGCAGCTGCGGCGTGGGCGTCGGCCCATACACCGCCGCGGTGGGGAAGTCGGTCTTGGGATACCACGCGCTGGACACGACCCTGAACGGCTGCCAGCTCCCGCCGCGCTCGACCTCGACCAGATCGCCCGGGCGCAGCTGAGGGAGCCGGTAGAAGACGGCCGGCCCGTGCTTGGAGTCCACGTGCCCGGCGACCACGGCGGGTCCGGTGTCGCCGGGCAGGGTTCCGTCGGCGTACCAGCCGGCCTTCCCATAGTCGTGCGGCGCCGAGAGCGCTCCGGAGCCGTCGAGGTGCAGCGGCTCCAGCGCTGTGTCCACGCCGATGGCCGGAATGCGTACCCGCGTCGGCGGACCGCTGGCCGCCGGTCCCGTCCCCTGCCGGGGCAGCACCGACGCCCCCGCCCTCGAGGACGCCGGATCGTGCCATTCGGCTGTCTCCCCGAACGCGCCGATCTTCAGGGCGGATCCGGCGGTCAGCGCCGCCACGAAACACGCCAGCAGAACGACCGGTAGGAGAACGGCCCGGCCGCTCACACCCGCGCGTGCCGCCCGCCGGGTCGCCGCCACAGGACCGCCATCACGAGCCCGACGCCGAAGAGCGCCAACGCCACACCGATCGGCAAAGCCCAGCCGCGGTGCACCTGCTGGGTGCCGCCAGCCCCGGTCTCGACACCGCCGGTCGGCAGGCCGCCGCGCCGCGACGCGTCGGTCAACACCTTCGCGGTCAGGCCCGACGACTGGTTGTCCAGCACGAGCACGGAGTACACGTTGCCAGCCCCGAGCGACGTCGTCAGCTCGGTCTGCGGACCGCTCTCGACCGGGCGTACGACCAGCCGCCAGCGGCCCGGATCGACCTGCCGGTACGGGGTCGTCGTGGCGAACGCGACGTCGTCCGCGATCGTCGGACCGTCCGCGACGGACACGGCGAGGACCGGCGCGCGCACCGACGCCTGCACGACCCGCACCTTGGCCTTGTCACCGGCGGGCAGGGTGAGGTCGTCATTGATGACGCGAAGCCCGAGGTCCGCGTGGCGTCCGACACCGGCGACCGTGTATGCCTGGCGGGCGGTGACGGTTACGGATCTGGTGAGCACGGGCTTGCTGCTGGCGGGCGCGTTCGCGACGCGCATCGCGACCTCGTACACCCCGACCGGCAGGGTCAGGTACGGCGACACGACGCCGTACGCGACCGCCGGGAAGACCTGGTTCTTCACCGCGCCGGTGGGCGACGACAGGTAGACATCGACGGCGGGTGTGTCCGGGGACAGGTGTGCCAGGCGGACGTACCCGACGCCGGCGGTGTCGGCCGCGGCGGGCGTGGTGGCGAGCGCGAGCCCACCGACGACAACGATGGCGGCGGCGGTGGCGGTCAACCAGCGCCGCGGGGCGTGCACGGACATGCTGCCTCCTAGCAGGTCGAACGCCGTCACCGCCCCGTGGCACGGCGCCACGGGCGACGCTGCCGCACGTCGATGACCAACGCCATGGTCCATACGGCGGAGAGTAAATGGCACCGCCGGACCGCTCTGTGTGGATGTGGGGATCCCGCAGGGACGGCACCGCGAAGCCGATGCCGAGCGCGGTGCCTAACCCGCAGGTCACAAGCGGCAGTAAGGCGAAAGCGATGCCAGCGGCCACCGCGTGGCGAGGAAGCCGCGACGACGGTTTCACACCGCCCACTGGGGGAGGCGGGTGTCAAGTTTCCGTCAGACGGCCTTCCGGTCTCCACCCGGCCCTTCACGGCGACGCCCGCGCAGGCGTATTCACATCGCTGCGGGCGTGGGTGGGCGGCGGGGCATGTGTTGTGAGAACTCCACGCCCACACAGGCGTGTTCACATCGCTGAGGGCGTGGGAGGACGGCGGGGTCCGAGTTTGCGCGGACTCCACGCCCACGCGGGCGTGCGCACATCCGTGGGTGCGTGGGTGGGCGTCCGCGTATGAGTTGTGCGAACTCCACGCCCACGCGGGCGTGCGCACATCTCTGAGGGCGTGGGTTTGTCGAACATCGTTATTGGTGAACCGACGGTTATCCACAGGGCCTACCGGGAGACCTACGACAGCGACACCATCGACCCCATGCGCGAAGAGTTGGACACCCGCCGGCTAGCCCGTGACGCCGGGCGGCTCTTCGCCGCCACGAGGGCCCGCGCCGGGTTGAGCCAGGAGCGGGCCGCCGAGCGCGCGGGCACCACCCAACAGTGGCTCTCGCGGCTCGAGCGCGGCCGCGCAAACCCGCGGCTGGACCAGCTCGCGCGCCTGTTCGGCGCGGTCGGCGCTCGACTGCGGCTGGACACGGCCGCTCTGGTAGAGGAGCCCGACCCAGACCTGTTGCCGGATCTGTCCGACGAGGATCGGGACGCGCTGTTTGGAGACTACGCGTACATTTTCCGCGTGTTCGCCGCGGTCCCGCACGTGATCGTTGGCCGGGTGGCGGCGCTCGCTCAGGGCATACCAGTGCGACCGACGCGTCTGGACCTCGCGCTGGCCGAACGCGACCTGGAGACGGCCCGCGGCGCGTTCGACCGGCTCGCCTGCCTCCGGTGGAGCGAGCGGTGGCAGGAGTTCCGAAATGCCGACGGCGATCCGACGCGCCCGGGTCCGATGCGCTGGCAGATCGCCGGCTTCGTGGAACTGCGGCTGGACGTCGGCGAGCGACTGCCGTCGAGCATCGAGGTGTTTGTGGCGGAGCGACGGCTACGCGTCCGACCTCTGGCCGAGCTCGCGGCGATGGACCCCGACGTCGCCGACGTGCTCCGCCGCATCGGTCATTGACAAACGACCGACGGCGGCGCATCAGGAGCTCAGCGCGCGCAACACCTCGGCAACCGACCAGGCCTGGAACGGGCAACCGGTGGCCGCGTGCGGCGGTTGCCCATCAGCGGTCTCGCTGACCGAGCCGAGGCCGTACTCGCCGAGATGCGCCGTAATCCCAGCGAATAGCTGGGCGTGTGGCCCTCCGGCGCGCTTGACCGCGTCCGCGTACGGGCCGAGCAGCCACGGCCAGACCGTGCCCTGGTGGTACGCGCGATCCCGCTCGGCCGGGCCGCCGCGATGCACGCCGAAGTAGCCGGGGGCGTCGGGTCCGAGGGTCCGCAGCCCGAGCGGGGTGAGCAGGGCTGCGCCAATCGCGTGCAGCGCGGCCGGGTCCGGGTCCATCGGGGCGTACGGCAGGGAGTACGCGAGCAGCTGGTTCGGGCGCATCGCTGGGTCGTCGCCGGTCGGTCCGTCGACCACATCGAACAGCCAGCCGGTGGGCGCCGGGTACCGGGCGCGGAACGATGCGTACGCCCGGCCGTGCCACCGCCGGAGTTCGCTCACGTCGCGGCCGATCGTGCTGCACATGTGGGCGAGGCCGGCCAGCCCGTTGATCCACAACGCGTTCAGTTCGACCGCCTTGCCGGCTCGGCGAGCGACCGGCTCCCCGTGTACCCGCGCGTCCATCCAGGTCAACGCCTCTCCGTCGGCGCCCTGGGTGACCAGTCCATCGCCGGGGTCAACCTTGATCCCGTATCGGGTGCCGCCCAGGTGCGCCTCCACCACTCCGAGCAGCGGATCAGCGAGCTCGGCCACCAGGTCCGAGTCGCCGGTCGCCGCCACGTGCCGCTCGACGGCGTGCAGGAACCAGAGTGTCGCGTCCGCGGTGTTGTACTCCGTGCGGCCCGTGTCCGCGGTGTTGGGCAGCATTCCCTCCGATAGCGTCTCGGCGTACGCCCGGAGCAGCTCGCGGCCGTCGGCCGCCCGACCCGTGGCGAGGAACAGCCCGTGGTACGAGATCATCGTGTCGCGCGACCAGGCTCCGAACCACGGGTAGCCGGCGATGACGTCCGGGCCGGCCGTCGCACGCACCACGAACGCGTCGGCGGCCAGGGCGAGCATCGCCGCCGCCGACGAGGCCGGCCTCGCGGCCGCGACGACCGCTCGGTTGCGCCGGCGGGCCGCCGCGACGATCGCGGTCGCCGGTGCCGGCGGATCGTCCAAACCCTCCGCCCACGCCGTGACCTCGACGGCCGCACCCGGCCGGTGGAGCTCGGCCTCGAACCGGCCGGCGTGCCACAGGTCCTCCGTAGGCGGTAGGCCGCGGGCGGCTTCATCGCGGTGGTACGCCCCGTGCCACCACTCGCCAACCGGCCGCCAGCCCGGGCCCGCCAGTCGGTACGCGCCCTCGACGAGCGCACCGTCCACTGTCGACTCGACCCGTGGCGGTGGCTCGTCGGCGTACCGCTCGCCGTGGGCGTCCCTCCAGGTGCAGAGCGCGTCGAGGGCGACCCGGACGGGGCCGCCGGTCACGAGCCGGTCGACGACGCCGAGGCATGGCCTGCCGTACGCCATCGCGAGCTGCCGCTCGAGCACCACGTCGCCGATCCGCCAGCGCCACCGGGGAAGGCCGTCGACGAGGTCGAACGTCTCCAGGTACGTGTGCCCGGCAGGGTCCAAGGCGCCGGACGCCCACTCGTGGGTACCCAGCCGCACCTTCGCGCCGGACGGCAGGGTCAGCACCGGGTCAAGGCCGACCAGGCCGACGTGGCGGGCGGACGCGGGGTGCCCGGAGACTACGAGCAGGCCGTGATACCGCCGTGTCCGCAGCCCGGCGACGGTGCCCATCGCATACCCGCCGCGCCCATCGGTGACCAGCCACTCACGCTGCGTACCGGTGGTGAGGTCACCGCACACCTGAGCGCCGAACGTGATCGGGATCATTTGCTCATCATTCCCACGCGACACCCCGGCGGGGCCGTGGGGGGCCGTCACCCGGTCCAGATCGGTAGCATGCGGGAATCATGCCCGAGGAGTTGATCGACGATGGTGCCGAACGGGCCCGCCTCGCGCAGGCCGACTCGGGCGAGGCGGCCTGGCGAGCGTGGGGTCCGTACCTGTCCGAGCGCGCCTGGGGGACGGTCCGCGAGGACTACAGCGAACACGGCACGGCCTGGGACTACTTCCCGCACGACCACGCGCGGTCCCGCACGTACCGGTGGAGCGAGGACGGCCTGGCCGGGCTGTCCGATGAACGCCAGACGTTCTGCTTCGCGCTGGCGCTGTGGAACGAGCGGGACCCGATCCTCAAGGAGCGGCTGTTCGGGCTCAGTGGCCGGGAGGGCAACCACGGCGAGGACGTGAAGGAGTACTGGTGGTACCAGGACTCCACGCCGACGCACTCGTGGATGAGGTGGCGCTACCACTATCCGCAGGCGCGGTTCCCGTACGAGCAGCTGGTCGACGTCAACACGAAGCGCAGCCGCGAGCAGACCGAGTACGAGCTGTCCGACACCGGCGTCTTCGACGACGACCGGTACTGGGCGATCACCGTCGACTATGCCAAGGCCGACCCGACGGACGTGTGCCTGCTCGTCACGGTCGCCAACCGTGCGGCCGAGGACGCCCGGCTACACCTGTTGCCGACACTGTGGTTCCGCAACACCTGGTCGTGGGGGATGCCGGGGCGGGAGGAGGCGCCGACCATCCTCGCCCGTGGCTCCCGGCTGATCGGCCGGCACCGCGTCGCCGGCCAGCTGGTGCTCGAGGGCGACGGCGAGCCGACGGCGCTGTGCTGCAACAACGAGACCAACGCGGAGCGCATCTGGGGGTTGCCGTCGGGATCGCCGTATCCGAAGGACGGCATCAACGACCACGTCGTGAACGGAGCGGACACCGTCAATCCGGACGGTGCGGGGACCAAGGCGGCCCTCCACTACGTGCTGGAGGTGCCGGCGGGTGGGCAGGTCCAGGTCCGGCTCCGGCTGGCGTCGACGGCTCCGCCTCCGGACACCGCCGACCCGCCGCTTCTCGACCTGGGGGCCGGCTTCGACCAGACGCTCGCGACGCGCCACGCCGAGGCGGACGAGTTCTACGCCTCGGTGATCCCGGCCGGGGCGACGAGGGAGGAGACCGCCGTCGCGCGGCAGGCTTTCGCGGGCCTCATGTGGGGCAAGCAGTTCTACCACTTCGACGTCGCACGGTGGCTGACCGGCGATCCCGCCTCGCCACCGCCGCCCCCCGGCCGCCAGCGGAACGCGGCGTGGTGGCACATGAACAGCTGCGACGTCATCTCGATGCCCGACGCCTGGGAGTACCCGTGGTACGCCGCGTGGGACCTCGCATTCCACTGCGTCACCATCGCCCGCATCGATCCTGGCTTCGCCAAGCAGCAGCTGTTGCTGCTGCTGCGCGAGTGGTACATGCACCCGAACGGGCAGATCCCCGCGTACGAGTGGGCATTCAGCGACGTCAACCCACCCGTGCACGCCTGGGCGGCGCTGCGGGTGTTCGAGATCGACGGCGGGCGTGACTTCGACTTCCTCGCCCGCATCATGCACAAGCTGCTGCTCAACTTCACCTGGTGGGTGAACCGGAAGGACGTCAACGGCAACAACGTGTTCGAGGGCGGCTTCCTCGGACTGGACAACGTCGGCGCGTTCGACCGGTCCGCCGCGCTGCCGGTCGCCGGCTCGCTGGAGCAGTCCGACGGCACCGGCTGGATGGCCATGTACGCGCTGAACATGCTCGACATGGCGGTCAAGCTGGCGGTGCACGACCGCACCTACGAGGACATGGCGACGAAGTTCTTCGAGCACTTCGCGTACATCGCGGCCGCGGCGTACGAGCAGGAGCTGTGGGACGACGAGGACGCGTTCTTCTACGACGTGCTCCGTCTTCCCGACGGCAGCCGGGTGCCGCTGAAGGTGCTCTCGGTCGTTGGGTTGCTCCCGCTGTGCGCGACCATCACGCTCGGCTCCGGCACCCTCGCCCGGCTGTCCGAGGTTGCGGCCCGGCTGCGCTGGTTCCTCGGCCACAAGCCGGAGTACGCCGACGTGATCGGCGCCCGCCGGCTGTCGGATACCGGTCAGCAGCAGCGACTGCTGTCGGTGGTCGGGCCGGATCAGCTGGTCCGGATCCTGGCCCGGATGCTGGACACGGACGAGTTCCTCTCGCCGTACGGGGTGCGGACGCTGTCCCGCAAGCATCTGGACGAGCCGTTCGCCGTGACGCTCGGGGACTCGGAGTTCACCGTCGGGTACGAGCCGGCCGAGTCGACCAGCGGGCTGTTCGGCGGGAACTCCAACTGGCGGGGACCGGTCTGGATGCCCATCAACTTCCTGCTGATCGGTGCGCTGCGCGAGTTCGCCCAGTTCTTCGGCGATGACCTCCTCGTGGAGTATCCGACCCGGTCGGGCAAGAAGTGCACGCTGAGCGAGGTCGCCGACGATCTGACGCATCGGCTGGTCTCGCTGTTCATCCCGGATCCGAGCGGACGTCGGCCCATCTTCGGCGCCAACGAGCTGCTGCAAAAGCACCCCGACTGGCGCGACCTGGTCGTGTTTCCCGAGTACTTCCACGGCGAGAACGGTGCCGGCCTGGGGGCCTGGCACCAGACCGGGTGGACCGCCCTGGTGGCCGACCTCATCCTGGCCGAACGGGCCGAGGAGTAGCCGCGTGGTAAACCGGAAACGGTCGTCGCACGTCGGTAGCGTATGAATCACACCCGCGTACCGCTGCTTCTGCTCCTGCCACTGCTCGCTGTGTCCGGCGGGTGCGTCCGGGCGGCCGATCGGGCGGCCAGGCCGGCAGCCCCCGCGCCGGCCTCCGCCGTACCCGCCTCGCCGGTGTCGGCGTCACCTGCGGCCGGCGTCATCGTGGCGCCCGTGAGCTACCGGGTGACGTACGGCTGGGCGGTGCCGTCGACGACCGTACAGATCACCAGCGAAGCGCCGGTGCCGATCGCACAGTCACCCGCCACATCGCTGCCCTACCTGGTGGCAATCACGGCGGGGGACCACCCTGAGGGCAATCCGGCGTACGCCCGGATCTCGTTCACCTTCCGCGGCGGGTTCCCGTCGTACCGGTTCGGATACGTCCGCGAGGTACTCACTCAGGGCAAGGGCGACCCCGTCCCGTTGACTGGCAACGGCTTCCTGGAGGTCGTGTTCGTCGGGGCGCAGGCGCACGACAACGCCGGCCGGACGACCATCCGGAAGGCCCCGGCGCCGCGCCTCGGCATCGGCTCGCTGGCCAGCTATGGCTTCGGTGGGGACTACGAGGGCTACGTCTCGTACGGGCTGGGCCTCCAGGCGGCGCCGAACAGCGACCAGGTGTTGCGAATCCGCACCGGTGAGCTGGTGCGGGGGCGGGGCCCCGCCCGGGAGTACGTCATCCACGTGGACGTCGAGCGGGCGTGAGGCCTACCGGTCGGCCTTCGTGGCCTGCCACTTGTCGAGCAGGATCGGGACCTCGTTGTAGAGGAACTCGAAGAAGTCGCGCATCTCGGCGACGCGCGCTCCGGGGCCCGTGGACGGCCCGCCGAGTGCCTCCACTCCCTCCGCTGTGATCTCCGCGAAGATCTTGTACGCCGCCCCCTTGACCATGCTGACCTCGTACCAGGCGTCGCCGGCGAGTCGGTAGCGGTCACGGCGGGAGCCGGGCACGGGCTCCCGGCGGAGCATTTGAATCTGGATCAGGTACCGCACCGCGCTGGAGACCGCGGCCGGGCTCACGTCGAGCCGCTCGGCGATCTGTGCGGCGGTCAGCGCCTCTTCCTCGGCGCACATGATCACAAAGAGGACCCGGCCGGCCATCCGCGGAAACCCGAGCCCGTCGAAGGTCATCGCGATGTGCTCGATGAACCGGCGCACGGCCTCCTCGTCGCGCTTGCCGGTGGGTGCCGCCGCCATACTTCACCTTCTCTACGTCTTCTTGATACTTCGGAAGCTTCACGAGCTTGTGAAGGGAGTGTAGCGTACGAAGGCGTGGACAACGTCATCGACATCTCCGGTCTCTACAAGAGCTTCGGACGGACCAGGGCGCTTGACGGCCTGGACCTGAGCGTGCGGCCGGGCGAGGTGCACGGTTTCCTCGGCCCAAACGGGTCGGGCAAGACCACCACGATCCGCGTTCTGCTCGGCCTGCTGCGGGCCGATGCCGGCACCGTCCGGGTGCTCGGCGGGGACCCCTGGCGGGACGCGACCGAGCTCCACCGTCGCCTCGCGTACGTACCCGGCGACGTGACGCTCTGGCCCAACCTGTCGGGCGGCGAGGTGATAGACCTGCTCGGCCGGCTGCGGGGCGGAAACGACAAGAAGCGGCGCGCCGAGCTGCTCGCGCGGTTCGACCTCGACCCGCGCAAGAAGGGCCGGGCGTACTCCAAGGGCAATCGCCAGAAGGTCGGCCTCGTCGCGGCGCTCGCCTCGGACGTCGAGCTGCTCGTCCTGGACGAGCCGACCTCTGGACTGGACCCCCTAATGGAAGAGGTCTTCCGAGAGTGCATCGAGGAGGAGCGGCAGCGCGGGCGCACCGTCCTGCTGTCCAGCCACATCCTGGCGGAGGTCGAGGCGCTGTGCGACCGGGTGAGCATCATCCGGCAGGGCCGGACGGTGGAGACCGGCACGCTGGCCGAGCTGCGGCACCTTATGCGTACGTCCATCGCGGCGGAGCTCGCGAGCCCGCCCGCCGGGCTGGCGGACCTGCCCGGCGTTCACGGTCTGCGGGTCGACGGGCTGCGCGTGCGGTGCGAGGTCGACGGGGAAGCCCTGGATGGCCTACTCAAGCACCTCACGAGCTTCGGCGTACGCACGCTCACCAGCCACCCGCCGACGCTCGAGGAACTGTTCCTGCGGCACTACCAGGTGTCGCCGGCGGAGCCGGCGGAGGCGCGATGAACGCGTTCGTCGGCACGGGTGCACTCGTCCGGCTGATCCTGCGCCGGGACCGGGTGTTGATGCCCGTATGGATCCTCTTCCTGTCGCTCACGCCGGTGTTGCTGGCCTCGTCGATCAAGCTGGCGTACCCAACAGCCGCGGGCCTTGCGCAGTACGCCGCGGAGTCCAAGAACAACGCGACGTTTTCCATGCTGTACGGGCAGATCACGAAGCCGACGCTGGGCGGCATGACGTTCTGGCGGTCGGCCAGCGGCATGACCTTCCTGGGCCTGATCGCCCTGCTGACGGTCGTCCGGCACACCCGCACGGAGGAGGAGGCCGGCCGCCGGGAGCTGGTCGGGGCGACCGTGGTCGGTCGCCAGGCCTCGCTCGCGGCGGCGCTGATCACGACATTCGCGGCGTGCCTTGCGGTCGGAGTCCTGGTCGGACTCGGCCTGCTGAGCCAGGGGGTGCCCGGCGGGGGTGCGGTGATCGCCGGCTTGGCGTGGACCGCGGCGGGCTGGATGTTCGCCGCCGTCGGGGCCGTCGCGGCCCAGTTGACCGAGGGCGCTGGGGCGGCGCGAGGGCTGGCGCTGAGCGTCCTCGGGGTGGCCTTCGTGCTCCGGGCAGCCGGCGACGCGAACAACAGCTGGCTGTCGTGGCTGTCCCCGCTGGGCTGGACCTATCGGGCCGACCCGTTCGGCTCACCCCGATGGTGGGTGTTCATTGCGGCCGCCGCCGTGGTCGCGGTGTTCGGCGTGCTGGCGATGTGGCTGTCCGGCCAGCGCGACCTCGGCGCGGGCTTCCTACCGGAGCGGACCGGGCCGGCCGAGGCTGGCCCCGGTCTGCGTAGCGCGCTCGGGCTGGCCTGGCGTCTGCAGCGCGGTGCACTGCTCGCCTGGACGACCGCGTTCGCCGTGCTCGGCCTCATCTTCGGCGGGGTCGCCAAGACGACGGTCGACCTGTTTGAAAAGAACGAACGACTCGGTGACGTCTTCCAACGGCTCGGTGGCCGCGCGGGGATGAGCGACGTGTTCATCGCCGGGATGATGAGCGTCGCTGCCTTGATCGTCACGGGGTACGCCGTCTCCGCCGCCCTGAAGCTGCGGACGGAGGAGGCGAGCCTGCGCTCGGAGCCGGTGCTGGCGACGAAGACCGGACGGTTCACGTGGCTGTCGAGCCACCTGGTCTTCGCCATCTTCGGCCCGACGCTGGCCCTGGCGGTCTGCGGTCTGATCGCGGGGCTGACGTACGGCGCGAGCGTTTCCGACGTCGGGTGGGAGCTGCCGCGGGTGCTCGGCGCGGCGCTCGTTCAGCTCCCGGCGGTCTGGCTGCTCGCCGGGCTCACCGTCGCGCTGTTCGGCTTGCTGCCGCGGCTGGCCCAGCCACTGGGCTGGACGGCGCTGGCCGTGTGCCTGTTCCTCGGGCAGATCGGCGCGCTGCTCCGGCTTGGCCAGGCACTGCTCGACGTCTCACCGTTCACGCACGTGCCGAAGGTGCCGGCCACCGACCTGTCCGCGGTCCCGCTGCTCTGGCTCGCCGGCATCGCGGCCCTGTTGATGGTGGCCGGCTTCGTCGGCTTTCGGCGCCGGGACATTCCGGTCACCTGAGACCGACGGTGGGCTCCCTAGCGGAACGGGTTGCGCCGAGTGACTGTGAGGTAGAGGGGGAAGAACACCACCCACAAGATCAGGCAGGCCACGAACCATCCCAGGGGCGTGTCGATCGTAAGAGAGCCATACGAGGCTGAGACGGGGTCGCCCTGTTCCAGCCGCTCGTTGGCATCCGCATAAACCCAGGCGTCGGTCCCGAGCAGCACGAGCGCGACGAGGATCGGCACCCACGCAGTTGCGGGCAGTCCTGTCATTCCAGTCGCGCTCCCGATCGCAGATCAAGTCCCTGTCGCCCGCCATGGTAGTCATGTCGGGCGCCTTTCCGCCGATCATGGACTTGTTGCCGTGAACCCGAGATCAACTAGCAGCATTGAGTCCATGATCGGCGAGGGTGGCCATGATCGGTGGTTAGCCGGTCGTCACCGAGACGACGTCGGTGTTGCCGAACGTGGCCGGGCAATCCGTCGGCGGGTACGGCGCCGGAAGAGTCCGTTGTCCGGCCGCCAGAGACGACGCGCGGTACGCCTGGATGGCCGGGCAGACGGCGGCGTTGGAGGCGTCAATGTAGACGCCGACGCCGTACGTCCGGGTGGCCGCCGCGTACACGTAGTCGCCGATACGTTCCTGGTAGAGATCGTGCCCCGGGTAGCTGGCCCGGATATCACCGGTCGGCCCGACGAACTCCGTCGCCCACGTTGCATTGCCGGTGGCCGGGACCGCCGCCGACAGCAGGACACCGTGGTACGGCCGCGGCGAGGTCATGTCGGCGCCGCGCCACGGCGAGGTGACGGCCTCGTACACGACGTACGCCAGGTCGCCGGTCGGCGAGATCGCGGGCGCGGCGTAGATCGGGCGGTCGCCGGGCAGCGAGACCGGAGCGGGCGTGCTCCACGAGCCGTTCCGCGACCACGCGACCATCGTCTTCTCGGCGTTGAACGTGCCGTCGACCCAGGCGTCGACGATCGTGTTCGTCGCGCCAGCGCCGGTGGGCGCCCCGTTGGCGATGTCGACGCTCGGCGCGGCGCTCAGGTCGGTCCGCGCACCCGCGTAGCCGTCCATCACGCAGCGGCCGTAGATCGGGTCGACGAACGAGCACGGATCGGTGGTCCGGAACAGCGTCTGCATCTTGCTCCACGAGGCCCCACCGTCGGTCGACGTAAACACCACGTGGAAGCTGTGCGTCGGCAGCCCGACCAGCGCCGGGTTCTCGAACATCTGGGCAAAGACGTAAACCACGCCGGTGCTGGTCGTGCGGACGGTGCACCCGCTGAGGCCGAACAGGATCGGGCCGCGGCCGCCGGTTCCGGCCGGCGCCAGCTGCTTGGTGCGCCAGGTGCCGCCGCCGTCCGCAGAGATCGACACCTCGAGCGGCGCCGGGAAGTTGGCCGGCCGGTGCTGTCCGACGCTGCGGAACTGCGCGGCGCACATGTAGACCCGGCCGAAGAACGGCGAGGATGCGGCGTTGTCCGCCCAGATCTGGTCCTTGTCCTCGAATGCCGTCTGGCTCGACCGCGTGTTCACGATGACAGGCGGCATCCAGCTGCTCTTTTGCTGGACGCGCGCCGGCGTCGGGTCGTCCAGCCGCGACACGGCCAGCGCCTCGAAGCCGCGGAACGTCGGGTTCGGGAAGGCGGGCCGGAACGCCGAGGTGAGGTTCCCGTAGTACACGCGCGATCCGTTGGCCCACGAGAACCCGTTCGGGCCCGGCTTCGGGCCGATGGCGACGGCCGGGTCGCCGTCGCTGACGAGGCCGTTCTCGTAGTACCACGGCAGTGTGCCGATCGGACCAAACTCACCGGGACAGGTCGACACCGGCGGGCAGTTGCGGCCCGTCCAGCCCGTGTACGTCGGCTGCGTCCAGGTGTGGCCGGAGTCGAACGAGAAGTAGACGCCGGTCAACCCGATGCCCGCCGCGAAGGCATCACAGCTGCCGTTGCTCGCGACGTAGTCCCGGGGACACACGGGCTGGTCGATGTAGTCGTTCGAGCCGGCGACCAGAACGTTCGGGTGGTTCGCGTCGACGGCCACCGCCGGCTCGTTCTGGTGGTTCGGCGGGGTCACGGTCGCCGGGCTTCCGACGTTGACGAGGGCCGCCGTCGCGGCCGGGGCCGCGCCGGCGGGCAGGCCCGGTACCCCGATCAACGCTGCCGCCAGCACCGGGACGAGCAGGATTCTGCGCTTCATGGAAAGCCTCCACCGGGGGTGCGGACGGCGTCGTCGCGACTCTCCTCTGAAGGCGCCGGGCGCCGACCGAAGGTGCATCCGAACCTAGTCCCGCGCCCGAGGCGGGGCAATTGGGCGAGACCTCTTTACGCACGTCCGGGCCGGCCTACGACGATGCTGGCGATGGCCGCGGCGCTCGCGGCGGCGATGGGCGGCGGCCCAGAGCCCGGGTGACCGGCGAGTTCCGCGCCGGCGACGCGCGGCACGTGGTCGCCGATCCCGGCCGCGCACGCGAGGAGCTCGGGTTTCACGGTCCGGATCGGGCCCGAGGCGGGCTTCTCCGAGTTCGCGGCCGCAGCCTCCGCGGCGACCCGAAGGCGGCTCCGGCTAGCGCAGGTCGCCCAGGGCCTCGGTCACATCGTCCGGCGAGTTGAACTCGTCCCGCGGAAGGGACTGCAACGCGTGCAGCACCTCCTGGTCCGCACCCTGCTCCTGCGCGCGGCGGACCAGGTCCTCCCGGGAGACCGGATAATCCAGGCCGCCGACGTACTCCTGCAGCCGGATCGGGTTCAGGCTCATATCACCGGAATACCCGGCAACGGCAAGATCAGACAGAACCTTGCGCGGACTGGGCTATGAATCGCGAGTTGATCGCCCAGCTCGGGCGAGCGTGGGCTCAGGGCGGCGGCGTTGGGGCGATCCCGGGCGGTCGGGCGTACCGTGAGGCGCGATGAGCGATCATCCGATCCTCGCCTTGGATTTGGGCACATCTTCGGTGCGCGCGCTGGTGCTGGACGCCGCCGGAATTCCCCTGCCCGGGGCGCTCGCCCGCCGACCGGTCGCGGTCGCCGTCGACGATGACGGCACCGCCACCCTCGACGGTCCGTCGTACCTCGCGGCGCTGGTTGACTGCCTGGACGAGCTCGCGACCGCCGGCCGACTGGACGGCGTGGAGCTGGTCGCCGCGTCGTCGCAGTGGCATTCGGTGCTGCCGGTCGACGCCTCGGGCGCGCAGCTCGGTCCGGTGCTGACCTGGCTCGACAGTCGGCCGACCGCCCGGCCTGGCGCCCGTCGTCCCGCCGACGAGGACGCGCTCCATCAGCGCACGGGTGCCTGGCGGCACCCTCTCTACTGGACAGTCCGGCTGCCGTGGCTCCGCTCTCGGCTCGGCCCGTCGATCGGCGGGTTCCGTGGCCTGACCGAGTTCGTCCTGGGTGCGTTGCTCGATGAGGCACCCATGTCGGTCTCGCTCGCGTCCGGTACGGGGTTACTGGATACCGCGACCCTCCAGTGGGACGCCGAGGCGGTCGAGCTCGCCGATGTCCGACCCGGCGAGCTGCCGCCACTCGCGCCGGCAGACTGGCGAGGCTGTCTCCGCCCTCAGTTCGCGCGGCGCTGGCCGGCGCTGGGCGGGGCGGGCTGGGCGCCGCCGACCGGCGACGGTGCGGCGTCGAACGTTGGCTCCGGCGCGGCCGACGCGCGGCGGGCCGCGATCACGGTCGGCACCTCGGCCGCGGTACGCGTGATCCAGAACGCCCCGGCCGGCCAACCGCTGCCGAACCTCCCCGCGAGCCTCTGGCGCTACCGGGTGGACCACCGGCGTACGGTCACCGGGGTCGCGTACTCGGCCGGCGGCAACCTCTACACCTGGGCGCGTCGGGTGTTGCGCCTGCCCGAAGGCCCGGCGCTGGAGGCCGCCCTCGGGGCGGTCACTCCGGACGAGCTGCCCTGGGCCGACCCGCGGCTCGGCGGCGACCGGCCGCCCGGGCGCTTGCCCGCCGGATCGGGGGAGCTGCGAGGGATCGGCTTCGCTACGACCGCGGTCGAGATCTTCGCGGCACTGATGGAGGGCGTGTGCCGCCAGGTGGCGGCCGGGCTCACCCAGATCGAGTCCACCCTGGACGGTCCGGTCGAGGTGATGCTGGGCGGTGGCGCGGCCGCCGCCTCGGCGTGGTTGCGGGCGGAGGTCGAGCGGACGCTGGCGCCCCACCCGGTCATTCACGTGGTCCAACCGGAGGTCGGCGCGACCGGAGCCGCTTTGGTGGCCATCGGTCGGCCCTGACCCTCCGATCGGCGTCGATTCCTGACAGTTGCGGGGACCTGACCAACCGTGGGCGACCTCAGTATCCTCGGTGGGTCCTGATTGGATCGGGAGGGGTGGAAACGTCGTGGCCGGTGGTGGTACCCCAGGCTTGACGCGCATGGTCGTACCCACCCACCGAAGCCGGTCCTCCCTCGCGCGGGCGAGAGCGGCCCGTCGGCATCACACGGCCGAACCGACACCCGTGCGCCGGTCCAGGCTGCGCGTGTCCAACTGGCGGATGCGCACGAAGCTGATCGCCGCCGTGGTGATCCCGACGCTTGCGTTCCTGGTCATGGCCAGCACGCAGGCGGCGTCGCTGGTCGCGGCGTCGACGGCGGCCACCGAGTTCGCCGCGCAGGTGGAGCTGGCGCCGCGGATCAGCGCGCTCGTCGACCGGCTGCAGGACGAGCGGGACCGCACGGTCGGGGTGCTGGCAGGCAGGACGGGACCCGGAGCACCTCCGGGCAATGCCACGAAGATTGACAAGGCGCTCGCCCCGTACCGCGCGGCCACCGATCGGGAGATCGAGGCGTACGCCGGAGCCGTCCATGACCTGCCGCGTGGCGACGCGACCTGGTCGGCGGCCCGTGCTCGAGCGGATCGCGCGGTCCAGGCGCTCCCGGGGTTGCGCGACCTGTCCGCGTCGGCGGCCGTGCCCGACCGGGCGGTCTTTGAGGGCTATCGCAGCACGATCGAGATGCTCATCGGACTGATGGCGCAGACCGCGGGGGAGTCGGTGGGCGAGGCCGCGCCGGCCGCCACGGCGGCGGCCCGCGTGACCACGGTCGTCCAGCTGACCAGGGCGGAGGAGGTCACGTCCCAGCTGCGCGCGAGGCTGTACGGCGCAGCCGTCGGCGGCGCGCTGACCTCAGCCGACCTCGCCGACCTCACTGGTCTGCGCTCCGCACGGTTCGCCGCGCTGGCCGACTTCCGCACGGCGGCCACGCAGGAGCAGATTCGGCGGTACGACGCGATCGCGGGCACCTCGACGTTCAAGCGCGCGAACGAGCTCGTCGACCAGGCCGTCGCCCGGGCCGGCGGCGACAAGGTTGGGCTGGCCGCCGAGCAGTGGTGGGCGGCCAGCTCGGCACAGCAGCAACAGCTCCGCGAGCTAGCGGCCGGTCTGCTCGACGAGGCCGTCACCGCGGCGCGGGCGCACCGGGACGCGCAGCTGCGCCGCACGCTGCTCCTCGTGGGGGCGATCGCGGCGGTGCTCCTGATAGCACTGCTCACGTCGTACGCGATCGGTCGCTCGATGAACCGGTCGCTGCGGCTCCTGCGAGGGGAGGCGCTGCAGGTCGCGCAGCTGCAGCTGCCCGAGGTGATCCAGCGACTGCGCCAGCTCAAGCCCGCCGACCGTCCGGACATCGCGACGCCGATCTCGTCGCTGCGCAGCATGGACGAGATAGGCGAGGTCGCCGAGGCGTTCGCCGCCGTCCACCGCAGCGCGGTGGAGCTCGCGGTCGAGCAGGCAGTCATGCGCCGCAACGTCAACGCGATGTTCGTCAACCTGGCCCGGCGCAGCCAGGTCCTGGTTGAACGCCAGCTCGAGCTGCTCGACGAGCTCGAGCGGGAGGAGAGCGACCCGGATCAGCTATCGCACCTGTTCAAGCTTGACCACCTCGCCGCCCGCATGCGACGCAACGACGAGAACCTGCTGGTCCTCGCCGGCAGCGAGTCGATCCGGCGGTGGAGTGAGCCGGTCGAGCTGCCGGTGGTCACGCTCGCCGCGATCGCCGAGATCGAGCAGTACCCGCGGGTCCGGCATGACATCACCGATCAGCTGTACGTGGTCGGCCACGTGGTAGCCGACCTGGTGCACCTGCTTGCCGAGCTGCTGGAGAACGCGACCACGTTCTCGCCGCCCGACTCGACGGTGCGGGTGACGGGCAGTCCGTATACGCGTGGGACCGGGCTCGTCGAGATCACCGACACGGGCATGGGCATGGCCGACAGCGCGCTCGAGGAGGCGAACAACCTACTGGCCTCCCCGCCGGTGGTCGACGTCGCGGCCTCCGAGCGGATGGGGCTGTTCGTGGTCAGCCACCTGGCGGCGCGGCACGGCGTACGGGTGTACCTACGAGCCGCGGAGCGGGGCCTGGTCGCGTCGGTGTGGCTGCCGTCCACCCTGCTCGCACCGCCGCCGATCCGGGCTCTGCCGGGTGCCCGGGGGGCCCGACCGTTGATCGCGGCGGTCGCCGCCGGCGCGCACGAGCCGCGGGCCGGCGCCGATGCGATCGAGATCGGGTCCCCGGCGACGATGGGAACGTTCGCGGTCGCCGCAACGACCGGTCCCATGTCCGCTGCGGCGGCCGTGGGGTCGGGCGCCGCGGCTCGGGCCGAACGGCGGAGTGCGCTGACCCGCTCGACCGGCGGTGCGGGCTCGCGTCCGGCGAAGTCGGAGAGCGCCGCGCCACCGCCCGAGCGCGCCGCGCCCGGGCGCGCCGCCGGCTCGGTGGAGGGCATCTGGTTCGCCCGGCCCGGCGCCGGAGACGAGTTACGGCCGGCAACGGTGGTCCGACAAGCGACCAAGCCGCCGGCGCCGGCCGCGTTGTCCGCTCCGGCCACCGCCGGGTCGAGTCCGCCGCGGGTCGCCGACACGAGCGCGGACGGCCTGCCCGTACGGGTGCCGATGGCGCATCTGCCGGGGGCAGGGCAGGAGCAGCCGGCCCCGGCAGCGCCGACCACGACACCGAACGGCCAGCTGTCCCGCGACGACCCCGACCCCGACCCCGACGCGGTCGGCTCGACGCTGTCCCGGTTCTACGCCGGTGTTCGCCGGGCCGAGGCCGAGGAAGCCGCAGAGACGTCCGCGGTGCCGGCCGGCCCGCGGATCGAGGAGGAGCAGCAGTGATCGCCCTGAGCCAAGAGGCGCACGACCTGAGCTGGCTGATCAGCGCGTTCGCCGACCGCGTCCCAGGCGTGGCGCACGCCGTGGTGGTGTCGTCCGACGGCCTCCTGGTCGCCGTGTCGCAGCACCTGCCGCGTGACCTCGCCGACAAGCTCTCCGCGGTCACCTCGGGTCTGGTCAGCATCACCTCCGGTGCGGCGCAGATGTTCGACGGCGACGAGGTCAAGCAGACGGTCGTCGAGATGGGCCGCGGCTATTTCCTCGTCATGTCCATTCGGGACGGCTCCATCCTCGCGACGCTCGCGGCGCGGGACGCCGACATCGGCGTGGTCGGCTACGAGATGGCCCGACTGGCCAAGCAGGCCGGGGAACTGCTCACGCCCGCCCTGCGCGCCGAGCTCCAGCAGGCGCTGCCCCGCTGACTCAGTCGCCCTCGTCGCCGCCGGTCGCGGTCAGCGGCTGCAGCAGCGTGATGAGCTGAGTGCCGGTCGCCGGATCGAGCCGCCCGTCCTCCATCAAGCGGTTGATGTCTTGCTCCAGCTCGGCGGCCTTCTTGCGCACGTTGCCCTTGCCCCGGTTGCTCGAAAGGGCGGCGAGATCCTCTTTCAGCCGCGCGGCGTCGTCCTGCGGCAGTCCGGCGGCGTCGATCAGTTGGCCCAACGCCGCGATGATCTGATCTCGCCCCTGCGGTAGGGCCGTCGGCGAGGCGGAGGTCGGCGACGCGGCGGACGAGGTTGCCGGCCCAGCGGTGCTCGGGCCACTCGGGGCGGCGGTGCCGTCTCCGGTGCGGCTCCCACTCTGCAGCGCGGCGACGACCAGGATCGCCCCGAGCACGAGCGCGGCGACCGCACCGAACACACCGATGAGCAGCACGCGGCTGCGCCCGGGCGGTCGGGAGAGTCCGCCAGCCACATCGGTGTCGAGCGGCGCGCGTTCGACCATCGTCGGCGGGTGCGGCAGCGCGGCGGCCCCGACCGCGTACCCGGCGGGTGCCAGCCGCGCGGTCACGTCGGCGGGCGGCAGCGCGGGCGTGGGATCTGGCTGGCCGGCCACGGCGGCCAGCGCGACGGCGAGCTCTTCGGCGGAGGGTCGCTCGTCCGGGTCGGCGGACAGGCACGCCAGCGCCAGCCGGCCGACGCGGCGTGGGAGCCCGGGCACGTCCAGCGGCGGGACCGGTACGTCTGCGCCGTGGGCCGCTGCAACCTGGTCCCAGGTTCGTGCCGGGATCGGCTGCCGGCCGGTCATCATCTCGTAGAGCAGCACGCCGAGGGCGTACACGTCGCTGGCCGGTTGGGCCGGACCCGGCCGCAACCGCTCCGGCGCCGTGTAGGCCGGTGTGCCGACCAGCCAGCCGGCGTCGGTGTCCCCGCCGGCGCCGATGAGGGCGGCGATCCCGAAGTCGAGGACCTTGGCTCCGCTCGGAGTGAGCATCACGTTGCCAGGCTTGACGTCGCGGTGCACCACGCCGAGCCGGTGCGCGGCGGCCAGCGCGGCGGCGACCTGAGCCCCGATCGCGGTGGCCTCGGGCCACGACAGCGGTCCTCGGGTCAGTCGGTCGGCGAGGTTCTGCCCGCCGACGAACTCCATCACCAGGTACGGCACGACCGCACCGCCCGGCATGGTCGCTTCGCCGTAGTCGTACACCTGCGTCACGTTCGCGTGGGTTAGCCGCGCCGCGGCCCGGGCCTCCCGCCAGGTCGCCGCCCGGAGGACCGGGTCGGCGGCGAGCGGCGACGAGAGTGCCTTGACCGCCACGGTCCGTCCCAGAACCGCGTCCGTCGCCCGCCACACTTCCGACATTCCGCCCACGCCGATGCGCTCGTCGAGGATGAACCGGTCGTGCAGCCGCAGCCCGGGGGTGAACGCAGACATGGCCCCCAGTGTGCTGGGCCGATCGAAGTGATGCCAATTTGGGCCGGTTCACCACAGCTCGCAGGGGCGGGCGGTACGGCCGCGTCCGTCGCCGGCCGGGACTGTCCACATAGGCCTGTGTGGCCGGTCGTGGGTGCTCGGGAGCGCTCCCGCGCTGATCTGGGATCCGTTTGGTCGTGCGTCCAACCGGCCGATCAGGTGGCCAGCACAGACCGCCCGGGCGCCCCCCACGCTGGCCCGTTAAGGAGTAGTGTTCGCGCCCGGAGAGGTCGCTTCCCCCGTGGCGGCCTCTCCACCTCTGTGTGCGTCCATGACCCGACGTCGCGGAGAATGGGGACATGGCTCGACAACCCGTGAACCTGACCGAGGCGCTCGCGTCCTTCGATGACATCTACAGTCCACGCATCGTCGCCCGCATGAATGACTACGACGTGCGGATCGCGCACACCAAGGGGGAGCACGTCTGGCACGTGCACGAGGACACCGATGAGTTCTTCCTGGTCCTCGACGGCCGGTTCGACATCGCGATGCGCGACGCAGACGGCGCCGAGACCACGGTCGTGCTGCGAACCGGCGACACGTTTGTCGTACCTCGCGGCACCGAGCACAAGCCGTCGTCGCCGGGCGGGTCGATCCTCATGTTCGAACCGGCGGGAACGTCGACGACCGGCGACCGGCACGAGGGGGAGATACCTGCGCACGTCGACAGCACGACCGGCCGCGAGCTGTGAGTACTTGCTGCCCGACCGGGCAGCCCGCATGATCTGACGATGCAGCTGTCCGGACGGGTAGCCGTCATCACCGGCGGAGCGGGCGGGATCGGCTCCGCGCTGGCCCGCCGGTTCGCGGCGGAGAGGGTGGCCGGCCTCGTCGTGGCCGACCTCGACGAGGCGGCGGCGGCCGAGGTGGCGACGCACCTGGCCACGGCGGGCGCGCCTGCGGTCGGCGTCGGCGTGGACGTGACGGACGAGCGGCAGGTGCGCGACCTGGTCGCCCGCTCAGAGCGGCGGTACGGGCGGGTCGACCTGTTCTGTTCGAACGCCGGCGTCGCCCCCGGCGGCGGGCTGGAGGCCGACGACACCGACTGGCAGCGCGCGTGGGCGGTCAACGTGCTCGCCCATGTGTACGCGGCGCGGGCCGTGCTGCCGGGCATGCTGGAGCGTGGCGGCGGCTACCTGTTGCAAACCTGCTCGGCGGCCGGTCTGCTCACCGCGGTCGGGGACGCCACATACACCGCGACCAAGCACGCGGCGCTGGGTCTCGCCGAATGGCTCGCAGTCACGTACGGGGACCGCGGCATCCGGGTCAGCGCGCTGTGCCCGCAGGGCGTCCGTACACGAATGCTGGCGGATGGCCTCGCCGCCGGCCACCTCGGCGCCCGCGTCGTCGCCGCGGCCGGAGCGATCCTTGAGCCGGACGTGGTGGCCGACGCCGTCGTCGCGGGCCTCGCCGAGGAGCGCTTCCTGATCCTGCCGCATCCGGAGGTCGGGGGCTACGCGCAGCGCAAGGCCGCTGATCCGGACGGCTGGCTTGAGGCGATGCGTGCCCTGGTGGGCCGGGTGGCCGGCTGACCGGGGCGTCGCCGCTGTCAACGCTGTGCTAAACGTGATCACGTGCCGTCGACCACGCCCAGCCTGTTGCCGGACGCCCGCGACGCCGTGGCCGCCGTCCTCGACGCCAACCCGGGTCGAGTCCTCGTCGGCGTCACCGGGCCGCCGGCGGCCGGCAAGTCCACGCTCGCCGAGGCGCTCGCCAGCGAGTTTTGCCGCGGCCTCGGCCCGCAGGCCGCGGTCGCGGTGCCCATGGACGGCTTCCATCTGGCCAGCACCGAGCTGGCCCGACTGGGCCTGGCCAACCGGAAGGGAGCCCCGCTGACGTTCGACGCGGCCGGCTTCGTCCATCTCCTCGCCCGCATCCGGGCCGGCGGCGACGGCGAGATCGTGTACGCGCCGCGGTACAGCCGCGTGCTGCACGAGTCGATCGGCAGCGCGATCCCGGTGTTCCCGCATACCCGGCTCGTGGTGGTCGAGGGCAACTATCTGCTGCTGCGTACCGGTGCATGGGCGGGCGTACGGCCCTTGCTGCACCTGGTGATCTATCTGGACGCACCCCCTACCGTCCGGGTGGGGTCGCTGCTGCGCCGGCAGCGCTCCCGCGGTCTTGACCCGGAGGCCGCCCACGACTGGGTCCACCGCAGCGATGAGGCGAACGCGGCGCTGATCGCGACCACCCGGCCGTACGCCGACCTGGTGCTCAGCCGGGAGGCCTGACTACCGTCGGCGGGTGGACGTCGATCGGGAGAAGGTGCTGCGGGCCTTTCTGCACCATCGAACCGGGCGTGAAGATCCGCGAGCGGGAGGTCGACGCGGTGCTGCGTTCGTTCTACAAACGCGACTGGGTGTCGCTGCGGCGGCACCTCGTTGATGAGGGCCTGATGGCGCGCGAGGACGGCTGGTACTGGCGCACCGGCGGCTACGTCGACGTGTGAGGTCTACACGTCGCGATCCAGGCGCCGGCGCAGCTCGTCGAGCGCGGCTTCGGCGGCACGGCGTACCGCTGGCTCGGGATCGTTGGCGGCGGCCCGCAGCGCGTCTGCATGCTCGACCTCGCCGACGGTGCCCGCGGCGCGCAGGGCGGCCGCCCGCACGCGCGGGATCGGGTCGGTGGCCAGGGCGGAGAGCGCGTCGGCGGCCTCACCGAGATCCCGTTGTCGGACCACCTTCGCGGCCATCTCTCGCACGCGCCAGGCCGGGTCGGCGAGCGCCCGCACGACCGCTGGCGTGGCGTCCGGCACCCACGCGTAGCGCAGGCCCCGAGCGGCCCAGACCCGCGGCCAGTAGTCCACGCCGCGCTCAACCAGGTCGCCGCGCCGCAGCTCGGCCGCGGCTGCCCGGCCGGCCAGCCAGACGAGCGGCGGTCGGCCCGGATCGTCGTACGCCACCCGGCCGGTGAGTAGGTCCGCGCACCACCGGGCGATGACCTCGGTGCCGTACTCCCGGCACGCCTCCGCGACCAGCACGGCGGGCCGGTCGTGTCGATCGAACGGTGCGGCCGTCATCGGTGCCGCCGGAGTGGCTGTCGCCGCACCGTCCACAATAGGCGGTACGGCGTTCTCTCGACCGCCGCACCGACGAACGCGCTCACCTGCCCGAGCGTAGCCGCCGCTCAGTCTGGTAGCGCCGCGGTGACGTCGAGCTCCGCGAGTTGGCCGGTGAAGCCCAGCTGGACGACGCCGAGCAGGGTGCTCGCGGTGCTGAACGCCGGGCCCAGTCGGGATGCGGTGAGCCGACGCCACACCTCGGCGAGGACTACGTTGTCGTCGCTGACAACGTAGATCACGGTGCGAACGACGTGCTCCGGCCCGGCCTTCACCGCCGCCAGCACAGCCAATGTGTTCGCCACAACCTGGTCCACCTGGGTGGCCAGGTCCGGGCCGGCCAGGGTGCCGTCCGGCAGGAGCGGGCACTGGCCCGCCAGGAACGCCAGCCGGCCCGCGTCCACGACCGTCATGTGGTGGTATCCGGGGGTGTCGTGCAGGGACTCGGGGTTGATCCGGTTGATCGTCACGTCGGTAGTCTCCGGGATGGCGGCCGGTTCCCGCCGCAGGTTTGCGGTCGGTTGGGCGCTTGACAACCTGGACAAAGCCGACAAACGGCATCGACGCCCACGGTCGTGCATGATCGCCTGGCGCTGTGTATCGTGGTCGGGCGTGCGCCGCACCGGGCTGCCGATTGGTGGTGTGTCGGCTGGATCGGCCCAGGTAAAGTGGACGCGCAAGTCCGGGTGGCGGAATGGCAGACGCGCTAGCTTGAGGTGCTAGTGCCCGTAAAGGGCGTGGGGGTTCAAGTCCCCCCTCGGACACACATTAAGCCCACGATCGAGGTCGTTCGAAACGACCTCGGCTATGATCGTTTCGCTCGCCGGCCGGTAGATCATGCGCAGACCGAGCCGAGCGTAGATCTCCGCCTTGTCGCGTGGGTCGGCGTCCCGCAAGAGCGCGAGCAACCCGCCGAACGCCTCGACGACCGCGGCGATCTGCTCCTCGGTCATCCGCT
>DASXRC010000116.1:0-28780 GCA_036506795.1 Micromonosporaceae bacterium
GGACAGCGTGCGCACCCCGCGGCGTAGACCGGCGTCGTGGTGGTCCACGACGTAGAACTCGCCCTTGGCGTGCACCAGCTCGTACTGCCCGGCCGACAGCTCCCGCAGGATCCGCGACGCACCGTCCACGAGCAGGTCCAGCGCCTCCTCGAGCAGCCACCGCTCGAAGTTGTTGGCCCGCAGGTGCCCGGCGAGCGCCTTGGCGACCCGGCCGGCGCGCTCGTGCTCGGCCCGCTGCCGCAGAAGCTCTTCGGCCTGCGCGCGGCGCTCCTCGAGCCGCCGCCGCTCGGCCTCGGCGCGTTCGACGGCCACCGCCGCCGCTCGTGCATAGGCACCCTCGTCCGTCCGCCGCCCGGGCGGATCCACGCCCGCCGCTGCGAACAGCGCGGCGAGCCGGTCCCGCGCCGCGGCCACGGCGGCCTCCGCGGTGGTCACCGCCGTCGCGGCGGTCGTACGCCTCCCGCGCCGACTCTCCACTTCGGACGCCGCCCAGTCAGCCAGTACGGTCCACGCGGCGGCGAGATCGTCCCGATCGGCCGGTGGCGGGGCCAGGGCGGCGAGCCGGTCGCGGGTGCGGTCGAAGTAGCGCCACGCGGCTCGCAGCCGATCCTCCGTGGCGTCCACTCCGGCCTGGGCGCGGCGGTACGCCTCGCGCGCCTCGCGCAGCGCCTCCACCGCGTCCGCCAGCGCGGCCTGCAGGGTGCCGATGCCCGCCAGCTCGCGGCGTAGCGTCGTCGGCCTGGGGGACTCGGCGAGCAGACCGTCCAGCTCGGCGACGCGGTCAGCGAGCTGCGCGTGCTGGGCGCGGGCGGTGGCGAGCGCACGGTCGAGATCGCGCACCGCGCGGTCGTGCTCCACGACGGCATCGGCGGCCGCATCGGCGGCCGCCCGGGCGGCCTGGCCGGCGGCCCGGGTCGCAGCGACCGCGGACTCCGCGGGCAGCTCCGGCACCTCGTGCACCGGTTGGGCGCAGACCGGGCACGGCGCGCCGACGGTCAGCTGCGCGCGCAGCCCAGCGGCACGGTCGGCCGCCTGTGCCTCCTGGTACGCCCGACGCGCTTCATCCAGGGCCGCGGCGGCCGCCGCCGCCTGGGCCTCCGCGGTGCTCAGGGCGGCCGCCGCGGCCACATGCTCGGCCTCCGCCTCGGCGACCGCCGTCGCGACCACCTCCAGCTGCCCGGTCAGCTTGGCGCGCTCGTCGTGGTGCCTGAGCAGCATCCGCAGCGCGGTGGCATCGCCGGCTCCGGCCAGCTCGCCGCGGAGTTTGTCCTCCCGGTCCTCGGCGGCGTGCACGGCGGCACCGGCGTCGACGACCGCGGTGCGGGCGGCCGCGACCGCCGCCGCCAGCGAGGTCGCCTCGGCGGGCGCCCCGATGGCGGCGAGAAGGGCCATCTCGGCGTCGAGCCCGGCCAGTTCCGCGACGGCCGAGGCCGCGTCGCGTTGCGCCTCGGCGAGTCCCGGCACCGCGGCCTCGACCGCGGTGGCGAACTCGCGGATGGCGGCCACTCGGTCGGCCGCCTCGGCGAGGGCCGCGTCATCGACGGCGTCGAGGCCGCCGAGCAGCTGGTCGGTGGCGGCCAGCCGAGCGTCCGCCTGCGTGGCGGTCGCGGCGGCCCGCTCCCGGACGTGCTCGTAGACGGACAGGCCCAGGAGGTTGACGAGGATCTGCTGCCGGGTGGCTGGTTTGGCGTGCAGGAACTCGGCGAACTCGCCCTGCGGCAGCACCACACAGGTCGTGAACTGCTCGTACGGCAGGCCGACCGCGTCGAGCACGGCGGTCTCCATCTCGCCCGGCGTGCCGGCCAGCACCTCACCCAGGTCCTCGGGGGCGAGCCCGTCGTCGAGTCTGCGTAAGTCGAACCCGGTTGGCAGCAGCTCGAGCCCGGCGCCGGTCGTCTTCGCGTTGCCCTTGCCGTCGCGGCGCACTACGCGGGTGGCCAGGTAGCGCGATCCGCCCGATTCAAATACCAGACGGACGCGGGCCTCGGTGGCCGACGGGGCCAGCGCGTTCGCCACGCCGCGGCGGTCGGCCCAGCGCGGCACCGTCCCATACAGGGCGAAGCAGATCCCGTCCAGCACGCTGGACTTCCCCGAGCCCGTCGGGCCGACGAGCGCGAAGAAGTCCGCGTCGGTGAAGTCGACGGTTGTCTCATCCCGGAACACGGTGAACCCGGCCAGGTCAAGTCGCAGGGGCCTCATCCGCTGACCTCCTCGTACAGCCGGTCGAAGAGGTCGCGGACGCCGTCATCGTCGGCGTGGCCGGTGCTGCGCAGGTAGTCGGCGAACAGCTCCCGCGCGGACCGACCGGTCCGTCGGGCGGTTGGCGCCGATGGCGCGGTCGGGGCGAACTCCGGGTCGATGCGGACCTCCAGCGCGCGGGGCAGCAGCGACTGCACCTCCTCCCGCAGGCCGGCGCGGGGCGTCTCCCGCACGTAGACCCGCAGCCAGGCGTCGCCGGCGTCTATCGTGGACAGCTCGGCCAGCGAGCCGCGGACGGTACGCAACGGGGTTACAGCGGTCAGCGCCACCTCGTGGACCCTCGCCGCCGTCCGCGTCGTCACGTCGACGATCGTGACGGAGGGCGTGTTCTCCTCCTCGCCGAAGTCGATGGCCAGTGGGCTGCCGCTGTACCGGATGGGGCACGGGCCGAGCACCGGCTGCGCCCGGTGCAGGTGGCCCAGCGCGACGTAGTGTGCGCTGGGCGGGAAAACCGTGGCCGGCACCGCGTACCCGAGCACGGTCTGTGCCTCGCGCTCGCCGCCACCCATCCGGGCTCCGACGACCGTCAGGTGGGCGGCGACGAGGTTGACGCCGTCGGACTCGGCGAACGGCTTGGTGAGATTGGCGATCAGCCGACCCACGTGGTCGGCGTACGTCTGGCTCGCCTCGGCGGCGGTGAGCTCGTACATCTCGGTGGCGCGCACGGCGTACCGCTGGGAAAGGAACGGGAGGGCGACCAGCCGCCAGCGCTCGCCCGCCGCGGTGGTCCCGCTCAGGACCAGGTCGTCGGCGCTGTCGCGCACGGTGCCGCGCAGTGCGATGCCGGCCGCCTCCGCCCACGGGCGCAGCGCGTCCAGGGCAGGCCCGTTGTCGTGGTTGCCGCCGATCGCGACCACCTGAGCGCCGGTGCCACGCAGCGCCGAGAGGGCCCGAGTGACGATCTTCGTGGCGTCCGCGGTCGGCGCGGCGCTGTCGTACAGGTCGCCGGCGACGATGACTAGATCTGGGCGCTCGGCCCGGGCCACGTCGACGATCTGCGCCAGCACGGCGAGGTGTTCGTCCACCCGGGACTGTCCCTTGAGGACCTTGCCAACGTGCCAGTCGGACGTGTGCAGAATTCTCATGCCCGCTCCACCGGCTAGAACGGGATGTCGTCGTCGGCCAGGCGGCTACCCGACCGGCTGCCCACGACCGCGAACGGGTCCGCGGCCTGCACGATCGAGCGGAGGGTGTGCGACGGTGGCGCGCCGGCCTCGGACACCCGGGTGGCCCAGGCCGGGAACGGAAACTCCACGCACAGCGGCACGGGGATGTCCGGCTGGCTGACGAACATCGTGCCCGGCCTGGCCAGCAGAGCCCGTTGCCGCTGGCTCGGCGGCAGGAAGCCGTACTCCGCGCGGGTCGCCTCGGCCGGGTCCAGCCGGCCGACCACCTTGATGGCGGAGTTCGTCACGATGCGCCTCTCCACCTCGCTCGCGGTCTGCTGTGCGCCGATCAGGATCACGCCGAGCGACCGGCCGCGCTCGGAGATGTCGAGGAGCACCTCCTTGATGGGGGAGGAGCCCTCCCGCGGCGCGTACTTGTTTAGCTCGTCGAGCACGACGAACAGCAGCGGCTTGGTGGTGCCGGTCCGTTCCTTGCGCTCGAACTCGCTCTTCAGCGTCACGCCGACGGCGAACCGCTGGGCCCTATCCGGCAGGTTGTGCAGGTCGACGACCGTCACCTGTGCGCTCTCTGCGGTGTTGATCTGATGCGGCCGCCTCGTCGCCAGATCACCGCGGACCAGACGGGTGAGGTCCTTTTTGGACGCGATGAGGCGGCGCACGAACGCGTTGACCGTGCCGAGACCCATGGCGGAGCCGGCCCAGGCGCCGCGGGTGGCATCGTCGGCGAGCCGCTCCACGATGTGGTCGACGAGTTCCGGGTACGAGTGCACGCGCGCTCCGTCGATGGTCACGGCGCCGTCGGCCGGCTGGGCCGCCCGCGAGAGGTACGCCGCGACCGAGTGCACGACCATGGTGTACTGCGCGCGCTCCTCGTCGGCGTCCGCGAACACATACGGCAGGAGCCGCTCCGCACAGAACTCGGACAGCGTCCAGTAAAACGCGTCGACACCGGCGTGCCGGCTGCTGACGTCGGGCGCGCCCGAGGCGTCGCCGGCTCGTGGCGGCGCGTACACCCGCACGTCGGGGAACGCGCCGGCGGGCAGGCCCAGCCGGGCGTACGCCGCGGTCGTCGACTCGTCGAGCTTGGTGTTGGGGTGGTCGAGAAAGAGCAGATCCTCGCCCTTCACATTGAAGATGAGCGCCTTCGCGTTGACTCCGTCGGCACCGAGCACCCCGGACCGGAACACCGAATAGAGCAGGAAGGTGGCGAAGCTCGTCTTCGTCGCCACCCCCGACACCCCGGAGATGGACACGTGCGCGCCCGCCCGCCCGTCCAGGAAGTCCGCGTTGAGCACCACCGGCGCTCCGTCGCGACCGGACCCGATGGGGATACGCCGGTCCATCCGGTCAAAGTGGAGCGCCTCCGCGCGGGCGCCGCCCTGCGCCCGGTGCACGATCGCGCCCGGCGCCGGCGGCACATAGACCTCGGGGTCGACCCGGGTGGTGGTGACCTCTGCCGCCTCCTGAACCTGGGCCGGCAGCGTGCCGCCGGCGATCGCGAACACGTCGGAATCGAACTGGGCGCCCTCGTGCCGGGCGCGCACGGCGGTGACCACACCCGCGATGCGCACGGAGTCCCCGTCGGGCAGCTCCCGCGTCGTCACGACGACGTCGTCGAGCTGCAGGTAGCTGCCGGGCGCGACCGCCGTCCAGAACAGCAGCGGGGTAGCGTCCGTCGTGCCGAGCACGCGCCCGACGGGCTCGCCGGGGCTCGCGATGGCGTCTGGTGGCTCGAGGGGATCTGGTCGCACGAGGAGATCGTGCCGCATGGGTCCGACAGCGGGGGCGCGACGCGTCGGAGCGATGGGGTTGGCATTCGCCACACCCAGCTTTTCCACACGCTCGGCGGCCGTTCCCCATCGTTATCCACAGGCGTACGGCCACCGCTTGCGTGATCTTATGCGATCACCCTAGCGTGATGGTATGGCGACACGACGGTTCAGCATCACGCTCCCCGAGGACGTGGCTGCCCACCTCGACACGGTGGAGAACGCGTCCGCCTACATCGCCGAGGCCATCCGGCTCCGAATGCGCCGGCAGCGCACGCGGGAGATGCTCGCGGCGCATGGTTTCACTGTCACCGACGAGGGCGTGGCCCGGATGCGGGAACGCGTGCGGGCACTCGAGGCCCGGCGCGCGAAGCGGGGTCGGGCGGCGTGAGGTGCACGTCCAAGTCGTCTTCGACACCAGCGCTCTGCTCGCGTACGCACGGCTCGAAGACGTCGCCGTGGGCGAGCTGGTCGCAACGGTCGAGGAAGACGCCGACTCGACGGACTCGGCGCTGATAGGCATCCCTGCGGCCTGCGTGCTCGCCGCCTACTCAAAGCTCGCCCGCGACGACCGGGCCCGCTTGGCTCACTTCGCCGTCGGCGCCCGCGGCATCACCGTCATCCTGCCGCTGCTCGGCGGGGACACACTCGCCGTGGCCGAGCTCGAGACCGAGCTGGGCGAACCCGGTCTGGGACATGCCGTGACCGAGGTTCGCAAGCATGCGGCCTGGCTCGCCACGTACGCCGGCCGGCGAGCTCGTCGAGTGCTGAGTGACGACGACATCCTCGATCTCTAGGGTTCGCCGCGCGTCCGGGCGTACCTCAGCAGGAGCATGCCGTCCGCGGTGAGCACGCTGCGCAGTGCCATGCGCCGCACGGAGCTGGCGGATCCGGCGGTGATCCGCCCGGCGCCCGGGCCCGCCAACAGCGGCGACAGGGTCAGGCAGAGCTCGTCGACGAGGTCGGCGGCGGTGAGCGCACCGAACAGGTGTGGCCCGCCCTCGCACAACAGCTGACCGAGTCCGCGCTCGCGCAGCGCCGCCACGGCGGCGCGCACATCCACCGTGGCGTCACCGACGGCGATGAAGTCGGCCACCGGCTCGAGCGCCGCCCGCCGGTCGGCCGGCGCGCCCGAGCACGTGAGCACGATGGGACGGACCGGGGCCTCCGCGAACGCGCCCTGCGTGGGGTCGAGCTCCAGCCGGTTGGACACGACGACGAGGGTCGGGAGCTCGGCCAGCCCGCGGGCGCGCCGCCAGGCCCTGCGGGACTCGTCGAGGCGGACCGCGCCATACCCCTCGTGCCGCAGCGTGCCGGCGCCGACGAGGAGGCCGTCGCACGCCATTCGCAGCTGCCCGAACACCCGTTTGTCGGCGTCGCTCGACAGCCCGGCGGAGAAGCCGTCCAGCTCGACGGCGCCATCCAGGCTGGTCACGAAGTTCACCCGCAGCCGTGGGGCCGAGCGGTCCTCCAGGTCGTACGCCGCGCCCAGCGCATCGTCGTCGAGCGACGCGATGTCGACGACTGTCTCCACGCGCGGTCCCATTATTCGCCCGGCGAGCCCGTCACCGGTGGCGTGGGCGCCGGCGTACGGTGCTGGCAGTCGCACCAGTTGCCGCCCCGACACTCCGAGTGTCGCTTTTCCCGACACGCGCCGCAGATCATGGTCAAACCCTATGCGGCGGGGGTGACGGTCGGTCAAGAATGGGGGACCATGCCGCGCGCCATATACCAGCTGAGGGTGACACTGTCGGACGTGAGTCCGCCGGTGTGGCGGCGCGTGTTGGTCCCCGGGGGATACACGCTCGACCGGGTGCACCGGGTGATTCAGTACGCGATGGGGTGGCAGGGCTACCACCTCCACTCATTCGACATCGACGGCGTGCCGTACGGCGAGCCGGATCCGGACGGCGAGCTGGCGCTGCGCGACGAGCTGGACACGCGCCTGGATGCGGTGGCGGCCAAGGGCAGCCGGTTCCTCTACACCTATGACTTCGGCGACTGGTGGGAGCACGAGGTCGTCGTCGAGGACGTCTTCGCGGCCGACCCGGAGGAGTACTACCCGATGTGTGAGGCCGGCCAGCGGGCCTGCCCGCCCGAGGACGTCGGCGGCGCGTTCGGTTACGCACAGCTCCTCGCGGCCCTCGACGACCCCGCGCACGTGGAGCACGAGCAGATGAAGTCGTGGCTCGGCCGCGACTTCGACCCCGAGGCGTTCGAGTCCGAGCGGGTCTCGACGCTGCTACGCCGGCTCGCCTGAACCCCGGGCGCGGCGTGCGGGTTCCGCCTGCGGCACTGGAGATCGCGGTTCTGGTAGCGCCACGTGCATTCCGCTCGGCGTGTCGTGCGGCAGATCGCGCTCAACCGACATAGAAGAAGTAGGCCGGCGATCCGGCGGGACCGCGATCTCGGCTGGGCGCGTCGACGGGGCCAACCGGTGGCGGCAGTTCTGGACCGTCACGCTGCCGTTGCTGCGCCCCACGCTCATCTTCGCGGTGATCCTCTCGACGATCGGGGGCATCCAGCTGTTCACCGAGCCGCTCATCTTCGCCGGGAACATTCTGGGTGGCAACACACGGCAGTTCCAGACGGTCGCGATGTACATGTTCGAGAAGGGCATCGACAACCCCGACACCGCGGGCTACGGCGCGGCGGTCGCGTGGGCGATCTTCGTCTTGATCATTCTGATCTCGCTGCTGAACTTCCTGCTCGTGCGCAGGTCCGTCCGAGGGGAGTCGCAATGATCTCCTCATCCCGCCGATCCGCATCTACTGGAGCGTGGTGCTTCCCGCGCTGCGGCCGGCCGCCGCCGTGCTCGGGCTGCTCACGTTCATGGAGCAGTGGAACAACTTCCTCTGGCCGTATGCGATCCTGACCCCGGAGAACCCGACCGTTCAGGTGTCGCTGGCCTGGCTCTCCTACGCGTACTACATCGACTACTCGTTGGTCTTCGCGGCCACCGCGGTCGCGACGGTGCCGCTGGTCGTCGTGTTCGTCCTGTTCGGCCGCCAGATCATCGGCGGCATCACGGAAGGCGCAGTCAAGGCGTGATCATCCCGTTCCGTCCCGACACCCGCCCCGCGGTCGCGTCACATGCGGACGTGCCGTTCCCCCCGGACTTCCTGTGGGGCGCGGCGACCGCGGCGTACCAGATCGAGGGTGCCGCCGCGGAGGGCGGCCGCACCCCCTCGATCTGGGACACGTTCTGTCGGTTGCCGGGTCGCGTCGTCGGCGGCGACACCGGGGACGTCGCGTGCGACCACTACCACCGGTACCGGGACGACGTTCGGCTGATGGCGGAACTGGGGCTTCGGGCGTACCGGTTCTCGCTGTCCTGGCCGCGGGTCCAGCCGGCCGGCCGGGGTCCGGCCAACCAGGTTGGCCTCGACTTCTACCGGCGCCTCGCCGACGAGCTGCTGGACCAGGGCATCGAGCCGTGGGTGACGCTGTACCACTGGGACCTGCCGCAGCCGCTGGAGGACGCCGGCGGCTGGCCGGCTCGCGAGACGGCCGACCGGTTCGCGGAGTACGCCGGGCTGGCGCACGACGCGCTCGGCGACCGCATCCGGACGTGGACGACGCTGAACGAGCCGTGGTGCTCCGCCTTCCTCGGGTACGCCTCGGGGGAGCACGCGCCGGGCCGGCAGGACCCGCCGGCGTCCGTGCGGGCGGCGCACCACCTGATGCTCGGGCACGGCCTCGCCGTCGGCGCGCTGCGGGCGGCCCGCGCCGACACCCGGCTCGCGGTGACGCTAAACCTGTACGCCACGTCGCCCCACACGGCCTCGCCCGCCGATGCGGATGCCGTCCGGCGGATCGATGGACTCGCCAACCGGCTGTTCCTCGACCCGATCCGGCTCGGACGGTACCCCGCCGACGTCGTCGAGGACCTACGCCTGGTGACCGACTTCGGGCACGTCCGGGACGGAGACCTCGAGATCATCTCAACCCCGCTGGACGCGCTCGGCATCAACTACTACAGCCGGTACGTGGTCGCGGCACCGTTCGACGACGCGCAGCCCGAGAGGCGTCCGCCGTCGCCGTGGCCGGGGAGCGAGGATGTCCGGTTCGTCACCAGTGGCCGGCCGGTGACCGAGATGAACTGGGAGATCGACGCCCCGGGCCTCGTCGAGACGCTGCGTCGGGTGTACACCGAGTACCCGGAGCTGCCGCTGTACGTCACGGAGAACGGGGCCGCCTTCGCCGACGAGGTCGTCGACGGCCGAGTCGAGGATGCCGACCGGGTCGCGTATCTGGACGCGCACCTGCGGGCGTGCCGCGAGGCCATCGACTCCGGCGTACCGCTGAAGGGGTATTTTGCCTGGTCACTGCTGGATAACTTCGAGTGGGCGTGGGGGTACACCAAGCGGTTCGGGATCACCCACGTCGACTACGCGACGCAGGCGCGGATGCCGAAGCTGAGCGGCCGGTGGTACGCCGAGGTCATCCAGCGAAACGGCCTGGTCGCACAATGGGGGCAACCCACGTCAGCGAGGGGTGGACGATGACGACCCAGCGGGCGCGCTCGGCGGGCCGGCCGACCCTCGACGCCGTCGCCGCGCGGGCCGGGGTGGGCCGGGGGACCGTGTCCCGGGTCGTCAACGGCTCCCCACAGGTCAGCCCGGAGGCCCGGGAGGCGGTGCAGAAGGCGATCGGCGAGCTCGGCTACGTGCCGAACCGGGCGGCCCGCGCGCTGGTCACCCAGCGCACCGACTCCGTGGCGCTCGTGGTCTCCGAGTCCGAGGACCGGTTCTTCGGGGAGCCGTTCTTCGCGCCGATCGTCCGTGGCATCAGCTCCGGTCTGCTGGACACCCCGCTGCAGCTGTGGCTGTCCTGGGCGGAGTCCCCGGCCGAGCGCGAGCGGGTCGAGCATCACCTGACCAACCAGCACGTCGACGGCGTACTGCTGATCTCGCTGCACGACGAGGACCCGCTGCCGACGTTGCTCGAGGAGCGGGGCCTGCCGACCGTGCTCGGCGGCCGACCGGCGCGCATGTTGCGGTCGGATGCGCGGCCGGCGTACTTCGTCGACGTGGACAACGCCGGCGGGGCCCGGCAGGCGGTCGAGCACCTCCTGTCCCGGGGCCGCACCGCGGTCGGGACGATCGCCGGCCCGCAGGACATGGGCGTGGGCGTCGCCCGGCTCACCGGGTACCGCGAGGCGATCGCGGGGAGCGGGCGGCGGGTTGACGAAGACCTCATCGCGTACGGCGACTTCAGCGAGGCCAGCGGCGCGACCGCCATGCACCGGCTGCTTAAGGAACGCCCGGACCTGGACGCGGTGTTCGTGGCGTCCGACCTGATGGCGGCCGGGGCACTGCGGGTGCTGCGCGAGCTGGGCCGGCGGGTGCCCGAGGACGTGGCCGTCGTCGGCTTCGAGGACGCGCCGGTCGCCCAGCAGACCGACCCGCCGTTGACCACCGTGCATCAGGACGTCGAGGAGATGGGCCGGCAGATGGCGCTGCTGCTCGCCGCCCGCGTCCGCGGGGAGGCGCCGGACCAGCCGTACGTCCTGCTCGACACGTACCTCGTGGAGCGCCAGTCGGCGTAGCCGGCGCTCGCTCCGCTCGCGCGAGAGCGACAGCGGGCGCTCAGGCGGTCCAGCGGCGAAGCTCGCGGCGGGCGAGCGAGGCGCGGTGCACCTCATCCGGCCCGTCCGCCAGGCGCAGCGTACGGGCCTGCGCCCACAGCGCGGCGAGCGGGACGTCCTGGCTGACACCGGCCGCGCCGTACGCCTGGATCGCCTTGTCGAGCACCCATTCGGTCATGGACGGCGTGGCTATCTTGATGGCCTGTATCTCGGTGTGCGCGCCCTTGTTGCCGACGGTGTCCATCAGCCACGCGGTCTTGAGCACCAGCAGCCGCGCCTGCTCGATGCGCACCCGGGACTCCGCGATCCACTCCCGCACCACTCCCTGGTCCGCGAGCGGCTTGCCGAACGCGATCCGGTCGTTCACCCGCCGGCACATGAGCTCCAAGGCTCGCTCGGCCATGCCGATCAGGCGCATGCAGTGGTGGATACGGCCCGGACCCAGCCGCGCCTGGGCGATCGCGAACCCGTCGCCCTCGCCGGCGATGATGTTCTCCGCCGGTACGCGTACGTCCGTGAAGCTGATCTCGGCGTGCCCACCGTGCGGCCCGTCGGTGTAGCCGAACACCGTCATTCCACGATGGACGGTGACGCCAAGGGTGTCCCGCGGAACGAGGATCATGCTCTGTTGCCGGTGCCGTTCGGCGGACGGGTCCGTCTTGCCCATCACGATGAAGATCTGACAGCGCGGGTCCATGGCGCCGGACGACCACCACTTACGGCCGTTGACGACGTACGACTCGCCATCGCGCTCGATGCGGGTGGAGATGTTCGTCGCGTCCGACGAGGCGACGTCCGGCTCCGTCATGCAGAACGCAGAGCGGATCTCGCCATCCAGCAGCGGCTTGAGCCAGCGGTCCCGCTGCGGCGCCGAGCCGAACTCGGCCAGCACCTCCATGTTGCCCGTGTCCGGCGCGCTGCAGTTGAGGGCCTCCGGCGCCAGATGCGGACTGTGGCCGGTGAGCTCAGCCAGGGGCGCGTAATGCAGGTTCGTCAGGCCGGCGCCGTACTCGGGGTGAGGCAGGAACAGGTTCCACAGGCCCCGCCGGCGGGCCTCCTCCTTCAGCTCCTCGATGACGGGCGGTCGCGTCCAGGGGTCGGTGGCCGCGGCGACCTGGGCGGCGTACACCGGCTCCGCCGGAAACACCACCTCGACGAGGAAGTCGTTGAGCCGGTCAAAGAGCTCCTGGGTGCGCTCGTCGAAGCCGAAGTCCATCAAACCTCCCGAAGAACCCGCAGTCCGTGCTCGACCAGGGGGGCGACCATTTCGCCCATCCGGTCGAAGCCCTCGCCGACCGTCTGCCCGAGCGTGTAGCGGTAGAAGATGCCCTCGCAGATGACCGCAAGCTTGAAGCAGCCGAGCGCCACGTGCCAGTCGAGCGGCCCGATGTCGACCGGGCTCTTCGCGGCGTACCGCGTGATCAGGGCTTGCCGGGACGGGAAGCCGGCCGCCGGCCCGAGCCCGTCCGCGACCGGGTTGCCGGCGCCGTCCCCGAGCACGTGCCAGTACGTCATCAGCAGGCCGAGGTCGGCGAGCGGGTCGCCGAGCGTGGCCATCTCCCAGTCGAGCACCGCGGTGATGGTCATCGTCGCCGGGTCGGCGAGCAGGTTGTCGAGGCGGTAGTCGCCGTGCACGATCCGCCCGGCCACCGGAGAGCCAGCGGCGGAGGCCGCGTCGCTCGCCGGGACGGTGGCCGCGAGCCGGTCGCGAAGCTCGTCGATGCCCGGCAGGGGCCGGCTCCGGGACCGCTCGAGCTGGCCGGCCCACCGGCGTACCTGGCGCGTCAGGTAGCCCTCGGGGTGCCCAAAGTCGGCAAGCCCGACGGCGACCGGGTCGACGCTGTGCAGCGCGGCGAGGGTGTCCATCATGGCGTACGCGAGGCGTTGCCGCTGCTCGTCGGTGAGCCGATCCGTCTGCGAGCGGCTGCGGAAGATGACGCCCGGCGCGCGCGTCATGAGGTAGAACGGCGCGCCGATGGCGTCCGGATCCGGGCAGTGCAACAGTGCCCCGGGGACGGGCACGGCCGTCGCGGCGAGCGCGGAGATGACCCTGAACTCCCGTCCCATGTCGTGCGCGGTAGCCAGCACGTGACCGAGCGGCGGGCGGCGTAGGACGTACTCCAGCGCACCGCTGCGGACGAGGTAGGTCAGGTTCGAGCGGCCGCCGGCGATGAGCGAGGCCTCGATGGGCCCATCCAACAGGCCGGGCCGGTGCGCGGCGAGGTACGCGGCCAGCCGGTCGACGTCCAGCCCGGCGGGCGCCGTCGTCTGCCCGGACACGGTCATTCGATCAGTCCAGGGCAGGGCGACCGGCCTGTCAAGGTGGGCGTTGTCGCGGCCGCGCATCGCGCTGCGGTCCTCGACGGACACAGCGCCGCAACCGCCACGAAACGCCGCGGGCACGCTGGTCAGGCCGTTGCCCGGGCGGGAGGTGACCCCGTCGGTTCCGGCCGGGCGTCAGGTCGCCGGGTAGCTCGCGTAGTCGGGGAAGTTGCCGTAGAGGCGCTCGCCCGGCGGGCCGAGGGTCACGGCCTGCACCAGCAGGTCGCCGCCGACGAACGCGCCCTTCCACGAGGCGCCCCGGCCGCCGAACGGCTCGTCGCGGTCGCCGCGTGACCGCGGCCGGTTGATGCCCACCTTGAACGCGCGCAGGTCGACCGCGAGTTTCGCCGCCAACTCCTCGTCGTCGCAGGCCAGGCTCGCGACGAGCGACCCGTTCGAGGCGTTCATCGCGGCGAGCAGCTCGTCCGTCGTGTCCACCACGACGATCGTGTCGACGGGGCCGAACGGCTCCGCGTGCATCAGCCGGGACCGGCCGGGCGGGGCGAGCAGCACCGACGGCGCCACGTACGCCGAGGTGTCCTGCCCGGGCAGGAACGCGCCGCCGTCGACGCGCCCGCGGTAGAGCGGGACCGCGCCGCCGCGCACCGCCTCGTCCACCGTGCGACGCAGCTCCTCGGCCTTGGCCGCACTGATCAGCGGGCCGAAGTCCAGCTCCGGCAGCGGGTCTCCGGCCCGCCACCCGCCGTCGACGGCCAGCGGGTGCCCGAACCGCACCGAGCGAACCACCGGAAGGTACGCCTCGAGGAACGCGTCGACCAGCTCCCGCTGGACCACGAACCGGGGGTACGCCGTGCAGCGCTGCTTGCCGTATTCGAAGCCCTTCCGGAGGTGGGCGGCCAGCGAGTCCCAGTGGGAGAAGCCCCAGACGCCCCACGCGTTCAGCCCCTCCTGTTCGATCATGTGACGCTTCTCGGTGTCGAGCAGCGCGGCGGCGACCTTTCCACCGTTGGAGCGGCCGCCGACGAACGCCACGGCGCCGATTTCCGGCGCGCGTACCAGCACCTCGGAGAGCTCGTCGCCGCCGCCGGAGACCAGGGTGGCCGGCAGGCCCGCACGGCGCATGAGTGCGTGCGCGACGGTCAGGCACACGGCGCCACCCTGGGACGGCGTCTTGGCGATGACGGCGTTGCCGGCCAGCAGCTGGACCAGCTCCGCGTGGACCAGCACGCTCATCGGGTAGTTCCAGCTCGCGATGTTACTGACCGGGCCGGGCAGCGGCTGGCGACCAGCGGCGAGCATCCGGTCGATCTCGCCGGCGTACCACCTCGCGCCGTCGAGCGCCCGGTCCACGTCCGCGCACGCCAGGCGCCACGGCTTGCCGATCTCCCAGACGAGCAGCAGCGCCAGCAGGTCGCGGTGCGCGGTCATCGCGTCCAGCGCGGCGGTCACCCGGGCCCGGCGCTCGGCCAGCGGCGTCTCCGCCCACGCTCGGTGCTCGGCGGCCGCGAACGCGACGGCCGCCCGAGCGGGCTCGGCGTCGACGCGCCGCATGAACGCCAGGGTCGTGTTGTCGACAGGGGTAGGCAGCGGGCTCGGCGTGCCGACCGGCCGCCAGCCGCCCTCGACGAGGTTCCGCAGGGCGTCGTCGTCGAAGGCCTCGGGAACGGTGGCGGTGGCGCGGGCGAGCACGGTCGCCCAGTCAGTGCCGTCGGCCAGGCGCAGGGTCATCGCGACTCCCTCGGGTCGGTTGGCCGGAGGTCGGGGTGCGACGACGGCGCTGTCGGTGTAGCCGTACTCTGCCCGGTGCGTGGGAGGGCGTTCAACCGTACGCCCGTATCCCGGAACAGACGTGATCAGCGGCACACGGTGGCCAGCGAGGCCCGAAGGGTCGCACCCGCCTCCGGCGGCGCGCCCAGCGCGTCGAGCGTCAGCAGTGCCGCGCCGGCCACCGCCGGCTCGGTCAGCACGCCGATCGAAGCCTGTGGCGAACGGGCGCGGATACCGGCGACGACCGCGTCGTTGAGCTGTGGATGGCGGGCGGCGAGCACGCCGCCGCCCAGCACGACCGCGTACGCCACGTCGAGCAGGTCGAGCCGGCCGGCCGCGACGGTGACCAGGCGCACGATCTCGTCGGCCTGCCGGGCGACCACCCGCCCGGCCACCGGATCGCCCGTCGCCGCCACCAGGAACAGCACCGGGCTCAGCTGGTCCACACTCTCCCAAGGAATCTCTCCGAGGTGCAGCCCGACGGCCACATCCTCCACCGTGGAGCGTCCAAAGTGGTCGAGGACGGCGCGCGTGAGCGCCGTGGCGGGTCCCCGCCCGTCCTCGCCGCGGGCCGCGTGCCACAGTGCGAGTGAGGCGAGGTGCTGCCCTCCTCCCCAGTCACCGGTGATCTGGCCGAGGGCGGGAAAACGTGCCGTGCGCCCGTCGCGGCTCCGGCCCGCGCAGTTGATCCCGGCCCCGCAGACGACCGCGACCGCGTCCGGGTTGTCGGTGCCCGCCCGCAGGATCGCGAACGTGTCATTGTCGGCGACGTGCTCGCGCGCCCAGCCAGTCTCGGCGATGGCCTTGCTGAGCGTGTCGACCTCGATGGGCAGGTCCAGTCCCGCCAGGTACACCGCCGCGCGTTCGACGACGCGGCCGTCCGGTAGGCTGGCGGCCGCGCGGGCGTCGGCGATGAGTGATCCGATCACGTCGATAGCGGCCGGCACGCCGAGGTTTTGCGGTGAGGAGCCGGGGCCGCGCCGGTACGCCAGCACCTCCCCGGCCGAGGTGCCGAGCACGACGTCGGTCTTCGAGTTGCCGCCGTCCACGGCCACGAACAGGGCCGGCTCGCTCATCGGGCCCACGGCAGGTACACGCCGTTCGCGGCGAGCAGCTTGTCGGTCAGGGCGTCGGCCAGCTCGTGCTGCCCGACGAGGGGGTGCGCCAGCAGTGCCGCGTACACCCGTGACCGGCCGCCGCGCAGCGCCGCGTCGAGCGCCAGCTCCTCGTACCCGCTGACGGCGGCGATGAGGCCGGCGAGGGCGGGGCCGACGGCCTCGACCGGCGCGGGCGTGGCGCCTCCGGCGTCCACCTCGCACGTCGCCTCGATGACCGCGTCCTCGGGTAGGAACGGGAGCGTGCCGGCGTTGCGGACGTTGACCGGGTGCCGGCCCGCGGCTGCGGGATCGAACAGCGACGCGATGAGGCCGATCGCGGCCTCCGAGTAGTACGCGCCGCCTCGCTCGCCGAGCAGCGCCGGCTTGGTCGACAGCGAAGGATCGGCGTACTGGTGCAGCAGCTCGGCCTCGATCTCAGCCACCCGCTGTCCCCGGCTGGGTGTCCCGCGCTCCTCTCGGACGACCTCATCGTGGCAGTAGAAGTAGCGCAGGTAGTACGACGGGACGCAGCCGAGGGTCGCGATCACCTCGGCGGGGATCGCCACCTCGGCAGCGATCGCCGGCAGGTGCGCCGACAGTAGCTCCGGGAGCCGGTCGACGCCGGCGACGTGGACGCCGCGCTCCCAGGTGAGATGGTTGAGCCCGACGTGGTCGAGCGCGACGGCGTCCGGGTCGGCGCCGAACAGTGCGGCAAACCGGCGCTGGAAGCCGATCGCCACGTTGCACAGCCCGACCGCGCGGTGCCCGGCGTCGAGCAGCGCCCGGGTCACAATGCCGACCGGGTTGGTGAAGTCAACGATCCAGGCGCCGGGTGCGGCCAGCCGGCGGGCGCGCTCGGCCACGTCCAACACGACCGGAACGGTCCGCAGCGCCTTGGCGAGGCCGCCGGCACCGGTCGTCTCCTGACCGATGCACCCGCAGTCGAGTGGGAACGTCTCGTCGCTGATCCGGGCCGCCTGGCCGCCGACCCGCAGCTGGATCACCACCACGGTGGCGCCGGAGACACCGGCGTCGAGGTCCGCGGTCCAGGTGATGCGAGTGGACTCTCCATAGTGGGCGACGATCCGGCGAGCGAACGGACCGATGACGCTCAGCCGTGTCGAGTCCGGGTCGACCAGGGCCACCTCGGTCAGGCCCAGGCCGGCGCCGAGCCGCGCGAAGCCGTCGATCAGCTCCGGTGTGTACGTGGACCCGCCCCCGACGACCGCGACCTTCACCCCTTGACCCCCGTCAGCGTCACACCTTGGACGAACGCCTTCTGCGCGAAGAAGAACAACACGATGACCGGCAGCATGGTGAGCATTGTCGCAGCGCTGACCAGGTGCCACTCGACGTGGTGGAGCGTCCGGAACGAGGCCAGCCCGAGCGAAAGCGTCCACGCGTTGGTGTTCTCGCTCGTGTACAGCAATGGGCCGTAGTAGTCGTTCCAGGCGTAGAAGAACTGGAACATCGCGGCCGCCGCGATGCCCGGCCGGGCCATGGGCAACACGATCCGCAGCAGCGTACGCCACTCGCCGCAGCCGTCTACCCGGGCGGAGTCCAGATAGGAGTCCGGGATCGTCACCATGAACTGGCGGAGCAGGAAGATGGAGAACGCGTCGCCGGCAAGCATCGGCAGGATCAGCGGCCAGAGCGAGCCGGTCAGCCCCCACCGCGCCCAGAACAGGTACAGGGGCACGGTGGTGACCTGGGGTGGCAGCATCATCATGCAGATGATCGCCACCAGCACGGCGCTGCGACCACGCCAGCGCAGCTTCGCCAGGGCGTACGCGGCCGGCACGCTGGACAGCAGCATGAACAGCGTGGCCAGGCCGGCGTAGATGACCGTGTTGAGTAGGTACCTGGCGAGAGGCGTCCGGCGGAACGCCTCGGCATAGTTGCCCGGATGCCAGCTCGTCGGCCATAGGTTCGACGTGAACGTCTGCTCGCTGGTCATGAACGAGGTCAGCAACAGGAACGCGATCGGGGCGAGGAAGATCAGGCACAGCGCAATGGCGGTCGCGTGTTTGGCCACGAACAGCAGCAGGTCCTGGCGGCGCAGGCGCGCCTTCGGCCGCGTGCGCGTGGTGGGTTGCCGCGGCTGTGGCAGCACCGCACCGCGGCTCCCGGTCGTGAGGCCCGTGGTCACGACGCACCTCCGGTGAACGCGCGGAACCGACGCAACAGCACGAGCGTGACGCTCATCGAGACGACGAACAGGATGACCGCCATGACGTTGGCGTAGCCGAGCACGTTGAAGCGGAAGCCGACCACGTACAGCCAGAGCGGGTAGGTGAACGTGGAGCCCTCGGGGTAGCCGAACGTGTCGGAGATGCCGCCGCCGCCGGTTATTTGCCCGGACGCCGCCGACGCCGCTACCGCCGCCTGCGTGAAGAACTGCAGCGTCGCGATCACCCCGATGATGGCGGCGAAGAGCAGAACCGGGGAGATGGCGGGCACGGTGACGTACCGGAACCGGTGCCAGGCGTTCGCGCCGTCGATCGAGGCCGCCTCGTACAGCTCGGTCGGCACGTCGAGCAGCGCCGCCACGAAAATGATCATGAGATCGCCGACGCCCCACAGCATGAGCAGGACCAGCGAGGGTTTGGACCAGTCCGGCGAGTTGAACCAGAGCGGCCCGGATATGCCGACCTTGTCCAGCAGGCTGTTGACCGGCCCCGTGCCGGGCTTGAGGAGCAGGACGAACGCCAGCGTCGCCGCAACCGGAGGCGCCAGCGCCGGCAGGTAGAACAGCGTCCGGAACAGGCCGCGACCGCGCTTGATCGCGTTAAGCAACATCGCGGTCAGCAGCGCGCCCACCATGCGGGCCGGGACCATCACCGCGACGAGCCACAGCGTGTTGGCGGCCGCCGTCCGGATGTTGGGGTCCTCGAACACGAAGCGCCAGTTCGCCAGGCCGACCCATTGGGGCTGGTTCACCAGGTCGAAGCGGGTGAACGAGAAGTAGACCGCGGACACCAGCGGGTAGCCGAGGAACAGGATCAGGCCCACCAGCGCGGGCGCCATGAACGAGAGCACGACGAGGCGGTGCCGCCACCGCTGGCGACGCCGGCCCGAGCGGGCGTCCGCCGGGCGTTTCACCGGGGCGCGACCGGCCGGTGCTCGGCCGGTCGCGTCCCCGGCAGCGATGGTTGCCATCGCTACCCCGCCAGCTTCACCAGGTTGTTGACCTGCTTGTCCACGTTCGTGAGGCCCGCGTCGAGGTTCTTGGCCGAGCCGGACTGCCACTGCTGCAGGAATGTCTGGAACGTCTCCTGGTACGCGGGACCGACCGCACTCGGCGGCGTGGTGGACGTCTTCGGGTGCGCGAAGATGTCCAGGAACACCTTGAACTCGGGGTCCACCTTGAGGTCAGGGGAGGTGAGGGCGTCGGTCGTGCTCGGCACGTTGCGGATGCTGTTACTGAGCTTGACGATCGCCGCCGTGTCGGTGGTCAGGTACCGGATCAGCGCCCAGGCCGCCTCGGCGTTCTTGGCGTTGCGGGAGATGCCGATCACGTTGCCCGTGACGTATCCGGCGCCGTACTGGCTCGGGTCTGCGACGGGCATGGGCGCCACGCCGAACTGCACGCCCGGGGCCTGGTCGTGCAGGAACGCGATCCGCCACTCGCCGTCGATGTTCATCGCGACCTTGCCCTTCTGGAACGCGTTGTCGGCCCCCCACTCGTCGCCCAGGCTGGCGCGGAACTTTTCCAGCTTGGCGTAGCCATACCAGTCGATGAGTTCTTTCTGCCACGTCAGCAGGTCCTTCCACCGCTGGTCGCCGCCGATCGCCGACGTGCCGTCCTCGTTGAGCCACTTTGCGTCGACCATCGGCGCCAGGTGCGCCGGGGAGTTCTCGTAGAAGCCGAACAGCGGCAGGAAGCCGGCGCGCACGATGGTGCCGTCCGGCTTGCGGACGGTCAGCCGCTTGGCCAGGTCGGCCAGCTCGGTGAGCGTCTTGGGGGGCGAGGTCACGCCGGCGTCAGCGAAGATCTTCTTGTTGTAGTACAGGCCATACGCGTCGGCGAGCACCGGCATCGCGCACCGCTTTCCGCGGTACTCGGTGTAGGAGCGGACGGTCGCCGGCAGCTTGTTCAGATCGATCTTGTCTCGTGCGATGTAGGGCGCAAGGTCCTGCCATGCGCTCGTGGCGCAGAACTTGCCCACGATGTCGGTGGAGTACGACAGTCCGACGTCCGGGCCCTGGCCGGCGCCGATGGCCTGCAGCATCTTCGTGTCGTCCTGCCCGGACTTCACGACGACCGTGACCTTCGGATACTTGGCCTTGAAGTCGGCGACGATCTCGTCGATCGCCTTCGCCTCGCGGTCGGTGAAGAAGTGCCAGAACTCCACGGTTCCGGTCGGCTCCACGCCGGGCGTGGCGACCGGCTCGGCTTCGCGGGCGGGCGTGCAGGCGCCCGCCGCCAGGGTGGCCGCGAAGAGGCTCGCGACGAGGAGTATGCGTGCTCGTTTCATGCCGGACATGGGTGCTCCTCGGTCAGGACGGGGGGATGGCGTCGCGGAGCGTGCCGACGAGCGTCTCCCGCACGGCGCGCACGCCGCAGTCCAGCGCGCCGAGCAGGACGGCGTCGTCGGTCACGCCGGTCACCGCGATGGGGGTATCCAGTGGGGTGGTGGCGCGCAGCGCGGCCACGACCGCGTCGCGCAGGGCGTCACCGCCGGCCTGGGCGACATCGCCGGCCAGGACGACGAGTGGGGGATCGAGCACCGCGGCAACGGCGGCGATGCCGACGGCGATCCGGTCGGCGAGCGCGCTGAGGAACTCGTCCGCTCCGCTCGCAACCGCCGCCGCGACCGCATCGGCGGCACCGGCGGTGCGTAGCCCATGCGCCGCCGCGAGCGCCTGGACCGCCTGCCCGCCGACCAGGTCGTGCAGGTCGGTGCCGGGACCGCCCCCGCGCAGCCCCACCGGCACGTAGCCGATCTCGCCGGCCCCGCCGCGGGCGCCCCGCAATAGCTGGCCACCGAGGTCGATGGCGAGGCCAAGACCGAAGCTGAACCACACGAGGGCGAAGCCATCCACGTCTCTGGCCACCCCGTGCGCGCGCTCGGCCACCGCCGCGAGGTTGACGTCGTTCTCGACCGCCACGGGTACGCCGAGGCGGTCGGCGAGCCGGTCGACGAGGCCGGGCCGGTTCCACCCGGGTACGTCGATGTGCCGGATGACGCCGGAGGTGGGGTCGTAGGAACCGGGCACGCCGAGCTGGACATGCCGGATGCGGTCGGGGACCGTGCCGGCCTCCGTGCACAGCTCCTCGACCGCGGCGGTGATGGCGGCTTCGGGCTCGACCCGCGCGAAGTCCGCGGCGCGCTCCGCCCGTGCGAGCACGGCCCCGTTGATGTCGCAGACGGCGAGCGCCAGCGACGGAAGCCGCGTCTCGCGGACGGACACGCCGACGGCGTACCCCGCCTCCGGGTTCGCGGCGTAGATCTCGGCGTTGGGTCCGGGACCGCCGCTCGTGTGTCCGATGACGATCGCGAGCCCGGCGTCGGTCAGCCGGCGGAGCACCTCGGACGTGGTCGGCTTGGAGAGCCCGGTCAGCTCCCGCAGGGCGCCCCGGGTGAGCGGGCCCCGGTCGAACAGGTATGCGAGGCTCGCGCTCTCGTTCATCGCGCGCAACAGCCTCGACGAGCCGGCCAGTCTCTCCACCACTCCGCCTTGATTAATAGGCAGACTGATTAACTAATGTCGGCAGAGTAGGCCCATCCGACGCCCCGGTCAAGAGCGCTCGGGGACTGTGACGGTGGCGCCATTGCGGCACACTGCAGAGGTGGTCATCCCCGTTCACGACGTGAACCCGGTGCGGCGTACGCCGTGGGTGACGTACGCGTTGATCGCCGTGAACGTGATCGTCTTCCTGCTCACTCCCGCGGTCGGCACGACGGGCGTGGGCGGCGTCTCGGTGCGGGACCTGTGCCGGCAGGAGGCGTTCCTCGACCGGTACGCCGCGATCCCGCACGAGCTGGTGACCAACGATCAGCTGCCCGAGGCGGCGAACGGCCAGGTGGGCCGCGGACCGCAGGGCGTCGGCTGCGTCGTCGACCGGCCGGCGTACCAGAAGATCCCGGCGCTGACCGTGCTGTTCTCGATGTTCCTGCACGGCGGCTGGCTGCACCTGCTGGGCAACATGCTGTTCCTGTGGGTGTTTGGCAACAACATCGAGGACCGGTTCGGCCGGGTCCGCTACCTGTTGCTCTACCTGCTCTGCGGGTACGTGGCCGCGTACGGTTTCGCGCTGTTCAACCAGGCCTCCGCGCAGCCGCTGATCGGGGCGTCCGGGGCGGTCGCTGGCGTGCTCGGCGCGTACCTCGTGCTCTTTCCCAGGGCCCGCGTGTGGAGCCTCGTCCCGATCCTGTTCTTCATCCCGCTCCGGCTACCCGCGTGGTTGGTGCTCGGGCTGTGGTTCGTCCTGCAGTGGCTGTACTCCTCCGGCCTCGCCATGTCCGACGCCGGGTCGGTCGCGTACCTGGCCCACGTGTTCGGATTCCTGGTCGGCATGCTGGCCGCGATCCCGTTGCTGCCACGGCGCCCGCCCTATCAGTACCAGCGCTACCGATATCCCTACGACGAGCGCTACGGGCGCTGACCCCGGCGCTACCCCGACCGGGTCTCGCCGTGTTCGACGCAGATGGCGGACCAGCCGGTCGGCAGGACCTGGACCCTCATCCGTCGCCGGCACGCCGGGCAAAACCGCGGGGGCTCGAGGGCGCGGGCCGCGGCGCACGCGTCATGCCCGCCGTCGGCCAGCGCCCCGCCGCAGCGGTCGCACCAGAAGGCCGCGGCGGGACTCACAGCGTGGCCGAGAGCGCCTTCACCGGCATCCGGAGCTCCGCGAGGAGCGCCAGGTCCTCGGCCGGAGGACGGCCGAGCGTGGTCAGGTAGTTGCCGACGATGACCGCGTTTACGCCGCCGAGCAGGCCGTCGCGCGTGCCCAGGTCGCCGAGGGTGATTTCGCGGCCGCCGGCGTACCGCAGGATCGTTCGCGGGAGCGCGAGCCGGAACGCGGCGATGGCCCGCAGCGCGTCGCGCGCCTCGAGCACCGGGCGGTCGCCGAACGGCGTGCCGGGCCGGGGGTTGAGAAAGTTGAGCGGCACCTCGTGCGGGTCGAGGTCGGCGAGCTGCACGGCGAACTCGGCGCGCTGCTCGACGATCTCGCCCAGGCCGAGGATGCCGCCGCAGCAGACCTCCATGCCGGAGTCGCGGACCATCCGCAGCGTGTCCCAGCGCTCCTCCCATGAGTGTGTGGTGACCACCTGTGGAAAGTACGACCGAGCGGTCTCGAGGTTGTGGTTGTAGCGGTGCACGCCCATCTCGACGAGCTCGTCGACCTGCCGCTGGCTGAGCATGCCGACCGAGGCGGCCACCTGGATGTCGACCGCCGCCTTGATCGCGGCGACGCCGTCGCGCAGCTGCCTCATCAGCCGCTCGTCGGGCCCGCGGACGGCGGCCACGATGCAGAACTCGGTCGCCCCGGTGGCCGCGGTCTGCCGTGCCGCCTCGACGAGCAACGGGATGTCCAGCCAGACCGACCGCACCGGCGAGGTGAATAGGCCAGATTGCGAGCAGAAGTGGCAGTCCTCCGGGCACCCGCCCGTCTTCAGCGAGACGATGCCCTCCACCTCGACCTCCGGGCCACACCACCGCATCCGCACCTCGTGCGCGAGCTGGAGGGCGGCCGGCACGTCGGCGTCGGGCAGGTTCAGCACGGCGAGCACACCCGCCTCGTCGAGGCCGGCGCCGTGCCCAAGGACCCGAGCCCGGGCGCGGTCGAGGATCGCAGACATGGTCCGTACCCTACAAGGCGTTCTGTGGATAACCGCCAGACGAGGGAGCCGTGACGGATCGACGCGAGCGTGAGCCAGACGAGCGGCCCGGTGCGGCGTGGCTCGCCGGGCTCGAGGACGGCGCTCGCCTGCGGGCGAAGTCCGGCTTGACCCGCCGGTTGGCGCCGCGGGCGGCCGGAGACCCCCTCGTGGATCTGGCGGGCAACGACTATCTCGGGCTCTCCCGGCATCCGGAGGTGCTCGCCGCGGCCGCGTCGGCCCTGACGGAGTACGGCCTAGGGGCCACGGGTTCGCGGCTGGTCCGCGGCACGACGCTCGCGCATACCGCGCTGGAGGAGGACCTCGCCGACTGGCTGCGCACCGAGCGCGCGCTGGTCTTCTCCTCCGGGTACCTCGCCAACATCGCGGCGGTGCGGGCGATGGCCGGGCCGCGGACGCTGGTCGTATCCGATGCCCACAACCACGCCTCGCTGGTGGATGGCTGCCGGCTGTCGCGTGCGGAGACGGTGGTGGCGCCGCACGCCGATCCGGCCGCGGTCGAGGCGGTGCTGGCCGCGCACCCCGGCCGGCCGGCCGTGGTCGTCACCGAGTCGATCTTCTCGGTGGATGGCGACCTGGCACCGCTGGCGCGACTCCTGGCTGTCGGCCGGGCGCACGGCGCGCGGCTGCTCGTCGACGACGCCCACGCGCTGGGCGTCGTCGGGCCGTCGGGTGCGGGCGGTGTTGTCGCGGCAGGCATGGCCGGCGAGCCGGACGTCGTGGTGACCGCGACGTTGTCCAAGTCCCTGGGCGGGGCGGGTGGTCTGATCGCCGGACCGGCCGCGCTGATCCGGCACCTGGTCGACACCGGGCGCACGTTCATCTACGACACGGCGCCGCCGCCCGGGGTCGCCGCGGGCGTGACGGCCGCGGTGCGCCTGGCCCGCGACGCCGCTGGCCTCCGCGTGGAGCTCGCCGCCCGGGCCGCATCGGTGGTACGCCGATTGCGTGCGGCCGGGCTGACCGTCTCCCAGCCCGCCGGGGCGATCCTCTCCGTGGACGCTCCCGGGCCGGAGGCCGCGGTGGGGTGGGCCGCGGACTGCCGCGACCGCGGCGTCGTGGTGGGCTGCTTCCGCCCACCGTCCACACCGGACGGACGGTCCCGGCTGCGGTTGACGATCAACGCCGGCGTGCCGGCAGCCGACTTCGCGCGCGCGCTCGACGTGATCGTGGAGTGTGCGCCGTGACCGAGGCGGCCGAAGGCGAGTGGCGTGGGCCGGTGCTGGTGACGGGCACCGACACCGAGGTGGGCAAGACGGTTGCGACCGCCGCGATCGCTGCCGCCGCGAACGCGGCCGGGTTGCGGGTCGCCGTCGTCAAGCCGTGCCAGACCGGCGACGCGTCCGATGTGGACACGATCGTACGCCTCGCGGCCCCGGCCGCCGCCGTGACCCTCGCGGCGTACCCCGACCCGTTGGCACCGCTGGCCGCGGCCCGAATCTCCGGCCTGCCTCCGCTCGAGCTGTTCGCGGCCGCCGACGCCGTGAAGGAGCTGACCGCTGGGCACGATCTGGTGCTGGTGGAGGGCGCCGGTGGGCTGCTCGTGCCGATGGGACTGCGGCCGTCGGGCGAGCCGTGGACGGTCGCCGACCTCGCGGTTTCGCTCGCCGCACCGGCCGTCATCGTCGCCCGCGCCGGCCTCGGCACGCTGAACCACACGGCGCTCACGCTCGAGGCGCTGGACCGCCGCGGCGTACCGGCCGGCGTCGTCCTCGGCGCCTGGCCGGCCGAGCCACGGCTCGTGCACTGGACGAACCTGGCCGAGCTCGCGCCCGACCTGCTCGGCGCGCTGCCCGACGGCGCCGGCGGCATGGAGCCGGGCGTCTTCCGCCGCTCCGTGCCCGGCTGGCTGACCCCGCGCCTCTACGGCGTCCTGGACGACTGGCGCGTGTGGGCCGACGAGGTGGCCTGATCCACACAACGTCGCCCACGTGGGAGTCCGTGGCCCAGATCGCGGTCAGTCCGGCGGGTGCCAGTCCGGGTCGCGGCCGAAGGCGGCGATCAGCCGGTCCTGCTCGTCCGCGTCGGCCGGCACGGCCACCCGTGGGCCGATGGAGCCGCTCTGCCGGTAGAGGGCCTCCCGATCGACGAACCACGTGGCACACTCGCGCACCGCGTCCGGATCGAGCTTCGGGTCGGTGCCGATCGCGACCGCGAGATCCCAGGCGTGCACCAGGTAGTCGGCCATCAGCTGTCGCACGTACTCCTCGGCCGGGGTCTCACCGAACGACAACTGCACGGTGCGGTCGAGAGCGCCGGGCTCGGCGACCACGGCCTCGGCCTGGCCGGCCGCCTCCCGCGCTGCGGCGACCGGATCATCGCCCAGCAGGTCGCCCTCGAACCGGTCGCCGACCTCCTCGATGCCGGCGCCGGCGAACAGCGGCACGGTCCAGCGCTCTTCGTAGACGACGTGGTTGACGAGCGTCCGCACATCCCAGTCGGTGCAGGGTGTCGGGTCGTCCCATTGGCCCTCCGCGACCTGGCCGACGCGGTCGGTGAACCCGGCAAGACTGCGCCGGTACGCGGTTACGAGGTCCATGGCCCGCCCCTCTCCGTCATCCGCCGATTCTTCACCCGGAGGCCCGGGTGCCGTGTGCGAATCGCGGTCATGCGAGCTGCTCGGGTTCGACCCCGAGCTCTCGGGAGACGCTGAGCCGCACCCAGTCGGCCAACTGCCGTCGGGAGATGACCCGCTCGTGCACGGCGACCTGGACGGCCAGACCGTCGATCAAGGCATTGATCCGCCACGCGGCCCCGCCCGGGTCCTCGCACTTGAACGCGCCGCCCGCCACGCCATCGCGAATGACCTCGGTCAGCGCCTCCTTCCAGCGCAGGTCGAGGCGGCGGGAGACCTTCTCCAGCTCCGGCACCCGCAGCGCCTCCGACCAACCGTCGATCCACATTGTCCAGGACTTTGACCGGCCGGTCGGGGCGTACAGCTTGAGGATCTTCTTGAGCTTGTCGAGCGGCGACGCCGAGGAGTTGACGACGGCGTCGAGCCGGGCGAGGTCCTGCTCGGCGGCGTACGCGAAGGCCTGCGCGAGCAGGCGCTCCTTCGTGGCGAAGTGATAGAAGACCAGCGCCTGGCTGACCCCGGCGGCCTGGGCCACGTCCGCGGTCCGCGTGTTGCCCAGCCCACGCTCGGCGATGACGTCGCACGCCGTCCGGAGCAGCGCGTCCAGGCGCAGCTCGGCTGATCGTCTCGTCACGGGGATTACGGTAGCCCGTCATGACTGACGCAACAGTCAGCCACATGGCGAGTGCTCCTCCGCGTACGCGCCGATGAAGGCGGCGTGTGTCGGGGGTCGCTCAACTCGCGGCCGTCTCCTACTCTCGGCGCCGTGAGGCGTGCTCTTCGTGCCCTCAGTCGCGCCGCTGTGGTGGCGCTCATTGTTTCGGCGGCGGCCTGCGGGCCGTCGCCGCGCCCGGCGTGGCATCCGTCGTCGCCGTCGCCGCCGCCCTCGGCCGTGCCTTCGTCGACGGCGGCGGCCGCCCCGGCCGAGCCGATCACGCTGGCGTTCGCCGGGGACGTGCACTTCACCGGGCGTACGCTCGGGCTGCTCGACGACCCGACGACGGCGATCGGGCCGTACGCGGCGGTGTTGCGCGCGGCGGACTTCGCGATGTTCAACCTGGAGACGGCCGTCACCTCGCGGGGGACACCGGAGCCCAAGACGTTCCACTTCCGGGCGCCGGCGTCGGCGTTCACCGCGGTGCGCTCGGCCGGGGTGGACCTGGTGTCGCTCGCGAACAACCACGCGCTGGACTACGGGCGGGTGGGGCTGGCCGACACGCTCTCCGCCGCCCGTGCGGCACGTGTCCCGGTGGTCGGGGCGGGTGCGAACGCGACCGATGCGTACGCGCCGTATGTCGCTAGCGTGCGGGGCGTACGGGTGGGAGTGGTGGCGTTCTCACAGGTCCACACACTGTCGTCGAGCTGGCGGGCCACCGACGGCCGGCCGGGGATCGCGATGGCGTTCGACACCGAGCGGGCGGCGCGGGCGGTGGCGTTAGCCCGTCAACAGGCCGAGGTCGTGGTCGTCTTCATGCACTGGGGTATCGAGGGCAGCCCGTGTCCGAGCGCGGAGATGAAGACGTTCGCCCGCCGCATGGCGGCGGCCGGCGCGGACATCATCGTCGGTACGCACGCGCATGTGCTGCTCGCCGGCGGCTGGCTCGCCGAGGCGTACGTTCACTATGGTTTGGGCAATTTTGTCTGGTATAGCGTATCCCATGCGACCGAGACCGGCGTCCTGCGGTTGACGGTCCGGCAGGGCGAGGTCGCCAAGACGGAGTTCCTGCCGGGCGTCGTATCGGCAACCGGTCAGCCGCGGCCGGTCACCGGGGCGGCCCGGGAGCGGGTGGAGAACACAATCGCCGAGGCGGCGCGGTGCAGCGGCCTGTCGCCGCGTCCCTAGCCTCTCGTGCTCGGCGCTAGATCTTGGAGAGTTTCCGCTATTCCAGAGCGGAAACTCTCCAAGATCTGGGTCGACCCCCGAGTTGGCAGTGCGAACGGCGCTGGGCTAAAGTTCTCATCCGTCGCCGGGTGTTTCTGCGGCATGCGGACGTAGCGCAGTTGGTAGCGCATCACCTTGCCAAGGTGAGGGTCGCGGGTTCGAGTCCCGTCGTCCGCTCGGAGAGGCCGCCGAGGTCCGAGGGCCTCAACCCCGGTGGGGTGGCCGAGAGGCGAGGCAACGGCCTGCAAAGCCGTGTACGCGGGTTCAAATCCCGTCCCCACCTCAACTCCGAGCACGGGCGATTGGCGCAGCGGGAGCGCGCTTCCTTGACACGGAAGAGGTCACTGGTTCGATCCCAGTATCGCCCACCAGGTCAGAGCCCATGTCCCATCGACGGACATGGGCTCTCTTGTACCCGTACAGCAGCGGAGTACAGCAGTAGTCAGCCATCGAGGCTCTCCCCCAGCCGCTTGAGCGCTTCCCGCGTCGACTTCGACGACACCTGGGTGTAGATCTCCATGGTGATCGAAAAGCGGGCGTGCCGCAGGATCGTAATCGCCACCCGAGGGTGCACGTCCAGGTCA
>DASXRC010000117.1:0-22576 GCA_036506795.1 Micromonosporaceae bacterium
TCTGCGCCGACGAACTCATGGGAGTGCGGCTCGTGTGGCAGTTGGTCTAGGTCGAGGATCCTGGCCATGGTCACCTCCGTTGGACCTGACCCTACCGACGGTCGGCCAGGCGCTCGTGATGTCGCATGCCGCTCGCCGCTACTGAGACGCGCCGGGCGCGGCCGTCACGCCTCGTTAACACGCCGTTACATCCCGCGTGCTCCCCTCCCGGGAGTGGCTGGCATCACTGGCTCGGCGCGCCGCCGCGTAGGGCTGGATCGATACAGTGGTCTAGACGAGTCCGTCAGCGCCGACGACTTGAGACGAACGAAGGCACCGCGCAACGGTGTCGGAGGGACCCGTGACGGAATGAACCCACGACGCAATATCGACGGCTACCTGATGGACATGGACGGCGTCATCGTCCATGAACAGCATGCCGTCGAGGGCGCCGACCGATTCTTGCGAAGGCTGCGGGAGGCGGGGCGACCGTTCCTCGTGCTCACGAACAACTCGATGTTCACGCCGCGGGACCTCGCGGCCCGGCTGGCCCAGACCGGCCTGGACGTTCCAGCGGAGGCAATCTGGACATCGGCGTTGGCGACCGCGCAGTTCCTGGCCGAGCAACGCCCGGAGGGTACGGCATTCGTCATCGGCGAAGCTGGACTCACCACCGCCCTGCACGAGGCGGGGTACACGCTGTCGGATCATCGCCCGGACTACGTGGTCCTCGGCGAGACGCGTACCTACAGCTTCGAACGGATCACAAACGCCGTCCGGCTCATCGACGCGGGTGCCCGTTTCATCGCGACCAACCCGGACCCGACGGGACCCTCGCGAGACGGATCGCTTCCGGCCACCGGCGCCGTCGCCGCGTTGATCTCGAGGGCGACCGGGGTAGAGCCGTACTACGTTGGGAAGCCGAACCCCTTGATGATGCGTTCGGCGCTGCGAGCCATCGGCGCGCACTCCGGCAGCACGGTGATGATCGGTGACCGGATGGATACCGACATCGTCGCCGGCATCGAGGCAGGCCTTGAGACGATCCTGGTGCTATCCGGCATCACCAGCCGGGAGGCCACGTCGCGGTTCCCGTACCTGCCCGGCGCGATCGTGGAGTCCGTGGCCGACCTTGTCGAGAGCATCACCGACCACACGGACGCGCCGGTCAGACCCTTGACCCCGCGGGACGCTGCCGACCGCCGGACACCGGTCGCCGCCTGAGATAGCCGCGCCGTATCTCGAGGGGCACAGCGCGGGCTAGCCAGGCATCACCACGGAGACGGGGGTGGCGGCGGGACGACCGGAGGCCGGTCGTCGCAGGTGATCGTGTTCGGTAGCTCCCACGGCGCCAGCCAGGGCCCGGTCGTGCCGCCCCCGTCGTTGCCGCCGAGGTCGATCACCGTGAACTCCGAACCGGCCGGGGTGAAGTGGAAGGATCCGCAGTTGTTGATGCCCACCGCGCCGACGTTGCGGGCATCGACGTTCTCGAACGACGCGGATCCGGCCACCCGGGCGCTGAGCACGGACGTACCCGTGCCGTCGACCCTGATGTCCTTGAACCGGACGTTGGTGATCGAGTACAGGTCCTTCACCGAGAACTCACTAACCAGCATGATCGCGTTGTACGCGTTGTCGAGGTAGTGATCCCCGACCACCTGGATGTCGGCGGTGATGCTCTTCTCGAGCGCATAGATCCAGATGGCGCCCAGGCCTATGTTCCAGTTCAGTTCGTAGGTGCCGGCCCGGACCGTGGTGTTGTTCGTGATCCGCAGGTATCCGGTGAAGGCGGTGGCGCCGAACCGGGACCCGACCTGGATCCCGCTGCCCTCCCTGATCGGGTCGGCGACGAGGTTGTTTGAGACCGTGTTGTCGGTCCCGCCGTAGACGGCTACGCCGTTCGCCAGGGTCGGCGTCTGCACGGTGTTGCGGTCGAACGTGTTGTTGGCGTTCATCACCGGCTCCGACCACATGGCGAGGGCGTCATCACCGGTGTTGCGGACGAAGTTGTTGGATGCGACCGAGTTCACGACGCCGGCGTGGAAGTTGAGCCCGTCCGCTATCTGGTCGACGACCGTCGTGTTCGTGACCCGCGTGTTCGTCATGGGGCCGTCGAACCACAGGCCCACCTTCGTGTGGTGGATGTAGAGGCCGTCGACGGTCGAGTCGCTCATCGCACCGCCGACCCCGTTGACCTGGTCGGTGTCGATGCGCTCGCGGACGTCGCCCTCGATCGCAAAGCCGGACAGGTGAACGTTGGTGCTCCCGCCGTCGGACGCGTACTCGCCGTAGAAGCCGACACCGGTGTGAATCGAGCCGTCGGGCGCCGGCGTGCTCAGCGCGACCTGTTTGCCCTTGATGATCGTGTACCAGTTGCCCGCACCCTCGATCGTCACGTCATCGACGACGATGTGACGGTTCACCTGGTACGTGCCCGGCGGGACGTAGACCGTCCGGCCGGCGCGCCTAGCGAACGCGATCGCCCGGTCGAACGCTCCGGCGGAGTCGCGTCGACCGGACGGGTCGGCGCCGAACGCCACCACGTTCGCGGCGCCGAGTCGAGTGTGTGGCGCCCCCACGCTCTCGGAATCGAGGAGGTCGATGACCGTCCACGCGGAGTTGCTGTCGGTGGGTACCGCGAGGCGCACCCTGTCACCCGCACGGTAGGTCCGGCCGAGCAGGAGGCGCTGCTCGTCGTAGAAGTGCATCGGCCGGAATGGCTTGGTGATGGTCGGTGCGGGTGTCGTCGCTGCGGGCACGCACGCACACTCGGTGATCCACCAATCGGGGTGCAGAAGATCGGCGCCGGGGTCGTTCGTGAACGGGTACTGGTTGTACAGCCAGGCGTACTGCGACGTCAGGGTCATGGACTTCGTGGACTTGCCGTTGACCGTGACGTTGAGCGGCGCGGTGATGCCACCACCCGCGGGAGCGTCCGGGATGCTGTAGCGCACAGTGATCGCATTGGCCGCGCTCGGCAGCGTGAACTCGACGTACTGTCCGGGCGTCAGCCTGACCGCCCGCCGACCGGACGCCTCTGCCGGCAGTGTGTACGCCGTGCGGTCGGGACCGATGATCGTGCCGTTGGTCGCGGCACTCTCGGCCTCCTGCTCCACGAAGTTGACGCTGGCGCCTCGGCCCGAGACAAGCGACGGGTCCAGGGCGGCCCGCGTGACAGCGGGCGCGGGTTCAGCCGCCGGCTCCGCACCGGCAGGAGACGGAGCGACGCCGCTGACCATCACGGTGAGGACAACGGCGGCGGCGGAGACCGAACTCAATGCCACCGCGAACCGATGCGGCGACCCACCGGGCCTCCGCGGTACAGCTGCGTTGATGCTCGATGACATGGCAGGACTCGTTTCTGTGGCAGGGCGAAGGGAGCGAGGTGAGCCGACCCTAGGACCCTCGGTACGCCTTCCACAAGACTCCTGTCGAGTATTTCCGGGATTCTGCTTTAGAGTTGCGATCCATGGCCCGTGTTCTTGCGCGGCAGCGGCGCACGGGTCGAATCCGGCGGACAGACCACGGATGACCGGTCACATTTTGCGGGACCCGCTACGTCACCCCGGTTGGGTGTTCCACACAACAGAAGGGAGCCGACCGTGGCTCTGCAGGTAACCGCCATCGTGATCGGAGTCGAGGACCTGGCCCGGTCCAAGAAGTTCTACGGCGAGGGCCTGGGCTGCACCATCGAGCAGGACTATCCCCACTTCGTGTCGTTCAATCTCGGCGAGGGATCGCCTTCGCTGGCGCTCTACGACCGCGAGGCAGCCGCGAAGGATGCCGGGGTCTCCTCTGAGGGATCCGGGTTCCGGGGCGTCTCGTTCCACTACATCGTCCCCTCGCGAGAGGCCGTGGACGAGGTGATGGGCAAGGCCGTCGCGGCCGGTGGTGGCGTCGTGAAGGAGGCGGCAGCCGTTCAGTGGGGATACTTCGGGTACTTCAGCGACCCGGACGGCTACCTCTGGAAGGTCGCGTCCTCCTCGTAACGGACGAACCGATGGCCGGCCGGCGTGAAGCCGGCCGGCCATCGGGGTTGACTCCCGGGACCGATCAGATGGGGGTGTCCCGGGGCGGCGTCGCGGTGGACCCGTAGGTGCCGCCGTAGTAGCCGCCGAGCTTGTCGCGGTACGCCTCGTCGGCCTGCGAGTCGGGGTCGTACTCCGGAGCGGACTTGATCTGGTCCTTGCTCCGGTCCACGAACACCTTGCGCTCGTCGTGGTCGACCTGGTTGACCACACCGGCCGGCAGCATGACCTTCTTGCCGAAGATCCAGGGGCCGGTGTCGACCACCAGGTGGCTGGCGTTGACGTCATGGCTGGCACTGTCAATCTTGCCAATGCTGCCGTCAGTCGCTTCCACCTTGTAGCCGACCAGGTCAGCGCCGGTCGCTCCCGCCTCGTCGCGGAAACTCCACGGGTTGAACGCGCCGCCCGGCACGCCACCCGTGGCCGACCGGGGCGTCCCGTACTCGGTCGTCTGAGGGTCGAGCGGGTTCATCAGAACCTTCCCTCCTCGTATCGACAGATGTGCTCGGTCACGCTCACTCCTACCCGGCGGCTCTTCCGCGCAACCCAGCCGGCTACGACGGATCGCACAGACGGCACATTCCTCGGTTAGCGGTTTGTCGACCGGGGGTACCGGCGGGGGTGACCCGCCGGTACCCGTGTGAGGAGGAGCCGTGGACCTTCGCGACGCGTTGAGGGACATGTGGCACTCGGTGGTGCTCTTCGTGCCGAAGGCAGTCGCGTTCATCGCGATCCTGATAGTCGGGTGGATCGTTGCGCGGGTGCTGCGCGGACTCGTAAACCGCGTGCTTGAGCGGGTCGGGTTCGATCGAGCGGTCGAGCGCGGAGGCGTTCGCCACGCCCTCGCGGGCGGCAGGTACGACGCGTCGGACCTCGTCGCCGCGCTCGCCTACTACGCCGTCCTGCTCTTCACGCTTCAGCTGGCGTTCGGCCTCTGGGGACCCAACCCGGTCTCGGACCTCATCCGAGCCATTGTGGCGTGGCTTCCGAGAGCCGCGGTCGCGATCATCATCCTGGTCGTGGCCATGGCCATCGCCGCTGCCGTCCGGGACCTCCTGGGTAGCACGCTATCCGGTCTCTCGTACGGCCGGCTCATGGCGAACCTGGCCAACGCCTTTATCGTCGGCATCGGTGTCGTCGCCGCGCTCAACCAGGTCGGCGTCGCGACCACGGTCACCACGCCCATCCTGATCACCGTGTTGGCGACCATGGGCGGCATCCTCGTCGTGGGTGTCGGGGGCGGCCTGGTGCGGCCCATGCAGCAGCGTTGGGAGCGGTGGCTGAGCCGGGCAGAGCAGGAGTCGCCGACCCTGCGCGAGCACCTCCGGGCGGAGGCGACCAGGCGTCGTGAGGAAGCCGTGAGCGCCGCCGAGACCGCCGCCTTCAAGACGACGAGCAGTCGAGACGTCAGCGAGGCACCGACCCAGGTCATTGCCCTCGACCAGCCGAGGCCCGATGGCGTGAGCGACCGGTAGCAAAGATCAATTCGCTAGGCGTACGGGGGTGTGGCGCAGCCGGATCCATCGGTAGCCGTACCCGTCGATGTCGAGCATGTCGAGTCGGCCGACCTCCGCGTAGTCCCGGTCGGCGAGCACCTCGGTGGGGCACTTCGACTCGCCGTACAGCGCGCTGAGATCGGCCCTGGCGGGTTCGGTTGACAGGTTGTGTAAGAACACACCATCGTGCCCGTCGCGGCGTCGGCTCGGTGCGCCAGCACGCCCCCCGGCAGCGGCAGGTCCACGTAACGGCACTCGCCGGCGGCCGCCTCGGGCGCCTCGCGCAGCGTGCGGATCATGCGTTCGAACCAGGCCAGTAGCGAATCGGGGTCCCGGCGCTGAGCGGCGACGTTGACGGTCTCGTAGCCGTACTCGCCGTCGGTTATGCGCTCGGTGGAGCAGCTCCGCGAAGTCGCCGAGCGTGCCGATCCGAGGGCTGACGGTGTAGAGGTCTGTGACGTCATAACCGTCGTCGTGGTTGGGCGACGGATGAATGACGGATGAATCGGGTGCAGCCACAGGCAGGTGATACCGAGGCGAGCCAGGTAGTCCAGCCGCCCGATCAGGCCCTGAATGTCGCCGACACCGTCGCCATTGGAGTCGGCAAAGGTGTCGACGTCGAGGCAGTAGATGACGGCCTCCGCGTACCAACGCTCCCCCACGGCCGGATAGATATCCGTGCCCGCGGCAGCCAAACCGTCGTGACTCTGGCCGGTCGGGGCGCGCTCGTCCAGGCCATCAATGCGAGCGGGCGGAGGACCCCGTCTCGTCAAAGAGCAGCAACCAGGCCACGTTCACGCCGACGAACACCAGCACTGTGAGCAGGACGGCCTCGACCCGCACCGGCCGGGCCGAGATGCCCACGTCCGTGACGAGGCTCGGCACGATCGCGACGATCGCGACGAGGACGTAAAGGAGGACGGCCGCCAGGTAGCCGGCCAAGCCGAGCCAGGTGGGCGCCGGACCGCGGACGAGGACGAGCACGATCGCGCCTGCGGCCGCGGCGATCGCGAAGGTTGTCCGCCACAACTGGGTGCTCTCGGGGTCTACGAGCGCGAGCAGGCCCATCAGCCCGGGCACGGAGAAGTGCAACGCGACGCCGTAGGCCCGGCGGCGATAGACCGAGAGTCGGCGCCACTCGGCATGCCGCGTCTGTACCACGATGATCCAGAGGCCCAACAGGGTGAAGCACACCGTCGAGAACGCGATATAGAAGTCCGTAAGCATCCAAGCACCGCCGGGGGTCCGCGACCAGCATCGCCAACAGTATGAGCCCGCGCCCCGCCCGTCGGTCGCGGAGTGACGTGCGTCCCAGCTCCTGTGCGGATTACTCCGCAGATGGCCGCCGGCGCCACACCTAACCTCGCCCCTGACGGAATGCCGCGGTGTGGACGCCGCGCCGATGCGAACGGAGGACAGCAATGACCAGATCTAACGGAAGCAGCGCCGCGCGCGCATGGCTGCGCCGATGGGGGCTGCTCGACAGCCCGGTGACCCGAGTGGTGCCAGAGCTGCGGGACTACCCGGTCGGGCGGCGACCGCGGTCACGCGTACGGCTACATCCTCCACATCGGAGGTAGAACCCTGAGCTCGGCCAGGGTGGCAAAGCGGGGGGTCGTTCAGGGCGTCACCGGATTCGCCAGCGCGGACAACGCACCAGGCTGGGTGCATGGTCACGTCGCGTCCGGGTCCGCCAGCGGCCCACCTGTTCGCGGTCGTCGCCGTGGGCGGCATCGCGTTCGCCGTGCTGCTGGGCATCGCCGGTCACCTCGAGCACCCGCCGGGACTGAACCCGGTCTCCCTGACGATCAGCGACTACGCGCTATCGGATCGCGGCGGTCCGGTGGACGCCGCGATACTCAGCCTGGGCCTCGGGTCGCTGGCCCTGCTGCTCGGCCTGCGCGACCTACAGGCTCCGGTACGCGGCATGGTCACCGGGTTGCTGTCCGTCTGGGCAGCGGGCCTGGTCTGTGCGGTCGCCGTGCCCACCGACCCGATCGGCACACCGCTCAGCCCATCGGGACAATTCCATCGGTACGCCTCGGTGGCGGCGTTCGTCGCATTGCCGGCCGCGGCCGTGCTCCTGTCCCACCGGCTGACCAAAGACGGCCGGTGGCACGGGCTGTCCGCGTACCTTCGATGGCTCGCTGCGACGTGCGGGGTCGGCCTGCTCGCGCTGCTGTATGTCGCCTTTCCCGGTGATCGCGCGATGATCGGGGTTGTCGAGCGGCTGCTGGTGGCCGCGGAGGTCGCGCTCGTCGGCCTCCTCGCCGGGCGGCTCTGGCAGCTGGTGCGGGGTTTTCCCGCGCCCTGTCCCGGCTGTGACCAACATCGCATGCTTGTCGTTCTGCCTGCAGCATCACAGCCACCGGAGGTCAGTTCTCAGCAACTCGCCAGCGACGCTGAGTACCCTTGGCCGTTGCCCATCCGGGCGACCCCCCGGTTCCAATCCCCTAGACGAAACGCACCAAGGTGGAAATAGACCAGCGCATCACCGGCGATGTCACGGCCCGCCTCGTGAAGGCGACGACCGCGGTCGACGCCTGCCGCACCGCGGTCAAGGTGTTGGGCGAGCGTACCCCTGCGATGATCACCGTCCTGCTGCACGTGCGCGATCAGCTGCGGCTCGTCGCCGCGACGGGGTCCTGGCAGGTGTACGCCGCGCTGCGTCCCGGCACGGGTGTGTGCTGGCGTGTCTTCCGGGCCGGCAAGACCGATGTCGTGACGGCGGTCGACGCCGATCCGGACTATGTCTCGCTCGGCCCCTCGGTCGCGGTGGAGATCTGCGCTCCGATCCTTGATCGCGCTGGCCGCCCGATCGGCGTGTTCAACGTGGAGTGGCCGGATCCGATCGACGTCGACTCGTGGCACGAGGTCGTCGAAGAGATCGCGAAGCGACTGGGCGTACGGATAGATGAACTGAGCGGTACGCCCGGCGAGACGCGCAGCGACATGCTCCTTCGGCATGCCGCGGCGATGACCGGCGCCGCGACCGAGCACGAGCTGCTCACGCTCGCCCTCCAGGCGGCCCGCGAGGTCGCCGGGCTCGACTCGGCCATCCTCGTGATGTCCACGTCGAGCGGTGCGCGGGTGTGCTCCGGCACGGACCCTGCCACCGGCCTGGAGGCGCGTCTCCGCGAACGGCTCATGGCGGACGACGCCGACCTCGACGGGATACTCACCCGCGCGCGCCGCCACGGCGCGTCCTACTCGATCGGAGACCCGGCCGAGTACGACCCGCACGGGCTCGAGGAGCTGACCGAGGTCGGCGTGCGAACGATGATCGCGATACCCATCGGCCCGGAGGTGACCGGCGGGGCGCTCCTGGTCGTCGACGAGGCGGTGAGCCGCCCCGATCCTTCGACGGTCAACCAGCTCGGGCTGCTCGCCGCACAGGCATGGACTTCCCTCGATCGACTGCGCACGCTGGAACGGCTGCACGAACGGGCCAGTTCCGACCCGTTGACCGGATTGCGCCACCACGGCCCGTTCGGCGAGCGACTGCTCGCGGCCACACCGGGTCGGACCGCGCTGCTCGCGATCGATGTGGACGAGTTCAAGGCGATCAACGACACCTACGGCCACCAGGCCGGCGACCGGGTCCTGGTCGATCTCGCCCGGGCCCTCGAGACGGCTCTGCGCAACGGCGACGAGCTGTACCGGATCGGAGGCGACGAGTTCGTCGCGGTGGTCGAGGTGCAGCGGGCCGACGAGGCGGTCAACATCGCTGAGCGGCTTGCCGGCGCGGCCCGCCGGACCGGCCGAACGATCAGCATCGGCGTGGCCATGCAGGGTCGGGGCGAATCGTCCGAGCTGACCCTGCGCCGGGCCGACTCGGCGCTGTATGGGGTCAAGCGGGAGGGCCGCAACGGCGTACGGCTGGCTGACCCGGTCGCTTGACTAGCGGGCGGCCGCGGTCAGCTCGGCGGCGACCAGCTCGGCGATCTGAGCCGTGTTCAAGGCGGCGCCCTTACGCAGGTTGTCGCCGGTCACGAACAGGTCCAGTGCGCGCGGGTCGTCCATCGAGCGGCGGATCCGGCCGACCCAGCAAGGGTCGGTACCCACCGCGTCGATGGGCATCGGGAACTCGCCGTCGCTCGGATCGTCCACGAGAATCACGCCGGGCGCGTGGCGGAGCACGTCGCGGGCGCCGCCCGCGTCCACCTCGGTGCCGAACACGGCGTGCACAGCGACCGAGTGACCGGTCACCACCGGCACGCGTACGCATGTCGCGGAGACCTTCAGATCGGGCAGTCCGAGAATCTTGCGGGACTCGTTGCGCAACTTCAGCTCCTCGGAGGACCAGCCGGCGTCTCGGAGCGAGCCGGCCCACGGCACGACGTTGAGCGCCAGCGGGGCCGGGAACGGGCCGAGGTCGTCGCCGACCGCCTGACGCACGTTGCCTGGGCGGGACCCGAGCAGCCGGTCGCCGGCGATCTTCGCGAGCTGGTCGTGCAGGGTGTCCACGCCGACCTGACCGGCGCCGGATACAGCCTGATACGACGCGAGCACGAGCTCGCGCAGCACGTACTCACGGTGGAGCGGCGCGACCGCAACGATCATCGTGAGCGTCGTGCAGTTGGCGTTGGAGATGACCCCCTTGGGCCGGTTGCGCACCTGTTCCGGGTTGATCTCGGGCACGACGAGCGGCACGTCCTTGTCCATGCGGAACGCGCCGGAATTGTCGACCGCGACGGCGCCTCGGGAAACCGCAATCGGCGCCCACTCCGCCGAGACCGCATCGGGCACGTCGAACATCGCGACGTCGACGCCGTCGAACGCCCCCGCTGTGATCGCCTGGACCGTGAGTTCCTCGCCGCGGACGCGGACCTTCCTGCCGGCGGATCGCGGGGAGGCGATCAGACGAATCTCACCCCAGACGTTCTTGCGCGACGACAGCAGGTCGCACATCACCGTGCCGACGGCACCGGTCGCTCCGACCACGGCAAGGGTGGGCAGCTCCGCCATGTTTACCTCCCCGTCCCGGCGTACACGACGGCATGCTCCTCGCCGCCGAGGTCGAAGGCCGCGTGCACCGCGCGCACGGCCGCGTCCAGGTCGGTGTCGCGGCAGACGACGGAGACCCGGATCTCGGACGTCGAGATCATCTCGATGTTCACGCCCGCGTCGCCGAGTGAAGCGAAGAACTTCGCCGCGACACCCGGGTGCGACCGCATACCGGCACCGACCAGCGAGACCTTACCGACATGGTCGTCATAGAGCAGCCCCTTGAAGCCGACCGACTCTTGGATCTTGCTCAGCGCGGTCATGGCCGTCGGTCCGTCGGTCTTCGGCAGCGTGAACGAGATGTCCGTTCGGCCGGTGCCCTCCGTGGACACGTTTTGCACGATCATGTCAATGTTGATCTCGGCGCCGGCCACCGACTCGAAGATCCGCGCCGCCTCGCCCGGCTCGTCCGGTACGCCGACGATTGTGATCTTCGCCTCGCTGCGGTCGTGGGCGACGCCCGTGATCATTGCCTGCTCCACGGCAAGATCCTCCATCGATCCGGTGACCATCGTGCCGCTCCTGCTCGAGTACGACGAGCGAACGTGAATCGGCACCCTGAACCGCCTCGCGTACTCGACGCACCGCAGCATCAGCACCTTCGCTCCGCACGCCGCCAGCTCCAGCATCTCCTCGTACGTGACCTGGCCGATCTGCCGCGCGTTGGGGACGATACGCGGGTCAGCGGTGAATACGCCGTCGACGTCGGTGTAGATCTCGCACACGTCGGCGTTCAGGGCGGCGGCGAGCGCTACGGCCGTGGTGTCCGAACCACCCCGGCCCAACGTGGTGATGTCCTTGGTGTCCTGGGCGACGCCCTGAAAGCCGGCCACGATCGCGATCGCGCCCTCGTCGAGTGCACCCTGTAGGCGGCCGGGTGTGACGTCGATGATCCGGGCCCGGCCATGCGTCGAGGTCGTCAGCACGCCGGCCTGCGAGCCCGTGTACGAGCGGGCCTCGTAACCCAGGTTGTGGATCGCCATCGCGAGCAGCGCCATCGAGATGCGCTCACCCGCGGTCAACAGCATGTCCAGCTCGCGACCGGCCGGGACCGGACTGACCCGGTGCGCCAGGTCCATCAGCTCATCTGTCGTGTCTCCCATGGCGGACACCACGACGACGACGTCGTCCCCGGCCTTCCGGGCGTCAACGATCCGCTCCGCGACCCGCTTGATCCGCTCGGCGTCGGCAACGGAGGAGCCGCCGTACTTCTGCACCATCAGTCCCACGGCCGTCACTCCCTCCCGAACGCCCCGAACGTGCCGACGCCGCCGGTGTGTGGCCGGCGGCGCATGAAAGACCCCACCAGGGTACCGGCGCGCGTCCAGGCACGGGACCCGCGATCCCACGATTCGGCCGCCGTTCTGCCGTGGCGTGGCGACATGATCGCTCGGCAGTCGGCGCCGACAATGGTGCTCGTGCGCCCCAACGCCGTACGCCGCCTCGCCGTCCTCGGCGCGCTGCTGGCCGCGGGCCCGGTGGCCACGGGCGCGCTCGTCGCGTGTGGCTCACATCCGCCGTCTCCGGCCGGCGCGGCCTCCGGCGACCCGACTCCGACCGCGGCACCGACCGCCGCCGCAAGGGCCCAGCTCGCCGCCCGCGCGGCGGCCGCCCAGGATCGCCACATGCTTGCGTTCTACACCCTGACCGCGGTGGACCAACCACCACGCACGGTCACGGTCGTACGCGCCGACGATGACACCTGGCGCGTGGACATCGCCGGTGGCGCCCTGGGCGGCGCTGTTGACGTCTCGATCATCGAGACCCGGGCGGGGCTCTTCCAGTGCGCGCTCCCCACGCTCGACCGGCTGGTCACCGGCTCGTGCGTACGCGTCGCAGACCCGGGCGGCCGGATCTCGGCGGCGTACGACCCGCGGGTGCAGCACCCGTTCACCGACTGGCTCGACGTCCTGACGGACCCACGGGTGGCGGTCGCGGTGTCGACCGTCACGCCGCTGCGTGGTACGTCCGGCACCTGCTACACGGTCGAGTCCACGTCGACCTCGTTGTCCGCGCCCCTCGACGTGGGCGTCTACTGCTTCGCGGACGACGGCACGCTGACCGGGGCCAAGGTCTCATTCGGCACGCTGACGCTCGCTGGCACGCCGAGCGAGGCGCCGCCGACCGTGTCGCTGCCGGCGCCCGTCGTCGCGGGGGACCCCGTCCCCACGGCGGCGCCACCCAGCCCCACCGCCTCGACGGGTGTCGGAGGCTAGGCCGCCGCGTCAGCGCAGGAACGCGAGCGCCCGGACCAGCCGGGTCCGACGCCACCACGGGGCGAGGCTGTACCGGAGGCCAGCGCCCGTCGTCGCGATGCCGATGATCACCAAGGCGTACACAAGGTGATCGTCGACGAACGGGTTCGTGTCGATCGGCAACGAGGCCAACCACATGGCGAGCAGCAGAATCGTGCCGGTGATCGCGGCGATCGTCATACCGATGCCGAGAATCAGCGCGAGGCCGATCCCGGCTAGGCCGATCATGAACAACCAGTCCACCCAGTCGCGGTCGGCCAGCCGATGAAAGAAGTCCTTGAGCGGCCCGTCGACCGCGGACAGGTACCCGGTCGTCGGTGACCCGCCCTCCAGCCAGGACCGCGACTTCGGCGTGTTCCGGTCCAACCCGAACAGCTTGTCCAGGAACGCCCACAGGAAGAGGAACCCGAGGACGAGGCGGGTCAGAGCCCAGCTCGCCTGGCCGAAGCCGCCCGGGAAATGGCCCGGCCCCTGACGCTCGGCCGCGGCCCGGGCCTCGGCGGCCCGACGCTCGGCCCGGGTGATCGGGGAAATACCGGCCGGATCGCGGTCATACGTCGGCGCCGGCGACTCGGCTGGTGTCGCATCCGTTTCCGGCCCGCCGAACCCGGGCGGCGCGTCCCCGGGCTCCGGCCCGGACGGCCCGCCGGCGGACGTCACGTCGCTCATCGCCCCCACCCTCGGCTAGGACAATTCGACCGATAACTCCACGTTACGCCCAGCCCGCCCGACCACCCGCAGGATCTTCAAAGTCGCGTACGTCCCAAATGGCGGACCGAACTTCCTGGCGGCGTCCTGATCACGTAGGGTGATCGACATCATGTGGCAGGCGCTCCTCCTTCGCCGCCGCGACGAGGCCCTCTAGGCCGGCACCTCGTCGCGGTGTTGCCGCGCCGCCGTCTCGCGTTCATGGCACCCGCGCACGGGCTCGCGTAGGCCGCCGGTCATCCTCACCTCGGAACGCACCGGGACGACACCGTCGTCTGCCCCGGGTTCTCGGTTCTCGGCCCGCCGCGGCGCACGCCGCCTCGGCCTCCCACGCATGAGAGCCACCCGCCGCACGACCTGAAGGAGCCCTCTCCCCCATGTCCGACGTACCCGCAACCTCCCGACCCGGGCAGACACCCACCGAGCCGATCGCCCGACAGCGGCCGAGCCGGATGCCGTACCGGCGGTACCGGCCGTACCACGAGCAGTTCGATGTCCACCTGCCGGACCGGCAATGGCCGAGCCGGCGGCTGACGGCCGCGCCACGGTGGTGCGCGGTCGACCTCCGCGACGGCAACCAGGCGTTGATCGACCCGATGTCGCCGGCCCGCAAGCGGCGCATGTTCAACCAGCTCGTACAGATGGGCTACAAGGAGATCGAGGTCGGCTTTCCGTCCGCCAGCCAGACGGACTTCGACTTCGTCCGCTACCTGATCGAGCAGGACATGATCCCGGACGACGTCACGGTTCAGGTGCTGGTGCAGTGCCGGGAACACCTCATCGAACGAACCTTCGAGTCGCTGCGCGGTGCCCGCCGCGCGATCGTCCACTTCTACAACTCGACGTCCACCCTGCAGCGGAGGGTGGTGTTCGGCCTCGATCGCGACGGGATCACTGACATCGCCACCCAGGGCGCCCGGCTATCCCAGAAGTACGCCGAGATCCTGACCCCGGACACAGACATCTTCTACGAGTACTCCCCCGAGTCGTACACCGGAACCGAGCTGGACTACGCGCTCGAGGTCTGCTCGGCCGTCATCGACGTGATCGACCCCACCCCGGACCGCCCGCTGATCGTCAACCTGCCCGCCACCGTCGAGATGGCCACCCCGAACGTGTACGCCGACTCGATCGAGTGGATGCACCGCCACCTGCCCCGCCGGCCGAGTGTCGTGCTCAGCCTCCACCCGCACAACGATCGCGGCACCGCGGTGGCCGCCACCGAACTCGGCCTGCTGGCCGGGGCCGACCGCGTCGAGGGCTGCCTGTTCGGCAACGGTGAGCGCACCGGCAACGTCGACCTCGTCACACTTGGCCTGAACCTGTTCTCACAGGGCATCGACCCGCAGATCGACTTCGCCGACATCGACGAGGTCAGGCGCACCGTTGAGTACTGCAACCAGCTGCCGGTGCACGAGCGGCACCCGTACGCCGGCGACCTGGTCTACACCGCGTTCTCCGGATCGCACCAGGACGCCATCAAGAAGGGCTTCGACGCGATCGCCTCCGACGCCGCGGCGGCCGGCTTACCCGTGGACGCGTACGCCTGGGGCGTGCCCTACCTGCCGATCGACCCGCGCGACGTCGGGCGCAGCTACGAGGCCGTCATCCGGGTCAACTCGCAGTCCGGCAAGGGCGGCGTCGCGTACATCATGAAGGAGGAGCACCACCTGGACCTGCCGCGGCGCCTGCAGATCGAGTTCTCCGGCGTCGTGCAGCGGCACACCGACGAGGAGGGCGGTGAGGTGGAGCCCCAGGTGATGTGGGAGATCTTCGCCGGCGAGTACCTCGTTGAGCACCAGCCCGCGCGGCCGGTCGGCCTCGTGGAGTACACCACCACCACGGTCGACGGCAAGGTCGAGCTGGCGGCCGAGGTACGCGCGGGCGACGATCGGCGGTCGCTCACCGCGGTCGGTAATGGGCCGATCGACGCGTACGTCCAGGCGCTGGGCACCCTCGGCGTACGGGTGCGGGTGCTCGACTACCACGAGCACGCGATGTCCGCCGGGGGCGACGCGCAGGCCGCGGCGTACGTGGAGTGTGACGTCGACGGGGTCACCGCCTGGGGCGTAGGCCTCGACGCGAACATCGTCACCGCGTCGTTGCGGGCGGTCACGAGCGCGGTCAACCGCGTCTATCGCTGAGCCGAAGCTCCGCCTCGTCGATCATGGAATTCGTCGTCGATCATGGGGTTGTTGCCGTTGCTGAGAGATCGGAGCACGACAACAAGTCCATGATCGGCGGGAAGGTCCATGATCGGCGGGAGAGGGTCGCGGGTCTAGGTCGACGCCGAGGTCAGCCGGGTGCGCCGTGGGACGGCGAGGGCCGCCAGGAGAGCGCCCAGAACGAGTAGTCCCGCGCACCACAGCATCGCCTCGCGGAAGCCGGCGGTGAGCTCGACGGGAACCTCGTAGGAGGTGCCCGACATCCCGACCAGTAGCGGCAGGGCCGCGACGGCGAGCAGGCCACCGGCCCGCGCGGCGGCGTTGCTGACACCGCTGGCTACCCCGGCGAAGCGGTCCTCGACCGCACCGAGCACCGCCGCGGTCAGCGGGGCGACGAGCAGCGTCAGGCCGAGTCCGAACACGACGGTGCCGGGCAGCACGTCTAGCCAGTAGTTGGCGTGCGGCCCAATCGTCCGAAGCATCAGCAGGCCGGCCGCGCCCAGGAGCGGACCGATCGTCACCGGGATTCGCGGCCCGATCTTGGTGGCCAGCCGGCCGGCCGGCGCGGACCCGATGAGCAGGAGGATCGTCGCGGGCAGCAGGGCCGCGCCGGCCGCGAGCGCGGAGAGCCCGAGCACGTTCTGCAGGAACACGACCAGGAAGAAGCTCGTCCCGGACAAGGCGGCGTAGACGGCCACCGTGTAGACGTTCAGGGCGCTGAACAGCTTCGACGAGAACAGCCCGAGCGGCAGCATCGCGCGGGGGCCACGCCGGCGCTCGACCGGAACGAAGGCGGCGAGCCCCGCCACGCCCACCACGACGGCACCCAGCACCAGCCGCGAGCCGAAGCCGCGCTCGGCCGCCTCGATCAGGGCGTAGGTCACGCCGGCCAGGCCGACCGCCCCCAGCAGCGCCCCGGCCACATCGAAGTGGGCGTCGGCGCGGGTCGGGTCGCGGCTCTCGGGTACCCATTTCACGCTCGCGGCGACCACGGCGGCCGCCAGCGGCAGGTTCAGGAAGAAGATCCATCGCCAGCTGAAGGCGTCGATCAGCCAGCCGCCGAGAAACGGCCCGACCGCGGTCGAGACCCCGGACAGGCCGGACCACGCGCCGATGGCCCGCCCACGATCGTCCGGGTGGAAGCTCGCCTCCATCAACGCCAGCGAGCCCGGCGTCAGCAGGGCGGCACCGCCGCCCTGCACCGCTCGCGCGATGATCAACCACAGGATGTTCTGAGCGACGCCGCACGCCACCGATGCCACGGCAAACCACACCACGCCTAGCAGAAAGACGCGGCGGCGGCCGAACCGGTCGCCGAGCGCGCCGCCCAGCAATACGAACGCGGCGAGCGTCAGGGTGTACGCGCTAACGGTCCACTGCAGACCGTCGAGGGAGGCATTGAAGTCCCTACCGATCTGCGGCAGCGCTACGTTGACGACGGTCGCATCGAGGAAGGCCATGCCCGAGCCCAGTACCGCCGCCAGCAGCACGCCCCGTCCGGCGGTGGAGCGCAGCCGCAGATCGGCAGCCGCAGCCTCGCCCACGCGTCCAATCTGCCCCATCGGCCGTTACCTTAGCCGCGAAACGCCCAAATCAACGAGCTTACCCGGGGGAAGGACCACGCGAGCCGCAAGCTGTGCGCGTGCCCCTGCCCACGCATACTCCACTGTGGACTTTTTGGGCGATGGCGGTCGCAGTGGCGGCGGTGCTCACCCTCGGCGCCACCGGCTGTGAGGTGACGGTTGGAGCGTCGCCCGCGTCACCCACGCCACCCGCCGACTCGCTCCGCCAGCTCAATCAGCTCGTCATCGCCGCACAGGGCTCGATGGCCGGCTACCGCCGCGACCGATTCCCGCACTGGCGCAAGACGGGCGACAACTGCGACGTTCGGGACGCGGTGCTCGTCCGCGATGGCACGGCCGTGCGGTTCAGCGGCTGCAACGTCGTGAGCGGACGGTGGCACAGCCCGTACGACGGCAAGGCCCTGACCGATCCGTCCGAAGTGGACGTCGATCACCTGGTCCCGTTGGCGAACGCATGGCGCTCGGGCGCCGCCCGATGGGACGACGCGCGCCGGGCAGACTTCGCCAACGACCTGACGCGTCCGCAGCTGGTCGCGGTTTCCGTCGCCGCCAATCGGGCAAAGGGCGACCAGGATCCCTCCCTGTGGAGGCCCGCCAACCGCGATTATTGGTGCGAGTACGCGCAGGACTGGATCGCGGTCAAGCACTTCTGGCGGTTGACGGTGACCACCGGGGAGCGGGTCGCGCTCATCGACATGCTGGAGACGTGCACATGGCCGAGCAGCAGGGCTCCGTAGCGAGCCGCACCGCGGACATCACGCCGGGGCCGGGCGGAGTAATGACCGACGAGGTAGGCGTGGTCACCGGTCCGCTCACGCTGCGCACGGAGCTGGCCGGCGGCGAGGTCACCGTGCGGGTCCAGTACAAGGACGCCGCGGAGTGGTACGCCGTGACCGGCGGTCACGCCACCCTGAAGGACCCCGCGGACCTCGACGCCGTCCACACGATCGCGGTGGGCCTGCTGCACCGCCCAGAGGGGTGAGTCGCGGTCGACGGCGACCGCCGCGCTCAGCTCGCCTCGGGCACCTCGGCCGCCGGGCCCCGTGCGCGGCGGCCGACGATGTGCTCGTCGTCCGCCACCGGGAAGTGGCAGGCGGCCGCGTGGCCGTCCGGGTCGCCGAGCCGCGGGATCAGCGGCGGCTCCTCGACCGCGCAGATCTCCTGCGCCTTCCAGCACCGAGTGCGGAACCGGCACCCCGACGGGGGGTCGATCGGGCTCGGCACGTCGCCGGTGAGCAGGATCCGCTCGCGCTGCGCGCTGTCCCGCCGGGCCGGGTCGGGCACCGGGACGGCCGACACGAGGGCGTTCGTGTACGGGTGCCGTGGGTGCGCGTAGAGAGCGTCGCGATCCGCGATCTCGACGATCTTGCCCAGATACATGACGGCCACGCGGTCGGAGATGTGCCGGACCACCGAGAGGTCGTGTGCGATCACGACGTAGGTGAGCTCGAGCTCGTCCTGCAGGTCCTCGAGGAGGTTCACGACCTGCGCCTGGATGGAGACGTCCAGGGCCGACACCGGCTCGTCCGCCACGATCAGCTTCGGCCTGAGGGCGAGCGTCCGGGCGATGCCGATGCGCTGGCGCTGACCGCCGGAGAACTCGTGCGGGTACCGGTTGTAGTGCTCCGGGTTCAGGCCAACGAGCTTGAGCAGGTCCTGGACGGCCCGCTTGACGCCCCGTTCGGTCTTGACGCGCTGAATGTGGTAGGGCGCCCCGACGATCGCACCCACGGTGTGCCGCGGATTCAACGACGAGTACGGGTCTTGGAAGATCATCTGCATGTCGCGACGGAGCGGGCGCAGACGCCCCTGCGACATGTGGGTGATGTCGTGACCCTCGAGGACGATTTTTCCGTTGGTGGGCTCGAGCAGCCGGGTGATGAGGCGGCCGGTGGTCGTCTTGCCGCATCCGGACTCGCCCACCACACCGAGCGTCTCGCCCCTCAGCACGTCGAAGTCGACGCCGTCGACGGCCTGCACCGCGCCGACTTTGCGCTTGAGGATGCCCTTGGTGATCGGAAAGTGCTTCTCGAGACCGCGCACCGACAGCAGCGCGTCCTCGTTGATCGGCGACGTCACGAGGCCTCCAGCTTCGGCTTGATCTCGTTCTCCCAGATGGTGCGCCGCTGGGTCACCGACAGGTGGCACCGCACCTGATGGCGTGCGTCGACCGTGACGAGGTCGGGCATGACTGTCCGGCCGAGGCCACCCGTCTGCGGCTCGTACGGGCAGCGTGGGTGGAAGGAGCACCCGGACGGCAGGTTGATGAGCGACGGCGGCGTCCCTTTGATCGGGATCAGCCGCTCGGCGGTCGGGCGGTCCAACCGCGGCATCGAGCCGAGCAGGCCCCAGGTGTACGGGTGTTCCGGGTGCTGGAAGACCTCGGTGGCGGTGCCGTACTCGACGCACCGCCCGGCGTACATCACGAGGATGTCGTCCGCGAGCTCGGCGACCACGCCGAGGTCGTGGGTAATGATGATCAGTGCCGAGTTGAACTCCTCCTGCAGGTCGCGCATCAGGTCGAGGATCTGCGCCTGCACGGTCATGTCAAGCGCGGTCGTGGGCTCATCCGCGATGAGGAGCTCCGGGTCGTTGGAGAGCGCCATCGCGATCATCGCACGCTGCCGCATGCCCCCGGAGAACTGGTGCGGGTAATCCTCGACGCGCTTCGCCGGTCGCGGAATGCCGACCCGCCCGAGCAGATCGATCGCATGCTTGCGGGCGACCGCCTTCGAGACGTTGTTGTGGATCCGGTACGCCTCGATGATCTGAGCGCCGACCGTGTAGTACGGATGCATCGCCGACAGCGGGTCCTGGAAGATCATCGCCATCTTCTTGCCGCGCAGGCGGCGGACCGCGTCGGGGGAGGCGCCCACGAGCTCCTGACCGTCGAGCCAGATCTCGCCGGAGACGTTGGCGTTGCGCTTGTTGTGCAGGCCGAGGATGCCCAGGCTCGTGACGGACTTTCCCGAGCCCGATTCGCCCACGATCCCGAGGGTCTGGCCGCGCTCGAGCGTGAACGACAGGCCGTCCACGGACTTGACCAGGCCGTCGTCCGTGGGGAAGTGGATGCGCAGCTCGCGGACCTCGAGGAACGCGCTGCCCGGGATCACCCGGTTCACCATCAACGATTCCGCCGCCGTCATCCGAGCCTCACCCTGGGGTCGACCACCGCGTAGAAGAGATCCACGACCAGATTAGCGATGACCACGAACAGGGCCGCGATGAGCGTCACGCCCATCACCTTGGGGAAGTCGTTGGCGAAGATGCCGTCGATGGCGTACTTGCCGAGGCCCGGCAGCGAGAACGTGCTCTCGGTCAGCACCGCGCCGCCGAGCAGCAGGCCAAGGTCGAGCCCGAAGATCGTGATGATCGGGGTGAGCGCGGCCCGCAGCCCATGTCTGGTGATCACTCGACCCTCGCGTAGGCCCTTCGCCCGGGCCGTCCGGACGTAGTCCTCGCTCATGGTCTCCAGCATGCCCGCCCGCGTGAGCCGCGCATAGGCGGCCGCGAATAGGAATGCGAGCGTGATCCAGGGCAAGATCAAGTTGTATGCCCAGTCGGCGGGATTCTGCGTGAACGGGGTGAAGTGCCCGCCCGGGGCGGTCCAGCCGAGCTTGTAGCTGAAGATCGCCAGCGACAAGAGGCCGGTGAAGAAGATCGGCAGGGAGACCCCGCCCAGCGCGATGCCCATCGCCGCGCGGTCGAAGACCGTGCCACGCCGAAGCGCGGAGAGCACTCCCACCGCGACGCCGGAGATCAGCCAGATGATCGACGCGCCCAGCGCCAGCGACAGCGTGACCGGCATGCGGTCGATCAGGTCCGGCCAAACGGGCGTACGGCTGATGAAGGAGTAGCCGAAGCATGGCGCAGGGCAATGCTCCACGCCCGGCCCGTAGTTGTAGTCCGCGCCTACGAAGATCGCCTTGACCCAGCGGCCGTACTGCTCCCACAGCGGGTCGTTGAAGCCGAGCTTCTTGGCGGCGAGCGCGACCTGCTCCTGGTTCGCGGTCCGGCCCACATAGCGCGAGGCCAGGCTCTCCGCCGAGCCTCCCGCCCACCGGGGGATCAGGAAGAAGATCCCGAAGGTGATGATGCTGACGATGAAGAGCGTCAGCACCGCGCCGAACAGGCGCCGGATGATGTACGTGACCACGTTGTCCGGCCTGGGTGGCCGGTCTGCCGGGGTCTCCCGGCGGACCGGCCACCCTGTGCCTTCACCTGCCTAACTGTTGCTCGCTATCCGCAGCCGACTACTGGAGACCCATCGCCTGGTAGTCGTACTGCCCGAACGCCTCGTTGACGAACACGTTCGTCGTGTTGGTGCCGCGCAGGGTGACCTGCTTCGCCCAGACACCCGGCAGGATGACGGCCTCCTCCATGACGCGCTTGTCGACCGAAGCCCAGATCTCCTCACGCTTCTTGACGTCCTGCTCCGCGATCGCCTGGTCGACCAGCTTGTCGACGTCGGGGATCATGACGCTGAGGTTCGACGAGCCACCGGTGTCCCGGATGACCCGGCTGTCGACGATCTGCTGCAGGAAGCCGAACCCGTCGTTCCAGTCCGCACCCCAGCTGTTCGTCATCAGGCCGAGCTTCGCCTGCTGGTTCCGGAAGCTGGGCTTGCCGGCGTACAACGCGAAGTAGTCGCCGGTCGGGTACGACTTGAGGGTCAGCTTGATGCCCACGCGAGCGAGCGACTGCTGCAGACCCTCCGCGACCGCCTTCTCCTTGGGCCGCTCGGCCCGGTACGCCATGTTGGTGGCGAAGCCGGTCGGGTGGCCACACGCGGTCAGCGCCTGCTTGGCTTTGTCGAGGTCGCCCTTGTTGTCCGCACCCGGGGTGTAGATGTCGAGCTTCTGGAAGCCCGGGATCACGGGGGGCAACAGGCCGGTAGCGATCTCACCGCCGGCGAGCGGGCCGCCGTACGCCTGCTGGTACAGCGTCTTGTCTGCGGCGTACATCACGGCCTTGCGGCACTCGATGTTGTCCAGCGGCGCCACCTTCGGGTTGATCGAGGTGTAGTTGAGCCGTGCGGCCTGCGGGTTGTCGGCACGCGCCTTGAGGGTCGGGTCGCCGAGCACCCGGCTCAGCGCGGCGGGCTGCACGCCGGTGCCGGCGATGTCCACCTGCAGGTCACCGGAGATGAGCCGGTTGTCGATGTCATCAGCGTTGGCCCCGATCGTGACGTCGTAACCGTCCGGCAGCGCCTTGCGGTTCGGGTCGGTCTTCGGGTCCCAGTTCGGGTTGCGGACGAGCGTGAAGCTCTTGTCCTGCTCGTACGTCTTGAACATGTACGGGCCGGAGGAGATCGGGTGCTCCTTGTACTTCACGCCGGTGTCCTTCGCCTGCGGC
>DASXRC010000118.1:0-22207 GCA_036506795.1 Micromonosporaceae bacterium
GCCGATCCAGGTCACCCTGATCCCACTGTTGACCATGTTCGTCAAGGCGCACCTCGGCGGCACGTTCTGGGCGCTGTGGCTCGCGCACTCGACGTTCGCGCTGCCACTGGCGATCTTCCTGCTGCACAACTTCATGAAGGAGGTGCCCGCGTCGCTGCTGGAGGCGGCCCGGGTCGACGGCGCCGGCCACGTCCAGATCTTCTTCAACGTCCTGATGCCGCTGCTCACCCCGGCGCTGGCCGCGTTCGGCATCTTCCAGTTCCTCTGGGTCTGGAACGACTACCTCGTCGGCCTGACGTTCGCCGGCAACGTCAACGCACCGATGACCGTGGCGCTGGCGAACCTGAGCGGCACCCGTGGCACGGCTTGGCACCTGCTGTCGGCGGGCGCGTTCGTCTCGATCATCGTTCCGCTGATCGTGTTCGTGTCCCTGCAGCGGTACTTCGTGCGCGGACTTCTCGCGGGCAGCGTCAAGGGGTAGAGCTGTCGACCACCCATCGCATCGACGGGTACTGCGGGCCCTGCGGCCGCCACCACACGTGCTCGGCGATCCGCGTACCGCCGCCGACCCTGACCAGGGAGAAGAGCGACACGCCGTCCTCGGACACGTTCAACCCGTTCACCTGATAACCGAACCGCTGCGGCACGGTCGCCCGGGCGGCACCGTCGCCGACCACGATCACGCGGCCGGTGGTCTCCAGCGAGACGCCGGCGTCGAACATGGCGTCGAGCACGGCGTCGATCTGGCCTCCGGTCGCGGTCAGCAGCGGGTGTTCGAGGCTCTCCGCCTCGGCGAACGTCGCGCCGGGGGCCAGCACCGCGCGTACGCCGTCGGAGTCGTGGGCGTTCCACGCCGCGGTGTACGCCTCGATGGCCAGGGCGGCTTCCCGTTCGGGCCCGGACTGCCGGTGCTCCCGCCACAGCTGCCCGGCCAGCAGCGCGATGACCAGGCCGGCGAGCGCCAGCCAAACCTTGCCGCGCAGGGCGGCGGGCACCAGGCTGCGCCCGCTCGATCCGAACTCGACCTCGGACGGATCGAGGTCGATGTCTCGCGTGCCATCCATGGCTCACCCGCGATTCCTCAGTCTGGCGCCGGCGCCAGGTCTTGATTGTCACATCGGGTGATGAGGGCAACAAGGACCGGACCCCGTCGCGGGCGCGTCATCCCTCCGGTGGCGGGCACACTGGGGACATGTACGAAGCCCTATGGTGGCGCAGCGCGGTCATCTACCAGGTCTACCCGCGGTCGTTCGCGGACTCCGACGGCGACGGCGTAGGCGACCTGCCGGGCACCACGGAGCGACTGGACCACCTGGTCGAGCTCGGTGTGGACGCGGTGTGGCTGTCCCCGTTCTACCCGTCGCCCCAGGCGGACGCCGGATACGACGTGTCCGACTACCGCGACGTGGACCCGCTGTTCGGGCGGCTCGAGGACGCCGACAAGCTCTTCGCCGAGGCGCACTCGCGGGACCTGAAGGTGATCGTGGACCTGGTCCCGAATCACACCTCGAGTTCCCACCCTTGGTTTCTCGAGGCGCTGGCCGCGACGCCCGACAGCGCCGCCCGGCGGCGGTACATCTTCCGGGACGGCCGCGGCGAGGGCGGCGAGCTGCCACCGAACGGGTGGGAGAGCGTCTTTGGCGGCCCGGCGTGGACCCGGGTCATCGAGCGGGATGGCCGGCCCGGCCAGTGGTACCTGCACCTGTTCGACACCGCACAGCCGGATCTGAACTGGGACAATGCCGACGTCCGCGCCGAGTTCGCGGACATCCTCCGGTTCTGGCTCGACCGCGGCGTCGACGGTTTCCGGGTCGACGTCGCCCACGGCCTGGTCAAGCAGGCGAACCTTCCCGACTGGCACTATCCCGTCGAACCCCTGACCGGCCCGCCCACCGAGGGGCAGCGGCCTCCGATGTGGGACCAGGACGGCGTGCACGAGATCTACCGCTCCTGGCGGTCCATCGTGGACAGCTACGGCGATGATCGCATCCTGATCGCGGAGGCATGGGTCGAGCCGGCGGAGCGGCTCGCGGCGTACGTCCGCCCCGACGAGATGCACCAGGCGTTCAACTTCGAGTACCTGCAGGCCGACTGGGACGTCGAGGCGCAGCGCAGCGTCATCACCCGCTCGCTCGCGGCCGCCGACGCCGTGGGCGCGGCGACGACCTGGGTGCTGTCGAACCACGATGTGATCCGCCATCCGTCCCGGCTCGGCCTGCCGATTGGCACCGCCCGCCCCCGCGGCATCGGCCCCGGCGACGAACAGCCCGACCCGGTGCTGGGCCTCCGTCGGGCGCGGGCGGCGACGCTGCTGATGCTCGCCCTGCCCGGTTCGGCATACCTCTACCAGGGCGAGGAGCTGGGCCTGCCCGAGCACACCACGATGTCGGACGAGGACCGGCGGGATCCGACGTTCCACCGCTCGCACGGGGCGATGCGGGGCCGGGACGGCTGCCGCGTGCCGATCCCGTGGGAGGCCGACGCGCCATCGTACGGCTTCGGGCCGACGGCGCGGACCTGGCTGCCACAGCCCCCGGAATGGTCGGAGTACGCGCTGGACCGCCAACGCGGTGTGGCCGGCTCGACGTACGAGATGTACCGGGCCGCGCTGAGGCTGCGCCGCGAGCTGGCGCTCGGCCGCGGCACGCTCGGCTGGCTCGACGCCGACGAGCAGGTGCTCGCGTTCCGCACGGGCCGGACGATCGTGCTGACCAACTTCGGGGCAGACCCGGCGCCGTTGCCGCCGGGTACCCGGCCTCTGATCGCCAGCGCCAGCTTGACGGACGCCGGTCGGCTCCCACAGGACGTCACGGTCTGGCTGGAGACGCCATAGTTTCGGCCTCGGCCGCGGCGGCGGCACGGGCTTGCAGCGTCGCGTGCACGTCCGCGATGTCCTTCGGCGACGTGCGCGAGGCCAGCCAGTACATGACCCCGGTCGGCACGAAGAAGACCTGGAACAACGCGAGCCCGACCATGTAGTTCAACGGCGGCGGGAACCCGCCTTGCAGGGCGCGGAACACCAGCCCGACCAGGCCGTTGCCGGCCGCGCGGCCCACCCCGTTGACGAGGTTGCCGAGGCTGTAGACGGTGCCGCGGTGCTCGGGCGGGTTGACGTCGACGATCAGCGCGTACCAGTTGGGGGCGTTCGCCGACGTGAGTGCCAGCGCGAGAACCGCTATGAGGAAGCTCGCGGTCATCGTCGGCTCGGTGACGACGCTGAGCAGCACGGCCCGGACGACCGCCCCGCCGCTAGCGCCGTCGGCGAGGTTCACCCGCAGCGGCATGAAGAGCAAAACCAGGTAGAGAGGGATCGCCGCGAGAACGCCCACGGCCGCGACCAGCGCGCGCCCTCTCGGGGTACGCCGCTGCAGCCGGTCACCGATCAGCCCGCCGGCGATCGACAGCACACCGCCGAGTTGATACACCGTCGCGTACACGGCGCCGACCGCCACCGCGGTGTCCGTCGACAGGCCCAGGTCCTCGGCCTTGCGCTGGAGCAGCACCGGCAGCCAGATCAGCGACCCGAAGGCGACCTGGGCGGTCAAGCCCTGCAGGATGAGCCAGACGTTCGTCCGCCGGCCCACGATGGACGGCAGGTCGGCCCGGCTGATGCGGTACCCGTACTCGCCGCCCGCGGCGATGATGCCGGCCAGCTCCGGGTCGCTCTGCCCGCGCCGAATGCTGTATGTGAAGAGGTACGCCACGGCCGCGCCCACGCCGACGCCGGTGAGCAACACGAACGGGCGCCGCCAGTCGGAGGCGCCGAGTAGGCCGCCGAGCATCGTGCCGGCCAGCGTGCCGACGCCCTGGGACAGTCCCCAGAAGCTCATCACGAGGCCGCGCCGGCGGGGTGAGATGAGATCGCTGACCACGGAGAAGCCGATGGATCCCACCGCGCCGAGGCCGATGGCGGCGAGGAGCTGGGCGGCCGCGAACGCGGCGAAGCTGTGGCTCGCCGCGGTCGCCCCGGTGCCGGCCGCCCAGATCAGCGTACCGATCATGAGCAGGGGCTTGCGGTGCGTCCGGTCCCCGACGTACGCCCACGCGACCGCCGCGACCGCGCTGACCAGATAACTGGCGCCCACCGCCAGGCCGAGGCCGGCCGTCGAGACGTGCAGGTCGTCGCCGATGGACCCGAGCAGCGGCGGAACCAGACCGATCGCGACATTGTCGAGCGACGCCAGGACGATGAACACGACCACGCTGTAGAGCCGGTGCACCGGTCCGCCGCCGACCGCCAGCCTCGACGTCATCGCGGCGGTCCGACGAGGTCGGCGGGCGTGTACGCGCGCACGTCCGGGTGCCGGGCGAGGGCCGGTGTGGGGTCGCCGCGCGCCCAGAAGGCGTACGTCGTGCCGTCGGCCGGTGGGGCCGGCAGCTGTGCGGCCCGCCGTCGCAGCTCGTGCAGGTCCCGCTCGGTCACCTCTCGTGCCTGCCACCGCGACTCGCCGACCAGGACCGGCCCGTCACCGGCCAGCGCCAGCACGTCGATCTCGGCGATCTCGTCCCGCCACCACTTACCCACCAACGTCTCGGGCGGCAGCTCGCCCGCGGCCACCAGCCGCCGCGCGTGGGCGCGCGCCTCGGCCTCAAACACACGCCCGACATGGGTACGCCACCGGCCCGCGGTACGCCGCTGAACCGGGCCCCCCTGGCCGCCCTCGATGAGGTCGGCGTCGTCGCGGAGCACGGCGAACCAGAATGCCAGGTAGTCGTCCGCGATCTCGTACAGCGGATCCGGCGAGCCACCTGCGCCGATCGACCGCACCACGCGGACGTACCCGGCCCGGCGCAGCCGATCGAGCGTGTAGTCGATGCGCTGCTGGGCCCGGCCGGCGATGCGCGACCGGCGCCGGGCACCGCCCGCCATCGCGGTCAGCACCCGCTCGTAGCCGCCGCGCCAGTCGAGATCCTCGGAGAGGATGTCGGGCGCGTCCCGCAGCAGCAACCCGCCCGGCGTGAACGCCAACTCGCGCAGGTTCGTCTCGGTGTCGCGCTCGGCCGACCAGCGGCGCAGGTGCAGCGGGTAGCCGCCGCACGCCGCGTACGCCTCGACGAACGCCTCCGCCGGCAGGTCCGGCTGAAACGCGCGGGCATCGACCAGCGGGAACGGGTCCATCCGCCGCTCGACGCTCGCCCGCCGGTGTAGCCCGCCGTGCGGCCCGAGCATCTCCTCCATGACGGCCACCGCGCTACCGGAGAGCACGAGCATGAGGCGCTGCCTGCGGGCCCGGTTCTCCCACACCGCGGAGATCACGTCGGCGAAGTCCGACCGGCCGCCGGTCAGCCGCGGGGCCTCGTCGACGACCACGAGCAGCGGCGCGCCCTCCGCCAGGCGCAGCACGAACCGCAGGGCCGCCTCCCAGTCCGGGAAGGTCTCCGGCGCCAGGTCCCGGACCTCGTCGCCCAGCTCCTCGCGGACCCGCTCCGCGAACCGGCGCAGCTGGCGGTCGGCGCTGTCCTGACGGGTGGCGGTGAAGTAGACGGCCCGCTTGCCGCGCGCGAAGTGGCTGAGCAGGAAGGTCTTGCCGACCCGGCGGCGGCCCCACACGACCGCGAGCTGCGGGTCGCCCTGGCCGGCCGTGCCCCAGGCCGACTCCAGCTCCGCGAGCTCCGCGTGCCGCCCCACGACGGTCATGTGACCGAGCGTACTACAAACAGTTTGTACTACAAACAGTTTGTACTAGTGGCCACGGAGCAGGCCCAGGTCCTCGGCGCGCTCCCAGACGGGCTCCATGGCAACGTCTGGGTCGCGGTGGAACAGGCTAGCCCGCAGCCGCACGAACACACAGTTGCCGACCCGTTCGAGCACCGCCTGGCGGCGCATACCCTGCGCGAACGCGTCGGCACCCAGGTAACCGTCGCACTCGATCGCGAGCCGGCGCCCGTCGGTTCCGGCGACCATGAAGTCCACCCGGTAGCTACCGAGCCGGAACTGCGCGACGGGTCGCAGCCCGCGGGCGGTGAGCATGCGCAGCACGGCGCGTTCGAAGTCGTTTTCGCAGCGATCCTCCGGGGCGCCGACCGGCTCCTCGATCTGGCGGGGCCGCTGGGCGTAAGCCAGCAGCAGCGCGCGAGCGTCGTCGGGGTGCAGGTCGCCGAGGCCGACCGAGTGGAACAGCCACATCTGGTCACGGGCCCGCGATGCGGCCACGTTGATCCGGCGGTGGAAGTCGCGCTTGGTGAACGCCCCGAACCCGCCGTCCGCGGCGGACACCACCATCGAGATCAGAGCGATGTCCCGCTCGTCGCCCTGGAACGTGTACGGGTCGCCGACGCGCAGCTGACGCCGCTCGAGCTCGTCCGCGCCGATCTCCTCGCGAAGCCGGTGCTGCAGGTACGCCGCCTGCCCGCTGCCGGACAGCAGGCTCACCACGCCGATGGACTTGCGGGCGTACGCCGGGTCCGCGACGATCGCCGCCGCCCGCGCCACCAGCGCCTCGGCCTCGGCGACGTTGACCTCGCCGTACTCCGGCAGCGTCTCCTGCCGGCCGTCGGCCACCCCCACGGCGGTCACCGCCGGGCCCAAGCCCTCCGGTCGGTCGGCGCGCAACGGCTGGATCTTGCGGTCGTAGTACGTGTCGCTCGAGAACGCGATGATCGCCGGTACGCAGCGGAAGTGCTCGGTGAGCAGGATGCGCTGCGGCGAGCGGCGGACCGCGTGGTCGTACAGGCTGCTCTCGGTGTCGAAGTGCTCGGCGGACGGCACGCCGACCAGGTGGGTCGCGATCAACGCGTTGACTCGGTCGGCCGGCACGCCGACCAGCTGCGGACCGATCTGCTGGTCGTCGCCGACCACGACGGCCCGCCGGGCGAGGCTGAGCACTGGCAACGCGAAGATGTCGGCCTGGGACGCCTCGTCCACGATCACCACGTCGAAGATCGCCTCGCCGCCGGTGAACTGCTCCAGCGCGCGGTCGATCGTCATGATCCAGGCCGGCACCGCGGTAACCGCCTCGGACATCGCCCGCTGCGCGGCGGCCTGCCAGTGCGCGGCGCTCTTCCCGGTGCCTTTTCCGATCTTCCGGAGGGCGGCGGTCCAGTCGGCGAGCGCGGCCTTGCGACGGTCGTCCAGCGTGAGCGCAACCTCGAGCCACGCGGACCCCTCTACGAGGTCGCGGGTCATTCGGCGGATGCGCTCCCGCCCCCGCTCGATGCGCCGCGCCAGCGCACTGGTGTCCGCACCGGCGACCGTCTCGTCGAACCACGTCTGCACCTGCCGCCACCGCCAGGCCCGCAGCGCGGCCTCTCCGCCGTCCGGCAACGCCGCCTCGTCGCCGAGGTCGATGGCGGCCGCCCACTGCGGAGCGGCGGTGACGAGCCGGGCGTGCAGTGCGGCGTACCGCTCCGCGTCCGGCCGGAACGTCCACAGTCGAGCGACCTCGGCCACGGCGTCGTCCCAGCCGGCCAGGTCCTCGGCGTCCCACGCCGCGGCCAGCCGGCGGAGGACGGGAGCGGCCGCGGGGTCGGCCGCCAGCTGCGCCAGCCACTCACCCATCGCCCGTCGCTCGCCCTCGAGGCGCTCGGCGAGGAACCAGTTCCCGGACGCCTCGACCGCACCGGCCAGCTCGCCGAGCTGCCGGGCGTCCACGGCGCGCGGGCAGCTCGGGTAGACCTGGACGAGGGTGGCGTACAGCGCCGGCCAGCGCCGACGATCCCAGTCCAGCGCGTCGACGGCCTCGGCGAGCAGCCGGCCGGCCCACAGCTCGGGTTCGCTCCCGGCCGACGGCGCCGGCGCGCCGAGCCGCTCGGTCCACTCGGTCCACCGGTTGGCGAGCTGCCGCCGCAGCTGGCCGCGCTCGACCGCTGCGACCACCAGGTCGACGTCCTGTGTGGTGCGCAGCGGCTCGCCGTCCACCCGGCACTCGCCGACCAGGCGGGCCAGCTCGCCGTGGGTGAACCGGCGGATCCGGCGGCCCGCGGCGTACCGCTGCCGGGCCTGCTCGAGCTGGCCGAGCAGCCGACGCGGCTGCCCCAGGTCCTCCTCCGGCACGGTGACGCGCCGGCCGGCGAGGAACGTCGTACGGCGGGCGAGCTCCGCCAACAGGTGCTGGCAGCCACTCACATGGTCGTCCCACACCGCTTGCCAGCTCCGGTCGCGGACGAGTTGCCCTAGCCGGTCGGTCCAGCTCCCCTCGCGGCGAGCGAGCCGATCGGCACCGGTGCGCAGCTGGGCGGCGAGCTCGTCGAGCACGCCGGCGCCGAGCGCGCGTACGCCGTCCATGGCCAGGCCGCGGTCGCGCAGCGCGTCCACGACCTTGCGTGCGTCACGCAGGGCGTCCCGCCGGGCCGCCAGGGCCTCGGCACTCGGCAGCCGCCCCTCCGCGGGCAGTATGCCCAGTGCCGCGGCCCGGTCCTCGGCCGGGACGCGCCGGGCCAGCTCGGCCAGGACGGCGAACTCGGCCGCGGTCAACGGCTCCGGCGTGCCCGGCCGCACCGGATCCGGGACGATCCCGTTGGCGGCGTGCCGGCGCAGCCACTCGCCGACCTCGCTGGCACTGGCCGGAGCGGCATCGGGATCGAGCGGGTACGTCGCCGACTCCCGCTCGGCTGCCAGCCGCAACTCCTCCTGCCAGCGCCCGAGCTCCGCCTCGATGTCGTCGATGTCCTCGCGCAGCCGGGCGACCCAGGCAGCGCCCACGGCCGCGTCGAGCGTCGCGGCCCGGTCGGACAGCTCGCGGGCGGCGATCTGGAGCTGGACGAGCTGGTCCACGGAGCGCCCCAGCACCGCGAGGCACAGCGGCTGGATGTCTTCGGGCAGCCCGTCGCGCAGCACGCGCAGCGGGTCCTCCTTCTGCGCGAGCACGAGCACCCGCTTCCCGTGCGCGACCAGGTGGCAGATCAGGTTCCGGATCGTGTGCGTCTTGCCGGTGCCGGGCGGCCCCTGGACCGCGACGGTGCGGTGGAGGGCGAGCCGGCGCGCGATCGACTCCTGTGCGTCGTTCGTCGCCATCGGCATCAGCAGGCGCTCGCCCACGCGGCTCCACGCCTCGGGCTGGTCGTCGGGCATCGTGAGTCGGCTCGGCTCGTGGGCCAGGACGCCGGCGAGCGCGCCGACGGTGGCGGTCGGGTCGCTGTTCAGCCTCTCCCGCATCTGCTCCAGGAACCGGCGCACCATGCGCTGCCGGGGGCGCACGAACAGCACGCCGGTGTCACGCACGGGCGAGCGGGTCGGGTCCAGGCCGAGGCGGCGCATCGCCCGCCCGGCGAACTCCTCCCGCTCGCCCGGATCCCACGGATCGACATCGACCTGGCCGCCGGGCCCGCCGAGCTCGAGGAGGTCGGCGATCCGCCGGTCGTCGAACCCGGCGAGCGCGTCCGGCTGCAACCGGGGCGGGCCCTGCGGGGTGACCCGGACCATCGTGATCTCCGCGTCGTACTCGATGCCCACCGGCGTCACGATCAGGGGGTACTGCACGCGCTCGCCGCCGACAACCACGTCGAGGACGAGATGGCCCCAGACCAGCTCCACCCGGGCCGCGTCGATGTCGACCCGGTAGCGCAGCTCGTAGAGCTTGTCGTGCAGCCGCTGCGTCGCCTCCGCCGCCGCGGTGTCGCGCGACCACGGCAGCCAATGCCCCTCGTACCAGGAGGAGAACTCGGCCTGGATCTCGGCGGGCACAGGGGTATCGACGTCCTGCACGAGCGTCGGAGTGCTGGTCGGGGTCAGGTCCCAGACCAGGTGCCGCAACAGGGCCGTGGGGATCTGCGGCGCGGGCGGCGGTGACGGGCGGCCGACCCGCAGCCAGCTCCCGCCGGGCTGGCTCGGCCCGAGCTCACACAGCGTGGGCAGGTCGTCCTGCCAGTACGCGTCGACCGTCGGCACAGCGCGGGCTGGCTTCTCCAGCATCGCCCGCACCGCAAGCAGGTACTCCGTCAGGCCGATCGCCCGGTCGCGGATGGTCGCGGGCGAGTCGTCATACCCCTTCGTCGGCAATCCCACAGCGCCGACGGTAGACGGGTCGCGCACCCCCGACGAGTCGATCAGCGGTTCACCGTCAGGTCACGCGCCTCGGCGTACCGCTGCCGGACCTGCGGAGCGGCGGATGCCTCGTACCGCCGGACCTCGCCGGTGGTCCACGGGGGTGGCTCCGCGCCGCCCAGGGCGACCCAAGCGGCCTGGCGTGCCGCTCCGTTGGCGACGTACTCCCCCGGCGGAGGCACGAGGACCGGGCAGCCGAAGATGGTCGGCGCGATGTCGCGGACGGCCGCGGACCGGGCCCCGCCGCCGACCAGGATCACCCGTTGCGCGACCACGCCCTGGGCGACGAGCGCCTCGAGCCCGTCGGCCAACGCGCACAGCATGCCCTCGACTGCGGCGCGGGCCAGGTGCGCAGGCGTCGCGTTGCGCAGCGTGAGCCCGTGCAGCGCGCCGGTCGATAGTGGACGGTTGGGAGTGCGCTCACCCTCCAGGTACGGCACTAGCACGAGCCCGTCGGCGCCGGCCGGCGCGGACAAGGCCAGGTGGGACAGCGCTGCGTGGTCGACGCCGAGCGTCGCGGCGGCGGCGTCGAGCACACGGGCCGCGTTGAGGGTGGCCACGAGCGGCAGGAAGCGGCCCGTCGCGTCGGCGAAACCGGCGACGTCGCCGGACGGGTCGGCCGCGGCGGTCTCCGCGACGCTGAACACCGTGCCGGACGTGCCGATTGACACGATCACGTCGCCTGGCAGCGCACCCACGCCCAGCGCGGCGGCGGCATTGTCACCGGTGCCGGGGCCCAGCGCCGCGCCCATCGAGACCTCGCCGGCCGGCTCGGCCGGCCCTAGCACGACCGGTACCCGCGGCTCGCGACCGAAGGCGCGCCGGAGCAGGTCCGGCCGGTACCGTTCGGTGCGCGCCGACCAGTAGCCGGTGCCGCTCGCGTCGCCACGGTCGGTGCGCAGCGCGTCGGGTCGTCCGTCCTCGGTGGACAACCGCCAGGTCAGCCAGTCATGCGGCAGGCACACGGCCGCGGTGCGGCTGGCGTTGCCGGGCTCGTGGTCGGCGAGCCAGCGCAGCTTCGTCACGGTGAACGAGGCCACCGGGACGAGGCCGACCGCGTCCGCCCAGGCCTGCGGCCCGCCGAGCTCGTCGATGAGGTCGGCGGCGGCGCCGGCGGACCGGGTGTCGTTCCACAGCAGAGCGGGCCGGACCACCCGACCTCCATCGTCGAGGCACACCATGCCGTGCTGCTGGCCGGCGACCGACACGGCGGCGATGTCCGCGAGCCCGCCGGCCTGGTCGAGCGCGTCGGCGAGGGCCAACCACCAGGCGTCCGGGTGCACCTCGGTGCCCTCCGGGTGTGCGGCGCGGCCCTCCCGCACGAGGGAGCCGGTTTCCGCGTCGCGCACGACCACCTTGCACGACTGGGTCGACGAGTCGACCCCGGCGACCAGCGCCACCTCAGCCCCGCGCGCCGAGCACGTGCTCCACCGCGAGCTGGTTGAGCCGGACGAAGCCGTACCCACGCTCGGCCACCGTGTCCGGGTCGAAGTCCTCGTACGCGTCGCGGTCGGCCAGCAGGTCCCCGTACGTCTCCCCGTCGCCCAGGGTTGCGCGGGCCAGCTCGGCCACCTTGCTGGCGGCGAGCGCCTCCCGCACCTCGGGATCGGCACGGAACGCGGCCGCGCGCTCCTTCAGCAGCAGGTACGTGGTCATGTTGGCCGCGGCGGAGGCCCAGACGCCGTCGATGTCCTCGGTGCGCGAGGGCTTGTAGTCGAAGTGCCGGGGCCCGTCGTACGCGGGACCGCCGGCCGGCCCGCCGAATTCGAGCAGATCCACGAGCGCGAACGCATTGAGCAGGTCACCGTGCCCGAAGACGAGGTCCTGGTCGAACTTGATTCCGCGTTGGCCGTTCAGGTCGATGTGGAACAGTTTGCCGTGCCACAGCGCCTGCGCGATGCCGTGCGTGAAGTTCAGGCCGGCCATCTGCTCGTGGCCCACCTCCGGATTGACCCCGACCATCTCGCTGTGGTCCAGGCTTTCGATGAAGGCAAGGGCGTGCCCGACCGTCGGTAGCAGGATGTCCCCGCGCGGCTCGTTCGGCTTCGGTTCGAGCGCGAACCGAAGCTCGTAGCCGTTGTCGATCACGTACTGAGCCAGCGTGTCCACGGCCTCGCGGTACCGATCGAGGGCGGCCCGCACGTCCTTGGCGAGGTCGTACTCCGCGCCCTCCCGGCCGCCCCACATCACGTAGGTGCGGGCACCCAGCTCGGCCGCAAGGTCGACGTTGCGCATCACCTTGCGCAGGGCGAAGCGGCGGATCCGCCGGTCGTTGCTCGTGAAGGCGCCGTCCTTGAACACCGGGTGCGTGAACAGGTTCGTGGTCACCATCGGCACCACGAGGCCGGTCTCGTCAAGCGCCTTGCGGAATCGGCTCAGATGACCTTCCCGGGCAGCGTCGTCGGAGCCGAACGGCACCACGTCGTCGTCGTGGAAGGTCACGCCGTACGCGCCGAGCTCCGCGAGCCGATGGACGGCCTCGACGGGGTCGAGCGGCGGCCGCGTCGGCTCGCCGAACGGGTCGCGGGCCGGCCATCCCACCGTCCAGAGTCCGAACGTAAAGCGGTCCGTCGGGCTGGGTTTCATCGCGGCCTCCCCAATTCGTAGGTGCCTTTGACGTTATTTAACCCCTCGGTGCGGACGCGGGCGGAGACCAGCGATCGATGAGATCGTTGCGGAACGTGCCACGTGGGTCGTACGCCCGCATCAGGCCGGCGAAGTCCGGCAGCCGCTCGTAGACCCCCGCCAGGACCGCCGGACGCATGTCGAAAACCTTGCCCCAGTGCGGACGGGCCGCGAAGGGGGCCAGCCGGTCCTCGATGAGCCCGACGACGGGCTGCACGGCGGCGGCATCAGGCAGCCAGGTGAAGTGCACGGTGACGCTGTCGCGACCGTAGAAGGGGCTGAGCCACAGATCGTCCGCCGCGACCGTGCGGATCTCCGAAACCTGCAGGACCGGCGCGATCCGCGCCCGGATACCGTCGAGCGTGGCAAGCGCCTCGACCGCCCGGTCCCGCGGCACGGCGTACTCCGACTGGAGCTCGTCGCCGCTGCTCGGGGTGAACTCGAGGCGGAAGTGGGGCAGCCGCTCGTGCCAGGGCCCCGGCACACCGAGCTGCTCGGTGCAGTTGGCGGCCGACCCACCGCGGATCGGGTGTCGCGGGCCGTCGGCGCGGGTGGCGCCGAACCAGTCCCGCTCCGCCACAAACGTGCCGGCCAGGCACTTGAGCCACACCTGCGTGACGTCCGGCCCGGACCAGTCCGTGAACAGGCTCACGCTGTACGCGCCGGACATGATCTCATCGAAGTCGGTGTCGATGCGGCCGCGCGGCAGGTCCTCGTACACATGCTGCTCCATCTCGAACGAGGGCACCACATCGACGGTCAGGCTGGTGACGATCCCGAGCGCCCCCAGCGCCACCACCGCGCCCGGGAATCGGCGGTCCGCCCGATCGAGGGTAACCAGGTCGCCGTCCGCGGTGACCATCGTCAACGCGGAGACCGCGGTCGCCAGGCTGCCGTTGCCGACGCCAGAGCCGTGGGTGCCGGTGGCGCACGCGCCCGCGACCGAGATGTGTGGCAGCGAAGCCAGGTTCCGCAGCGCGCAGCCGTGGCCCTCGAGGTAGGTGGCCAGCTCGCCGTAGCGAACCCCGGCGGCCACCCGCACCGCCATGCGGGTCGTATCGATGTCCATCATCGGTGGCAGGCCCGCGAGGCTGACGAGGTCGCCGCCGGTGTCCGCCAGTCGGTTGAACGAATGGCCGGTGCCCAGTGCGCGCACCCGGTCGCCGCCGGCCACGATGCGCCGCAGCTGTTCGACCGAGGACGGTCGGTGCAGCTGGCGCGGACGGAACGCCACGTTGCCCGCCCAGTTGGTCAGTGCCATCCGGGCAGGGTATTAGTACGCCCCGCGCCGGCCCATCACCGCGCCGAAGGTCTTCCAGATGATGGCCAGGTCCGCGGCGAGCGACCAGTTCTCCACGTAGTAGAGGTCCAGCCGGATGCCGTCCTCAAAGGACAGATCCGAGCGGCCGCTGACCTGCCACAGGCCGGTTATGCCGGGCTTCACGAGCAGGCGGCGCGCGATGTCGCCGTCGTAGTAGGCGACCTCGGTCGGCAGCGGCGGGCGCGGGCCGACGAGGCTCATGTGTCCGAGGAGGACGTTGAACAGCTGTGGCAGCTCATCCAGCGACCAGCTCCGCAGGAACCGGCCGACCCTGGTCACCCGCGGGTCGCGCCGCATCTTGAAGAGGAGGCCGTCGGTCTCGTTGCGCGCGACCAGGTGGGCGAGCATCACGTCGGCGTTGACGATCATCGTGCGGAACTTGAACACGCCGAACTCGCGGCCGCCCCGGCCCACCCGGATCTGTCGGAAGAAGATCGGTCGCCCGGTGTCGATCAGCACGGCGGCCGACAAGATCAGGATCAGCGGTGCGAGCAGGATCACCGCGCACAGGGCGATCGTGCGATCGACCAGGCCCTTGACGAGCTTCCGGCCGCCGCGGAACTCGGGTGCCTCCACGTGGATGAGCGGCAGCCCGGCGACGGGTCTGGTGTGGATCCGTGGGCCGGCGACGTCCGTCAGCGCCGGGGCGAGCACGAGGTCGATCCCGGTGCCCTCGAGCTGCCAGCCGAGTCGACGTAGCCGCGTCGCGGTCAGCTCCCCCGACCCGGTGACCGCGATGGTGTCGGCCCCGTTCGCGATCGTCGCGTCGATGACCGTGCGGAATGATCCGACGATCGGCACCCCGCCCAGCCGCTGCGCCTGCGGAGTCACCAGTGGCTCGGGCAGGCAGGCGCCGACCACCCGGTAACCGGCGTACGGCTCGCGCTGGAGTTGGCGTACCAGCTCCAGGACGTGGGCGCCGTCGCCCACGACCACCATCTGCCGGGACCAGCCGCGCCCCCGCGACCGCTGCCGATGGAGGTGCTTGCGAGTGGCGAACCGGGCCACGACCAGCCCCACCGTGCCCACCATGAACGAGATGCCGAGGAAGCCGCGCGCCACCCCGACGTCGACGAGGTACCCGACGATCGCCACCGCGCCGGCCAGCCGGAGGCTAGCCCCGGCCACGCGGCGGTACTCGTCGGCGCCGTACCCGAGGTTCCGGCCGTCGTAGCAGCGCATGAGGCGCAGTGACCACAGCCACGCCAGCACGAGCCCGGCGGACACGACGCCGTACGGTATCTCCGATCCGAACGCCTGCTCGCCCTGGAAGCGCACCAGGTACCCGCTCGCGACGGCCAGGCAGATGACGAAGAAGTCGATGAAGGCAAGCCTCCGCGCGTACGCACGCTGCCGCGCCCGCGGATGGCTGACCGCCGGGTGCGTCGCCGGCTCTACGCGTGCCGAAGACGTGAGGGTCGCGCTCGCCACCGATCCTCCCACCGAGGTTCGTGGCGGCCGGGGATACCGAACGGCCGCGAGGCCCCCCGACCCGCGGCACACGCCACGCGGCACATAATCGACTACTCGGGGTCCGCGGGGCGACGTTGCGACGGAAAGTCGTCAGTTCGTGGCGTCCGGCGGCCAGGTGTGGGATCGCAGCGTCAGCGCGTCGGACGCAGCGCGATGGCCTTGAGGAAGATGTCGCCGATCTTCGCCGGATCCGCGGTGACGAACACCCCACCGCCGGTGGTCTTCGTGATTGGCTGGAGGACGGCAGGGCTCACGGCGTTCCCGATGCCGAGAATGATGACCTGGATCGGCCGCTTCGGATCCATCGCCTTCTTCAGCTCGGCGATGAGTTGAGCCTGCGTGAGGCCGTTCGCGTCATAGTTGAGACCGTCGGTCAGCACGACGACCGAGTTGACCCGGCCCGGATCCCATCCCTGTTGGACGGTCCGGTACGCCGCGAGGATCGTGTCGTACAGGCCGGTGTCCCCCGAGGGCTTTGGCTGCACCCCGTCCAGGGCGGTCTCCAACTGAGCGCGCTGGCTGGAGAGCGGGCCGATCGGAACGAGCTGCCGGTAGTCCTGTTTGCCGACCAGCTCGGTGGAGAAGACCCAGAGCCCGACCGCCCATGAGTCGTCGAACAGCTCCAGGCCGCGCCGGGCGGCCTCTCGCGTCACCTGGTCCCTCGTGGCGTTGCCCGCGGTCGGCACCTTCGTCAGCATCGAGCCGGATACGTCGACGACCGCGAGCATGCGGCCGGGCACCGTGACCGCGGTCCAGGTGGACAGCGCCCGGTCGACCACGGTCGGATCGGGGCCGCCCGCCGCCGTACCACCGGCACCGCTCGCGGACGGGGTCGGTGCCGTCGCCGCGGCGGCCGGCGACGTGCCACCGCGCGGCAACGCGAAGGCGGTGCCGGCCGAGCCGTCGCTGGCGCGCAGCCCGTCCGCCGCGAGCAGGTCCCGGAAGGTCGACGACACCAGCTGCGACCGCAGCTCGTCCGCCACGGTGGCGCGCGTCGGGTCGGTGCCCGGCAGCACCGTGTACGGGTAGTCGAGCGGCAGCGGCGCCGGGTCCAGGTAGAGCGCGGCCAGCGGGATCGGCGGCTCCGCCGCGTTGTAGGCGATGACGGCCTGCTCCGAGAGCGGAGCCGCGCTGAGCGCCGAGGCGATCGACGCCGGGTCGGTCGAGCGAGGGAACCGGGCGAGCAGGTCCTGCCGCAGCGCCGAACGGCCGGTCGCGAGGGCGCGCAGTGCGCCGGTCGTGACCTGTTGGGCGTTCGGTGCGGCGCTCGCCGCCGCGCCCAGCGCGAGCAGGCCGGACAGTCCCGACGCGTCCCGGGTGGGCTCGACGATGCCGGCGTGGAGCTGAGCGTCTGTGGACATGTGCCCCAGCAGCTCGGCCCAGGTCAGCTTCTTGCCGGGCCAGCCCAGCCGGCTCGCGACCGGCTCGGGCATGGCGACCACCACCGGGCTGCGCGCGATCGACCGGGTGTCGCTGACAGTGAACCCAGGGGCCTGCGCCCGCAGCCGCATCAACCACGTCGAGGAGTCCGGCACCCAGACGTCGGGGATCCCGGTCGCACCGCTGGCCCTGCCGACCCCGCCCAGGGTCACGCCGTGTGCATCGGCGATCGCCGCGGTTACGTCCGCCGGGTCCTGCGCGGCGACGGTGACGGCCAGGCATCGGCCCTCGATCGCGGGGTCGTCCCGCCGCCACCGGGAGACGATCTTCTGCAGTGCCGGCGCGATCTCGGGCGCGGCCGCGACCGAAAGGCGGATCTCTCCCGTGCAGGCCGGCTTGGTCAGCTCCCGGTACGCGCCGACGCCGACCGCGGCTACGCAGAGTAACGCAACCACGACTGCGGTGGCGCGATAGCCGCGGAAGCGGTCGCGCTTGCGATGCCGGGCGGGCACAAGTCCCAATGTTTCGCCAAAGTGGCGACGCGTGCCAGGTACGTTCGGTCGAACGTTATCCCCCGTCACTGCCGTCGTAACGGAGAGTAGTCACACATGTCGGTTCGAGTTGAAGCTCGCGGTCACGTGACCACCGTGATCCTGGCCAGGGCCGAGTCCCGCAACGCGGTGGACGGGCCGACGGCCGCCGCCCTCGCGGATGCGTTCCGAGCGTTCGAGGCCGATCCGGTAGCCCGCGTGGGCGTCCTGTGGGGCGAGGGCGGCACCTTCTGCTCGGGCGCTGACCTCAAGGCCATCGGCACGCCGACCGGCAACCGCGTGGCCGCCGACGGTGACGGACCGATGGGCCCGACCCGGCTCCGCCTGTCGAAGCCGGTGATCGCGGCGGTGTCCGGGTACGCGGTCGCCGGCGGCCTGGAGCTGGCTCTCTGGTGCGACCTGCGGGTCGCCGAGGAGGACGCGGTGTTCGGGGTGTTCTGCCGGCGGTGGGGCGTGCCACTGATCGACGGCGGGACCGTGCGGCTGCCACGGCTGATCGGGCTGGGCCGCGCCCTGGACCTGATCCTGACCGGCCGCGCGGTGCCCGCTACCGAGGCGTACCAGATGGGGCTGGTGAACCGTTTGGTGGCACCGGGCGAGGCGCGCGCCGCGGCGGAGGAGGTGGCCGCGGAGATCGCGGACCTGCCGCAGGCCTGTCTGCGCAACGACCGCCGATCGGCGCTCGACCAACACGGCCTGTCCGACGACCAGGCGATGGCGGCCGAGCTGAGGCTCGGGCTGGAGTCGCTCACCGCGAACGCGGCGGCGGGCGCGGCTCGCTTCGCCGCCGGCGAGGGCCGGCACGGCGCGCCGGCGGGCGGCGTGTGAACCGGAGCAAACCTGGGCACTTAGGAGACGCGCCGATTCTGGCGCCTGAGTGACCGGAGGGATCGATGAGACTCGAAGACGACGACATCCGCACGTCCGGCTCGGGCGGCGGAACCGACGAGGGCACGCGCGACGAGGGCATGGCCGACGGCGGGGCCAACCCGGCCGGCCGTGACGGTGGAGCCGACGGTGGCGCCGGCGGCGGCCAGGAGGGTCCGCTGGACGGCGGCGCCGACCCGAACGCGGTGGACGGCGGGGCCGACGGAGGCGCCGGCGGCGGCCAGGAGGGTCCGCTGGACGGCGGCGCCAGCCCGAAGGCGGTGGACGGCGGCGCCGACGGCGGCGCACGGTGACATGACGGCGCTGCCCGCGCCGGCCGGTATGGCGCTGCGACGCTGCGTCGCCCTCGATCTTCGCGAGTTCGCCCGCACACACTGGGGGCGGGCCCCGCTGCTCTCGCGCGCCGACGACCTCGAGGCCGCCGGCGTCGAACCCGGCTTCGACGACCTGCTCGGCCTCGACGATGTCGACGAGCTGTTGAGCCGGCGGGGCCTGCGTACCCCGTTCCTGCGGGTGGCGAAGGACGGCAAGGTCCTGTCGGCGAGCCGGTTCACCGGCAGCGGCGGCGCCGGCGCCGAGATAGCCGACCAGGTCCTTGACGAACGGGTCTTCGACCTGTACGCGGACGGCGCGACGCTGGTCCTGCAGGGCCTGCACCGGATGTGGCCGCCGCTGATGGACTTCACCGGACGGCTGGCCGAGGAGCTGGTCGCACCGGTGCAGGCGAACGCGTACCTGACCCCGGCCGGCAACAAGGGCTTCGACGCCCACTACGACATCCACGACGTATTCGTGCTGCAGGTGGCCGGGCGCAAACGGTGGCGGGTCCACGAGCCGGTGCTTTCGGACCCGCTGGAGCGCCAGCCGTGGGGCGGCCGCGTCGACGAGGTCGGAGCGGTCGCGGCGGGCCCGCCGGTCCTCGACGTCGTCCTCGACTCGGGCGACGTCCTCTATCTGCCGCGCGGCTGGGTGCACGCGGCCGAGGCGCTCGGCCACCGCTCGCTGCACCTCACGCTAGGGCTCCGTGCGCCGACCCGGTACGCGCTGATCGAGGCGCTGCTGGCGCTCGCCGTGGAGGAGCCCGAGCTCCGTTCGGGCTTCCCGCTCGGTCTGGACGTCACCGATGCGGACGCGCTCGCGCCCCACCTCGAGACGACGGTGGACGCCCTGCGCGACTGGCTGGTCCGCGCCGACGCCTCCACGGTGGCGGCGAAGCTCGCCACCAGTGTCTGGCCGGCGTCGCGGCCGGCCCCGATGCGCCCACTCGCGCAGGCGGCCGCGCTGGGGAGCCTCGACGCCGATACCGTTCTCGCGCCGCGGCGTGGTCTGCGCTGGCGGATCGCGCCGAGCGGCGCGGATCGTGTCGCGCTGCGCCTTCCCGATCGCACCGTCAGCATGCCCGCCATGTGCGAACCGGCCGTGCGCGCGCTCCTGACCTCCGCCGCGATTCGCGTCCGGGATCTGCCCGGGCTCGACGAACACGACGCGCTCGTGCTGGCCAGGCGACTGCTGCGCGAGGCGGTCGTGGTACCGGCCAACAAGCGCTAGTCGAAGCGGCGCTCGCCGGCGCGGATCGGGAGGTTCAGGCGGTTCTCCTCGGGGGCGAGCGGGCACGCCCACTGCTCGTCGTACGCACAGCTTGGGTTGTACGCGTAGTTGAAGTCCAGCCGGATCCGATCCCCGGGACCGACCGTGACGCCGCGACCGAATGTCCCCTTTATCGTGTCGGTGAGGTAGCGCCCACCGCCGTACGACTCCGCCGGACTGCTCGCGTCGCGGAACGGCAGGAACAACCCGCCGCCGTACGCCTCGAGCCACCAGAGCGTCAGCGGTCCCCACGGAGTGGCGGCAAGGCCCACGCGGCGGTACCGCACGACGCCGTCCGGCCCCCCGGTGTCGATGCTCAGCTCGCCGGCCGCGGGCGCGAGGGTCGCCTCTACGACGGCCTCGCGCGCCTCCGGAAAGTAGCGCAGCCCCGGGAACGCGGCGCGGTCGGCAAGGGGGATCGGCGACTGTGGATGGGTCGTGAACAGTTCGTCCTTCGCGGCCCGAAACCCGGCAAGGTCCAGATCGGAGAGATAGAGCCGCGCAACACGCTCCCGCCAGTCCGCCAGATCGAGATCCTCCACCAAGCGAACGGTACCCGTGATTGATGATCATCGCGGTCGGGAACTTAGGGGCGCGAAGGGAGGTACTTGCCCATGTCATCCGGTCAGATAGTGATCACCATCATCGTGGTCGTGCTGCTGGCGCTGCTCGCGTTCGGCCTCTGGTACGCCCTGCGCCACCGGGAGCTGCGGAGACGCTTCGGGCCCGAATATGACCGCGTCGTTGCGGAGAAGGAGGGCCGACTGGCCGCCGAGCGGGAGTTACGCGACCGTGAGCGGCAACACCGCGAGCTCGAGCTCCGTCCGCTGTCGGAGGAATCGCAGAAGCGGTACGCCGACGGGTGGGCCGACATCCAGGCCAAGTTCGTGGACGACCCCACCGCTGCGGTCGGCGAGGCGGACGAGCTCGTCGGGCAGCTGGTGGCCGAGCGCGGCTACCCCACCGACAACTACGAGGAGCAGCTCGCACACCTGTCCGTCGAGCACGCCCGCAGGCTGGAGCACTACCGCGACGCGCACGACATCAACCTACGCAACCAGCGCGGCGAGGCCACGACGGAACAGCTCCGCCAGGCGCTCGTCCACTACCGGGCGCTCTTCGGCGACCTGCTCGGCGACGACCAGGTTGGCCGGCCGGACGGACGACCCTCATCGACGCCGGAGCAGCGATCGGAGGAGTCCACAACGTCAACCACAACGGAGGAGACACCCCGATGAGCTACCCGAATCAGGCGCGCGACGTGCCGGCCTCGTCCACCGACGATGAGGAAGGCACTATTGACACGATGGAGCAGCGGATCCCCCAGGACCGCGCACCAGACACCGAAGAGACGCAGCCGGGCCCGGCCGACTCGGACGAGCCGACCTCACCGGTGGCGACCGACCCAGACCGCGAACCCGACGGCGCTGAGCCGGCCACCGACCAGGCCGACGACCAGGCGCAGCCCGTCGACACTGCGTGGTCGACCGACGTCGAACACCCGGCCGACGATGAGGTGGCACGGACCGAGCCCGACGGCGAGGCGTACCACGAGCCGCCCACGGAGGCCGAGCGCTCGACGGAGGCCGACCGCGACGCGGAGGCCGACCGCGACGCGGAGGTCGACCGCGACGTGTTCGCCGGAGACGCCGAGCCTACGACGGAGGAGGAGCCGACGAGGGAGGACGAGGCGACGACGGAGGCCCCGCCGTTCGCGGAGGCCGAGCGCCCGAGCGACGCCGACCGCGACGTGTACGCCGAGCCTTCCGAGCCATCAACCGTGGGTGAGCCGTCGGCCGAGGCCGAGCCGTCCACGGAGGCCGAGCGTGCGGACGACGAGTCGCCGTTCCCCGCGGTCGAACCCTCCGCCGGCGAGGCGCTGCCCGAGACCGTTCCGGCCGACGAGGCCACCGAGTTGATGCCCGGCGACGTGTCGGCGGAGCCCACGGCCGACCTCTGGCCCAACGACACGGTCACCGGATTCCGCGACCGTTGGCGGGCCGTGCAGCTGCGCTTCGTGGACGACCCCGAGGGCGCGGCTAACGAGGCGTCGGCGCTGGTCGGCGAGGTCGTCGACTCGCTCACCTCGTCGTTGGCGACCCACCGTGGCTCGCTCGACGACTGGCGCTCACAGGACCAAGCTTCCGACACCGAACGCCTGCGGATGACGGTGCGCCGGTACCGCGAGTTTCTCGACCGCCTGCTCGACGTGTAACTGGCCGGAGAAGGTGATCGTGGAACGGACGAGGGCCGACTGCACCTGTCATGTCCCGGGACATGTGTCAAGACATGTCCCGGGACATGTGTCGCGCCTGACGATCTTTTTGGTGGTCAGTGTGTTGGTGGGCTGGGGGTAAGGGTGGTGTAGGCCCGGTCGGTGGTGAGGGTGGCGTGGCCGAG
>DASXRC010000119.1:0-2806 GCA_036506795.1 Micromonosporaceae bacterium
AGCATCGTCGCCACACCGAGCGCGACGCTGCCGGTCGCCGGCACCGTGCACAACACCAACCGATTGCTCGGGCACAACGGGTTCGTCGGCGTCAAGACCGGCTCGGACAAGGCGGCCGGCGGCTGCTTCGCCTTCCGGGCCATCCGCTGGATCGACGGCAAGCGGACGACGATCACCGGGGTCGTGTTGGGCCAGCCCGGCCACAACCAGATCGCGGCGGGTCTGGCAGCCGCCGACGCCATGGTCGACCGCATCGCCGGTGATCGGGCTACGCCAGATCTAGGGCAGCGAACCTTGCCACCACTGATTGCGCCCGGAAGCCATCGATCACCGCTGCCGCCCATGTACGTCGACCCTAGGGAGCAACCATGAGGAGAACACTGTGGCCGCTGGCCGCTCTTGCCATGCTCGCCGTGATCGTCGCGGGCTGTGGGAACGGATCTGCCGGCACCGGCAGCGGTGGCAACAGCACCGCCGCCACGCACGAGAAGGCGGTGAAGTTCGCCGAGTGCATGCGCGCCAACGGGGTCCGCGCGTTCCCGGACCCGGACGCGTCGGGCGAGTTGACCATCGATGCGGTGGCGAACGGATCGTCGCTGGACACGAGCTCCGCGGCGTTCAAGCGGGCCCTCAACGCGTGCAAGGACCTGGAGCCACCGGGGTTTACAGGCCACGAAAGGAACGCCCAGGAGCAGTCGGCGGCCCTCAAGTTCGCCCAGTGCATTCGCGACAGCGGCGTGAAGGACTTTCCGGATCCCGGCAAGGGTGAGCCCCTCGTCGACACGCGTCGAATCCCATCCTCCGGAACGCCGGGTGGTATGCGCATTCTCAAGGCCGCGATGCAGAAGTGCGGCCCGTACGCCTATGAAGCCGGCGTACAGGGGAGTAAGTGATGCGGAAGACCTGGGCGGTGGCCGCAGCGGTCGTCCTGGCTGCCGCAGCCGCCAGCGGCGGCGTGGTCGTCGTGTCCGGTGCCGGGCAAGCGACCGCGGCGGCGCAGGAGCCGCTGGCGAACACCGCGACGGTGCAACGAGGAAAGCTCTCGGACTCGATCTCCCAGTACGGGACCCTGACCTATCGGGCGGGATCGGACGGCTCGCGGTACTCGGTGATCAACCGGGCCAGCGGGATCTATACCAAGCTGCCCGATAGCGGCGACAGGGTCGACTGCGGCGACGTGCTCTATCGGGTGGACGACGAGCCGGTGCTGCTGCTGTGCGGCTTGACGCCGGCGTACCGGTCGCTGTCGGAGGGCGAGCGCGGATCCGACGTCGCCGAGCTCAACGCCAACCTGGTGGACCTCGGGTACGCGACCCGGGCGCAGCTCGACCCGTCCTCTGACGCCTTCAGCTCCGAGACGGCGTCCGCGCTCCAGAAGCTGCAGTCCAAGCTGGGCGAGGATCAGACCGGGTCGCTGGAGCTCGGTCAGGCGGTGTTGCTGCCCGAGTCGGTGCGGATCGCCGAGGTGACCGGCAAGCTCGGTGGATCCGCCCAGCCAGGTGCACAGGTCGCGCAGGCCACATCCGACACGCTCGAGGTGCAGGTGAACCTCGATCCCTGGCAGCAGCGTGAGGTGAAGAAGGGCGACCGTGCGCAGATCACCCTGCCAGGCAACAAGTCGGCGACGGGAAAGGTGGACCGGCTCGGGAGAGTCGCCCAGGTCCCTGCCGGGCAGAACAACGCCGGGCAGGACAACACCGCCGGGGACGCGACCATCCCGGCCTACCTCAGCCTCGACGACCCAGCAACGGCACGCGGGCTCGACGAGGCCCCTGTCCAGGTGGAGATCACGATCAAGGGAGTGGAGAGCGCTCTGAGCGTCCCGGTTACCGCGATCGTCGGGCGCTCCGGCGGCGGGTTCGCGGTCGAGGTCGTGCGCGACGGCGGGCGACGCGAGCTGGTCGCGGTGAAGCCGGGCCTGTTCGACACCGCGGGCGGACGAGTCCAGGTCGAGGGCGCTCTCCGCGAAGGCGATCGAGTGGTGGTGCCGTCGTCGTGAACGGCGAACCGGTTCTGGAACTCGATGGAGTGACCAAGGTCTATGGGGAGGAGCCGCCGGTGCCCGCGCTTCGGGGGGTGTCTTTTTCGGTCCGGCGGGGCGAGCTGGTGGCGATCGTCGGGCCCTCCGGGTCGGGCAAGTCCACGCTCCTGCACGTCATCGGGACGCTGGAGCGGCCCAGCAGTGGCGTGGTCCGGATCGGTGGGGTCGACGCGGCGCGGCTGAGCGACCGCGAGCTGTCGCGGCTGCGGGCGCGGGAGATCGGGTTCGTCTTCCAGCAGTTCTTCCTGGCCGAACATGCCACGGTGCGGGAGAACGTCGCCGACGGGTTGCTCTACGCCGGCGTCCCCGCCGCCGAGCGCTACCGGCGCGCCGATGAGGCGCTCGAACGGGTCGGCCTCGCCGAACGCGTGAGCTTCAAGCCCACCAAGCTCTCCGGCGGGGAGCGGCAGCGGGTTGCGGTCGCCCGGGCCCTCGTCGGGCGTCCGGCGATCGTGCTCGCCGACGAACCGACCGGCAACCTCGACAGCACCGCCGGCGCATCGATCATGGAGCTCATCCGTGAGCTCAACGCCGCCGGCGCCACCGTCATCATGATCACGCACGAGGCGGGCCTCGCCGATCAGCTGCCGCGCCAGATTCGGGTGCTGGACGGCCAGGTGGTCTCCGACACCGTGAAGCGAGCGGCGCCATGAGTGCCAACGGCGGACGACTGCGGCTGAAGGACGGGCTGCGGGTGGCGAGCGTCGGGCTGCGCGCCCGGCCGCTGCGCGCCGCGCTGTCCGCGCTCGGGATCGCGATCGGAAC
>DASXRC010000120.1:0-11886 GCA_036506795.1 Micromonosporaceae bacterium
CAGGGCCCGGGCGTACGGGATGCGCGGCACGTCCGCGACGCCGTCGGCGAGCAGCTGGTTCGCGCGGTCCTGGATCCACCCCGTGGCGTCCGAGTCGGCCGGCCCCCCGTGCGGCGGGTTGTACTTGAAGCCGCCGTCGTCGGGCGGGTTGTGGGACGGCGTGACGACGACGCCGTCGGCGAGGTTGGCCGTGCGGTCGCGGTTGTGGGTGATGATCGCGTGCGAGAGAGCCGGCGTCGGGGTGAGGCCGTCGCGCTCGTCGACGAACACGGTCATCGCGTTCGCCGCGAACACCTCCAGCGCGCTCTGCGCCGCGGGCTCGGACAGCGCGTGCGAGTCCCGGCCGAGGAACGTTGGGCCGGTGATGCCTTGCTCCCGCCGGTAGTCACAGATGGCCTGGCTGATCGCGACGATGTGGTCCTCGTTGAACGAGGTGCGCAGGCTGGACCCTCGGTGACCGGAGGTCCCGAACGCCACCTTCTGGTCGGCGACGGAGACGTCCGGGTGTCGGCCCGCGTACGCCTGGAGCAGCGCCGGCACGTCGACCAGGTCCTCCGGCCGGGCCAGCTGGCCGGCGCGGTCATGCACGGGCATCGCAGATCCCCCTGTCGTCGCTCGACGTCTCAACCCTCGACGCGGACGCCTTTGCCGATCACCACGACCCCGTTGTCGGTCACCGTGAACCGGCCCCGGTCGCGCTCGAGATCAACGCCGATCTCCGCACCCTCGGGCACCACCACGTTCTTGTCCAGGATCGCATTGCGCACGACGGCGTGCCGGCCGATGTCCACACCCTCCATCAGCACGGAACCCTCGACGTGCGCCCAGGAGTGCACGCGGACGTTCGGCGAGACGATGGAGTTCTCCACCAGAGAGCCGGACACGACCGCGCCGGGCGAGACCATCGAGCCGACCGCCCGCCCGACCCGTTCGCCGTAGTCGTGCACGAACTTGGCCGGCGGCCACGGCGGTTGGTCGGTGTAGATGGGCCAGTGCCGGTTGTACAGGTTGAACACGGGGTGGATGGAGATGAGGTCCATGTTCGCGTCGTAGTACGCGTCTAGCGTCCCGACGTCGCGCCAGTAGCCGCGGTCGCGGTCGGTGCTGCCCGGCACCTCGTTGTCGCGGAAGTCGTACACCGCGGCCTCGGCGCGTTCGACCAAGGCGGGGATGATGTCGCCGCCCATGTCGTGCCGACTGGTCGGGTTGCGGGCGTCGGTGATGACCGCGTCGCAGAGGGCGTCGGTCGTGAAGATGTAGTTGCCCATCGACGCGAGGATCTCGTCCGGCGCGTCCGGGAGGCCCTGCGCGTCCGAGGGCTTCTCGCGGAACGCGCTGATGAGACGCGGGCCGGCGCCGTCTCCCGCGCCGACCTCGATGACGCCGAACTGGTCGGCGGTCGCGCGTGGCTGCCGGATGCCGGCGACGGTCACCCCGGCCCCGGACTCGACGTGCTGGGCGAGCATCTGGGCGGGGTCCATGCGGTAGATGTGATCGGCACCGAACACGATGATGTAGTCGGGACTCTCGTCGTAGACCAGGTTCAGGCTTTGGTAGATCGCGTCCGCGGAGCCAGCGAACCACCGTGGGCCGAGCCGCTGCTGGGCGGGCACCGGGGTGACGTAGTTGCCGAGCAGGGTCGACATGCGCCATGTCTTGGTGACATGCCGGTCCAGCGAGTGCGACTTGTACTGCGTGAGTACTACGATCTTGAGAAACCCTGCATTCGCCAGGTTGGACAGGACGAAGTCCACGATGCGGTAGAGGCCGCCGAACGGCACGGCCGGCTTGGCGCGATCCGCCGTCAACGGCATGAGGCGCTTGCCCTCGCCTCCGGCAAGCACGATAGACAGGACCTTGGCGGCCATGTCTGGACCGTAGCGACCGGCCCCGCCGACCGCCAGCCATGCCACCCACCCCGCCACACCCTTAGCCGAACTAAAGGCTGGTCTAATGTGGGGCGATGCGCGTCGACGTCCTTACCCGTGAATATCCACCGGAGGTGTACGGCGGCGCCGGCGTACACGTCGAGTACCTGGCGCGCGAACTGCGGCGCCTCGCCGACGTGCGGGTGCACTGCTTCGGCGGGCCGCGCGACGAGCCCGGCGTGACGGGGTACGCCGACCTGCCCGAGCTGGCGGGCGCTAACGCCGCGCTGCGGACGATGGGCGTCGACCTCGCCATCGCCGCCGGCTGCGACGGCACGGACGTCGTGCACAGCCATACGTGGTACGCCAACCTGGCGGGCCACGTGGCGAAGCTGCTGTACGGGGTTCCGCACGTGGTGACGACGCACAGCCTCGAGCCGCTGCGACCGTGGAAGGCCGAGCAGCTGGGCGGCGGGTACGCGCTGTCGTCCTGGTGCGAGCGCGTGGCGATCGAGGCCGCCGACGCGGTCGTGGCGGTGTCCGAGGGCATGCGCCGCGACGTGCTCGGGGCGTACCCGGCGGTCGACCCCGCGCGCATACGGGTGGTGCACAACGGCATCGACACCGAGGAGTACGCACCCGACCACGGCACCGCGGTGCTCGAGCGGCTCGGCATCGAGCCCAACCGACCGACGGTCACGTACGTCGGCCGGATCACCCGACAGAAGGGGCTACCGTACCTGCTGCGGGCGGCCCGGTCGCTACCGCCGGATGCCCAGCTCGTGCTGCTCGCCGGGGCGCCGGACACGGCCGAGATCGGTGCCGAGGTCGAGGGCCTGGCCGCCGAGCTGCGAGCCACCCGCGACGGCGTCGTGTGGATCCAGAAGATGCTGCCCAAGCCCGAGGTCATCCAGGTGCTCACGCACAGCACCGTGTTCGTCTGTCCGTCCGTGTACGAGCCGATGGGCATCGTCAACCTGGAGGCGATGGCCTGCGAGACCGCCGTCGTGGCGACGGCGACCGGCGGCATTCCCGAGGTGGTGGCGGACGGCGAGACGGGCCTGCTGGTCCCGATCGCACAGGCGTCCGACGGCACGGGCACACCGCTGGAGCCAGAGCGCTTCGTCGCCGATCTGGCCGCCGCGATCAACGCGCTGCTCGCCGACCCGGACCGGGCCGCTGCGTACGGTCGGGCCGGGCGGGAGCGGGCGGTAAGCCGGTTCTCGTGGTCCGCGGTGGCGGAGCGCACGGCCGATGTCTACCGCGCAGTCCTGGGCCCGACCCCCTGATCTGTTCTACGGTGAGACCGTGGTCGGACGGTTCGCAATCGAGGACATGACCCCCTCCGTGGCGTGCGGCCGGTACCCGGCGAAGGCGGTCGTCGGCGAGCGTGTTCCGGTCTCGGTCACCGCGTACCGCGAGGGGCACGACGCGCTGGGCTGCGACGTGGTGTGGCAGGGTCCCGGTGGGCGGTCCGGGCCGTTCACCCGGATGCGCCCGGCGGGCGAGGACCGGTGGTACGCCGAGATCCAGCCGGATGAGGTCGGCGAGTGGACCTACCATGTCGAGGCGTTCCATGACCCGTACCTGACGTGGCGCAACGCGGTCGAGAAGAAGCTCGCCGCCGGGCAGGGCGAGGGGGAGCTCGCCAACGACCTCGCGGAGGGCGCGGCGCTGCTGCGGCGCGCGGCCACCGCGGTGCCCGAGCGCGATCGGGCAGCCGTGCGCTTCGCGGCGGCGGCCCTGGCCGACCCCGAGGTGCCGCTGGCGCGGCGGGTGAGCGCGGCGCTGGACGTCGGCGACGTGCTCTGGTCGCATCCGGTGCGCGAGTTGATCACTGCCGGGGAGCCCAAACCGATCTGGGTGGACCGCCCCCGCGCGCTGTTCTCGGCCTGGTACGAGTTCTTCCCGCGGTCGGAGGGCGCGGAGGTGCTGAACGGCCGGCCGATCCGGACCGGCACGTTCGCGACCGCCGCCGAGCGGCTGCCGGCCGTCGCCGCGATGGGCTTCGACGTCGTGTACCTCCCGCCGATCCACCCGATCGGCCGGATCAACCGCAAGGGGCGCAACAACGCGCTCATCGCCGGCCCGGACGACGTGGGGTCCCCGTGGGCCATCGGCGCGGAGGAGGGCGGTCACGACGCGATCCACCCCGACCTCGGCAGCGTCGAGGATTTCCGCAAGTTCGTCGCGGCGGCCGGTGAGGCGGGCCTCGAGGTCGCCCTCGACCTCGCCCTGCAGTGCGCGCCGGACCACCCGTGGGTCAAGGAACACCCGGAGTGGTTCACCACACACGCCGACGGGACGATCGCGTACGCGGAGAACCCGCCGAAGAAGTACCAGGACATCTACCCGCTGAACTTCGACAACGACCCCGAGGGCATCCGAGCCGAGATTCGGCGGATCGTGCTGTACTGGGTCGCGCAGGGCGTCAAGATCTTCCGGGTGGACAACCCCCACACCAAGCCGGTTGACTTCTGGCACTGGCTGATCTGGGAGGTCAAGAAGGTCGACCCGGACGTGCTGTTCCTCGCGGAGGCGTTCACCCGGCCCGCGATCATGCAGGGTCTTGGCAAGATCGGCTTTACGCAGTCCTATACCTACTTCACCTGGCGCAGCTACGCCTCCGAGATGCGGCAGTACTGCGAGGAGCTGGTCGCGTCCGCGGACTTCATGCGGCCGAACTTCTGGCCCAACACGCCCGACATCCTCACCCCCGAGCTGCAGCAGGGCGGACCGCCCACGTTCCGGATCCGGGCCGTGCTGGCGAGCATGCTGTCGCCGTCCTGGGGCATGTACGCCGGCTACGAGCTGTACGAGCATGTGGCCCGGCCCGGCGCGGAGGAGTACCTGGACAACGAGAAGTACGAGCTGCGCCCCCGCGACTGGGCCGCCGCCGAGCTGGAGGGGCGGTCCATGGCCGCGTTCCTGACCCGGCTCAACGCGATCCGCCGCGAGAACCCCGCCCTGCGGTGGCTGCGCAACCTGCGTTTCCATCAGATCGACAACGACGCCATGCTCTGCTGGTCCAAACGGGACCCGGATTCGGGTAACGCGGTGCTCGTGGTGTGCAACTTCGATCCCCGCAACGTCCAGTGGGCCAACGTCTCGCTCGACATGCCGGCGCTCGGCTTCGACTGGCACGAGCGCTTCACCGTTCGCGACGAGCTGACCGGAGCCAGCTACGACTGGGGCCAGCACGACGCCGTACGCCTCGACCCCTACCACCAGCCGGCGCACGTCTTCACCGTTCACCCGGTCGGGGCACGGGAGGCGTGATGGACCAGCTGATCTCGGGAGACGTGCACGACCCGCACGCCGTGCTGGGCGCGCATCCGGACGGCGGGCGGACGGTGATCCGCACGCTGCGCCGCGGCGCGGGGCGGGTGACCGCGGTGGTGGGGGAGGCTCGCCACGAGATGACCCGGGTGCACGACGACGGTGTCTTCGAGGTCAGCGTGCCCGGCAGCGTGGCCGACTACCGGGTCGATGTGGACGGTGCGTTGCTCGACGATCCGTACCGCCACCCCCCGACGATCGGTGAACTCGATCTGCATCTCCTCCGCGAGGGCCGACACGAGCGGCTGTGGACGGTGCTCGGGGCCCGGCCGCGCGACGGTGGCGCGGCGTTCGCCGTGTGGGCGCCCAACGCCAGGGGGGTACGTGTGATCGGCGACTTCACCGGCTGGGGACCGCACGACGGCTGGCCCATGCGGTCGATGGGTGCCAGCGGGGTGTGGGAGCTGTTCGTGCCGGGCGCCGAGCCGGGACACCACTACAAGTACCGGCTGCTCGGCGCCGACGGCGCCTGGCGCGACAAGGCCGACCCGATGGCGACCCGCACCGAGGCGCCGCCGGGCACCGCGTCGAGGGTGTATCGGTCCGAGTACACGTGGGGCGACGAGGAGTGGCTCGCCCAGCGCACGCAGGCGCAGCCGTACGAGCAGCCGATGAGCATCTATGAGGTGCACCTCGGCTCGTGGCGACCAGGTCTGTCCTATGTGGAGCTTGCCGAGCAGCTGACCGAGTACGTGGTGGAGACAGGCTTCACGCACGTCGAGTTCCTGCCGGTGATGGAGCACCCGTACGGCGGCTCGTGGGGTTACCAGGTCACCAGCTACTACGCACCGACGGCCCGGTTCGGGACGCCGGACGAGTTCCGCCATCTCGTGGACCGGCTGCATCGGGCCGGCATCGGTGTGATCCTCGACTGGGTCCCAGCCCACTTCCCCCGGGACGAATGGGCGCTCGCGCGGTTCGACGGCACGCCGCTGTACGAACACGGCGACTGGCGGCGCGGCGAGCACCCCGACTGGGGCACGTACGTGTTCGACTACGGCCGTCCCGAGGTCCGCAACTTCCTCGTCGCCAACGCCCTGTACTGGCTTGCGGAGTTTCACGCCGACGGGCTGCGGGTGGACGCGGTCGCCTCGATGCTCTACCTGGACTACTCGCGCGAGGAGGGCGAGTGGACCCCGAACGTGCTCGGCGGCCGGGAGAACCTCGACGCCATCGCGTTCCTGCAGGAGCTGAACGGGACCGTCTACAAGCACCACCCGGGCGCCACGGTCATCGCCGAGGAGTCGACGGCCTTTCCCGGCGTGACCCGGCCGACCTCCGCCGACGGGCTCGGCTTCGGCTTCAAGTGGAACATGGGTTGGATGCACGACACGCTCGAGTACGTCAGCAAGGACCCGATCCACCGGCAGTACCACCACCAGCAGATGACGTTCTCGCTGGTGTACGCGTGGAGCGAGAACTTCGTGCTGCCCATCAGCCACGACGAGGTCGTGCACGGCAAGGGATCCCTGACCGGCAAGATGCCCGGCGACACCTGGCGTCGCCTGGCCAATACCCGCGCGCTGCTCGCGTACATGTGGGCACACCCCGGCAAGCAGTTGCTGTTCATGGGCTGCGAGCTCGGCGACGACCGGGAGTGGAGCGAGACCACCGGCCTGAACTGGAGCCTGCTGCGCGACCCGGCCCGCGACGGCATCCGGCGGCTGGTCGCGGACCTCAACGACGTGTACCGGCGAACGCCCGCGTTGTGGTCGCGGGACACCTCGCCGGACGGTTTCCGCTGGATCGTCGCGGACGACGCGGGAAACAACACGTTCGCATTCCTCCGCCAGGCGGGCGACGGCTCGGTGCTCGCCTGCGTGGCGAACTTCTCGGCGCTGCCGCACGAGGGCTACCGGGTCGGTCTGCCGCACGCGGGGGGGTGGGACGAGGTGCTCAACACCGACGCGGACGTCTACGGCGGCTCGGGTGTGGGCAACCTCGGTGCGGTGCAGGCCGAGTCCAGACCGTGGAACGGGTACCCCGCGTCCGCCACGCTCCGCGTACCGCCGCTGGGTGCGCTCTGGCTGCGGCCGAGCTAGCTAGCTAGCTCGCGCCGCTGCTCTGCCAGTTGAGCCGTACGAGCATTTGGCGTGCCTCCTCGGCGTGGTCGGCCGCCACGCTGACGGCGTACTCCGTCGCCTGCAGCGAGCTGCGTGAGGTGAAGTCCCGCCGCCCGCCTGTCGCGGCGTGGGCGATCGCGCCGAAGGCGGCGCCCCAGAGCGCGCCGATGAGGAGGCCGGCGAGCACCACAGCGAACCAATTCGAGTTGCTGAAGATGCCGAACAGTAGGCCGATGAACAGACCGAACCAGGCACCGCTTGCCGCCCCGGCGAGCGCTGCGCGGGCCGTCGTCGTCCGGCCCAACACGTTCTCCACGAGGCTGAGGCCGGTCCCGATGATCGCCGTGTGCTCGACGGGAAATTTGTTGTCGGACAGGTAGTCGACCGCACGCTGCGCGGAGGCGTAGTCCGCGAATGTCGCGACCGCGATCATGGGGCGGTCGAGGCCCCGGACGTTGGCGGTGCCGGGCGTGGCGGTTGGTCCACCGGGCCCGGCGGGAACGCCGCCGGTGCCGGGAGCCGATGGCGTGGTCATGTCGTCTCCTTGTCAACGCAGCTCGGTTTACCGATCTTGTCCAGGCTAGCCGGGACGGCGCCGCCGCGCGCACCATCTCCGCCCGGCTATCTCGCGGCGGCTACCTTGCGGCGGACAGCGCCGCCTGGCTCGCCTGCAACTCGGCAAGGGCCCCGCGGACGTGACGGGCGTCCGGCGGCTCGCCCTCGGTGGCCGCCGGTAGCGCCGCGCGCCGGGCGAGCTCGGTGAAGTGGGACGCCGTGGCGCCGTCGGTCGCGGCGACGACAGCGTCCTCCTCGACCGCGGTCAGGGCGATGTCGCGGCCGTACAGTCGGAGCAGCGCCGCCCGGGCGGCGGCGTCGGGCAGCGGCACCTCGACCGTGAGGTCGACCCGGCCCTCGGGTCCCGACAATGCCGCGCTCACGATGCCACGGGTTCGCGACCGTGTCGATCCAGTGGTGGTCCAGGCAAAATCGGCGTTCGGCACCCTCCGTGGCGTGGCGCGGCCAGAATCGGGGGAGTGGCGGCTCGTCCGGCTCGCCCGACGGATCGCGTCGGAGATCCGGTCCGTTCGGCTGGTCGAGGCGTCTTTGGTGCTCGCCGCGCAGGCGTTCCTCGCGCTGATCCCCATGATCATCGTTGTGTACGCACTCGCGCCAGTCGATGTCGCCAACGCGATCGCGGCTATGTTGCGCGACCGCTTCGGGGTGTCCGGCGGGTCTGAGACCGCGGTGACCACGCTGCTCGCGGCCAGGAGCGACCTGCAACGCGGGCTCTCCGCGGCGAGCGTTGTATTCGTCGTCGCCTCGGCGACGGCGTTCACGCGGGCGCTGCAGCGGGTGTACGAGCGGGCGTGGGGGCTGTCGACGCTCGGACTACGCGGGTCGTGGCGGTGGCTGGTCTGGCTCGGCGGTCTCGTCGCGTACCTCTCGGTTATCGGGCTCGCCCTCCGATTCTCGAGCGACCTTCCGGCGACGGGCACGCTGCTCGGTCTCAGCGGGTTCGTCCTGTGGTGGTGGACGCCGTGGTTGCTGCTGGGCGCTCGGGTGCATTGGCGGGCGCTGCTGCCGACGGCGGCGATCACGACCGCCGCGATGGCCGCGCTCGGCGGCGTCTCCGGCGTGGTGGTTCCGCGGATGGTCCGCGGCAACGAGCAGGAGTTCGGGCCAATCGGCGTCGTGTTCGCGGTGGAGTCGTGGCTCGTCGTCGTGGCCGGGGCGCTCGTCGCCGGTGCCGCCGTCGGTGCCCTGCTCGGCGGCGCGAGGGTGGACGACTCCACCGCGGCGGAGGACTCAGCCGCGGCGGACGACGGTGCCGAACAGCCGGTCGTGCCAGGCGCGCCGGCGGCCGTCGGTCAGCGTGCCGACGAGGCCAACGAGCCAGACCGGGGCGAACAGGAGGCCCACGAGCGCCCGGGCGGCGGAGCGCCACACGGATAGCCCGCGGCCGTCCGTCCGGACGGTCCGGACGCCGACGAGCAGCGCGCCCGCGGTACGACCGGTGAGCGTCCAGGTCGCGGTGAAGTAGAGCCACGGCAGCAGCGTGGCGACGATGCCCGCCGCGCCGGTTAGCCACCCGGGCGGCTCACCGAGCACCTGCTGCCAGGCGAGCCCCGGCAGGCTGCTCACGGCGAGCCCCGCGACGGTCAGCAGCCCGACGTCGACGGTCAGGCCCAGCAGCCGGGTGACGAGCCCGGCGTAGTCACGGTGGGCGGCCGGCGCCGCCGTCGTCACGCGCGCCCGCCACCGAATATCCGTCGGACAGCGGCCTCGACCCGATCGTCGGCCTCGGCGGTGCCGGTGCGGACCTGCGCGGCCGCATCACCCAGAACGCCGCGGCTCTGCTCCACCACGAGGTTGCGCACCCTCGGATCCGACGTGAGGTCGTCGATCACCACGGGCAACACCCGCGTGCGGATCTCCGGCAGCGCGCCGTCGATGATGCGCGGCACAACCTCGTCGACCAGGTGCGGCACCAGACCATCGACGATCTGCGGGACCACGTTGGCCTGTGCCCACGCGACGCCCTCGTCCACATTGGAGCGTATGAAAGCGAGCGCCTCGGCGCGGCCGGCGTCCAGCGTATCGGCCCCGGTCCGCCGCGCGTCAGCCATACCATTGCGCAGCGCCGCGCGCCCGCGTACCACCGGCAGGATGGCCGCGGAGGGCACCGCGCGGGCGCGTTCCGCGGCGGCCGCGCCGGACAGGGCGATGAGGTCGACGGCACCGTGTGCGAGCTCGATGGCCTCGCGCGCGCCTGCCGCGGCTCGTGCGGCGAGGCCCGTCGCGGCGGCCAGACCGGCACGGGCCCGCTCTCCGACGCCCAGCCGTTCGGAGGCGAGCACCGCCGCTCCGAGCGCCAACCGCGTGAGCGACGGCCGTGCCGGTGTCGTCATGGTCCCCGTCCCTTCCGCCGTTCACCCGAGTGATCGGGTCGGACCGGCGGTTACCAGGTATCGGAGTCGATCGGGCGCCTGACCACCGCCAGTGACCAGATGATGAAGACGTCGACGGCGACGATCGTCAGCGACCACAACGGGTAGTACGGCACGAACGCGAACTGGGCGATCGCCGACAACACCGCGAACGCGATGCCCAGCACGCGCGCCCACATCGAGGCCGTGAACAGGCCGAACCCGGCGATGACCATGAGCGCGCCGAGGATCAGATGGATCCACCCCCAGGTGGTCAGGTTGAACTTGTAGGTGTAGCTCACCCCGCGTACGAAGACATCGTCCTTGGCTATGGCGCCGATGCCCTCGAATATCTGCCAGATGCCCACCATGATCAATAGCGTGGCAGCGAGGACCATGCCGCCAACTGCCCACGCCTGCCTGGCGCCGGTTGCGCTTCTATCGCTCATGTCTGTTTTGTACGCCCACTCTGGACGTTTCGGGTGCGGTTTGGCTCAGCCCGTCGCGCATATCCGGCGGCGCAGCTTCCTTGATCTTGGTGCGCAGCCACGAGCCGCGCACCTCAGCGCATGCGGCGGGGAGTACCGCGGGCGACACGTGCATGCGATACAGTCGGTGAGTTGCTTGAGGAAACTCACACGCGGAGGTCGCCATGCCCGCACTGGCCCGAGAGCTCTCCGTCACCCGTGGCCACCACCACCTGTACGCCGAGCAGACCGACGGCCCCGGCGTACCGCTGCTGCTCCTGCACGGCTTCCCGGACAACACACAGCTCTACGACCGGCTCATGCCGCACCTGGCAGGGCGGCGCGCGACGGTACGGTTCGACTTCCTCGGCTGGGGCCGCTCCGACAAGCCCGCCGGGTACCCGTACACGGCGACCAACCAGGTTGGCGACATCGACGCGGTCGTAGCACAGCTGGGCGTCGACCGGGTCGTGCTCGTGGCACACGACGCCTCGGGGCCGCCGGCGATCGACTGGGCGCTGGACCACCCTTCGCGAGTCGAGGCGCTGGTCCTGCTGAACACGTACTACCACTGGATCCCGGCCCTGCGGCGTCCGCCGGCCATCGCGCTGTACTCGACGCCGGTCGTGCGCAACGCGGCCCGGTTCGCCGTCCGCCGTTGGCCCGAGCTCGACCATCGGTTGTACGCATGGCAGGTCGGCGGGTTCGTTCAGGATCCGGGCGTACGCGCCGAGCTGGTTCCCGCGCTGTATGCGCAGTTCAACGCCGCGCGCCCGGCGTTCTGGCGGCTGAACGACGACCTGCTCGGCACCGTGCTGAGCCGCCGCCGGCGGGTGCCGGAGCTGCGGCGGTTCGATCGGCCGGTCCGCATCATCTTCGGTGCCCGAGACCGCTACCTCAACCCGCGCGTCGCGCGCCGGTTCGCGGCCCTGTTCCGCAACAGCGAGCTGCACCTGCTCCCGAACGCGGGCCACTACGTGCAGGTGGACGACCCTGAACGCGTCGCCGCGCTGCTGCTGGCCTGACGCAGCAACCAGGCTCCCCGTCGCTGCGGCGCAATGGCTCGCCACCCTGCGCCCTTAGTTTCGTCGGTGGAGGAGGTTGCGGCGGGGTCGGCGGTGGGGGTCGATTCGGGCCGGGGGGAGGAATTCGGGGTGCCCGTCGGCGGCGATGCGCACCTGCCAGTCGTGGTGGTGGATGAGCCGGTGGTGTCGGCCGCACA
>DASXRC010000121.1:0-11843 GCA_036506795.1 Micromonosporaceae bacterium
GCTGCAGATCTTCTGGCGGGTGGCGTTCCGGATCCTCGCGCCGGGCTTCGTCACCGTCCTGCTGTTCCAGTTCGTCGCGACCTGGAACAACTACTTCCTGCCGTTGGTGATGCTGAGCGATCCCGACCACTACCCGGTGACCGTCGGGCTGGCCAGCTGGAACGGGCTGGCCGCCGCGGGGGGCGGCGCGCACGTGCTGTTCAGCGTCGTGCTCACCGGCGCGCTGCTCGCCACCGTGCCGATCGTGGTCACCTTTCTCGTACTGCAGCGCTACTGGCGGGGCGGCCTCACGCTGGGCAGCGTGCGCTGACCCGGGAACCGTGATCTGTCGGATAGCCGCGCGCGCCAACCTCCGATGGCGACCCCCGCGCTGGTAGCGTTACCGGTTGCCGGTACCACCCGCGCGGGAGAGACCGTGAGGCCATGGGCCATGCGGCGCCGAAGGGGCAAATCCTCCCCGGAACCTCTCAGGCACCAGGGACCGCGTCGGGCAGGCACCTCTGGAGCGCGCGGCGACAGAGGGGGAGGGCCGAGAACGCCTATCCCCGTCTCCCAGGGAGCGCCCATGACCGACAAGGCACTCGCCTCGCGCCACCGCGGCGACGACGCGGCTTCCGGGTTCGCCCGGCGGCACATCGGCCCCGGCCCGGATGACCAGCGTCGCATGCTCGAGGCCGTCGGGTACGGCTCCATCGAGGAGCTGATGGACGCCGCGATTCCCGAGGTGATCCGCTGGCCCGGGCAGCTCGCCCTGCCGCCGGCCGCGACCGAGGACGAGGCGCTCGCCGAGCTGCGCGCGCTGGCGGCCCGCAACGCGGTGGCCGTTTCAATGATCGGCGTCGGCTACCACGGCACCCACACGCCGGCCGTCATCCGCCGGAACGTGCTCGAAAACCCGGCCTGGTACACCGCGTACACGCCGTACCAGCCGGAGATCAGCCAGGGTCGGCTCGAGGCGCTGCTGATCTTCCAAACGATGGTCGAGGACCTGACCGGCCTGCCGATCGCGAACGCGTCGATGCTGGACGAGGCCACCGCCGCGGCCGAGGCGATGACATTGGCCCGACGCGCGTCCCGGGCGGCCAGCAACGTGTACGTCGTGGACGCCGACGCGTTGCCGCAGACGATCGCGGTCATCCGGACCCGGGCCGAGCCGCTCGGGCTGGACGTGCGCGTCGTCGACCTGGACGGCCTCGGTCCGGACCTCGACGGCCTGCCGGCCGAGTTCTTCGGGCTGCACCTGCAGTATCCGGGCGCGTCCGGCGCGTTGCGCGACCACGCCGGGCTCGTCGCGGCCGCCCACGAGCGCGGCGCGCTGGTCGCCGTAGCCGCCGACCTGCTCGCGCTGACCCTCCTCCGTCCGCCGGGCGAGATCGGTGCCGACATCGCGACCGGCACGACGCAGCGCTTCGGCGTACCGATGGCATTCGGCGGCCCGCACGCCGGCTATCTGGCGGTGCGCTCGGGTCTGGAGCGGATGCTGCCCGGCCGGCTCGTGGGGGTGTCCCGCGACGCGGACGGCGCGCCGGCGTACCGGCTCGCCCTGCAGACGCGGGAGCAGCACATCCGCCGCGAGAAGGCGACCAGCAACATCTGTACGGCGCAGGTGCTGTTGGCCGTCATCGCCGCCATGTACGCGGTCTACCACGGCGCGGACGGGCTGCGCGCGATCGCGGCGCGTACCCACGCCATGGCCGCCCGGCTCGCGGCAGGGCTGCGCGCGGGTGGGGTGAGCCTCGCGCACGCCGTGTTCTTCGACACGGTCACGGCGGTGGTCCCGGGCCGGGCGGCCGACGTCGTTGCCGAGGCGGCGCGGCGCCGCGTGAACCTGCGCCTCGTGGACGCCGACCGCGTCGGCATCTCGTGCGATGAGACCACCACCGATGAGCACGTGCGCACCGTGTGGGCCGCGTTCGGTCTATCCGATGTGGACAGTTGGGGCGAGGCCGGTGGCGCCCTCCCGGCGGAGCTGCGCCGCCGATCGGAGTTCCTGACCCATCCGGTGTTCCACGCGCACCGCTCGGAGACCGCGATGCTGCGCTATCTACGGCGCCTCGCGGACAAGGACTACGCGTTGGACCGCGGAATGATCCCACTCGGCTCGTGCACCATGAAGCTCAACGCGGCCGCCGAGATGGAGCCGATCAGCTGGCCCGAGTTCGCCGACATCCACCCGTACGCCCCGGCGGACCAGGTCGCCGGCTATCTCGACCTGGTCGAGCAGCTCGAGTCGTGGCTGGCCGAGGTGACCGGGTACGACGCGGTCAGCGTGCAGCCGAACGCCGGCTCACAGGGGGAGCTGTCCGGGCTGCTGGCGATCCGGGCGTACCACCGCGAGCGCGGCGAGGGGCACCGCGACGTGTGCCTGATCCCCTCCTCGGCGCACGGCACGAACGCCGCCAGCGCCGTGATGGCCGGCATGCGGGTGGTCGTCGTGGCCTGCGACCACAACGGCAACGTCGACCTCGTCGACCTGGATCGGCTGATCGGCGAGCACCGGGACGCGCTGGCCGCCATCATGGTGACCTACCCGTCCACGCACGGGGTGTACGAGGCCGCCATATCCGAGCTGTGCGCGAAGGTGCACGACGCCGGCGGTCAGGTCTATGTGGACGGTGCGAACCTGAACGCACTCCTAGGCTTCGCCAAGCCCGGTCGGTTCGGGGCGGACGTGTCGCACCTCAACCTGCACAAGACGTTCTGCATCCCGCACGGGGGCGGCGGGCCCGGTGTCGGACCGGTCGCGGTGGGGGCGCACCTCGCGCCGTACCTGCCGCGGGACCCGTTGTCGTCCGGCGGCTCGGGCGCGGTGTCGGCCGCGGCACACGGCTCGGCGGGCATCCTGCCGATCTCGTGGGCGTACCTGCGGATGATGGGGCCGGACGGCCTCGCCCGGGCGACCGGCGTCGCGGTGCTCGCCGCGAACTACGTCGCCGCTCGGCTGGCCGAGCATTACCCGGTCCTGTACGCGGGCAACAAGGGCCTGGTGGCCCACGAGTGCATCCTGGACCTGCGGCCGCTGAACAGGGCGACCGGCGTCACCGTGGACGACGTGGCGAAGCGGCTCATCGACTACGGGTTCCACGCCCCGACGATGTCGTTCCCGGTCGCCGGCACGCTGATGGTCGAGCCGACCGAATCGGAGGATCTGGCGGAGCTGGACCGGTTCTGCGACGCCATGATCGCCATTCGGGGCGAGGTGGACGCGGTTGGCCGTGGAGATTGGCCCGCGAGCGACAACCCGCTCGCCAACGCGCCGCACACCGCGGAGATGGTGAGTGGTGACGAGTGGGAGCACCCATATCCGCGTTCGTTCGCGGCGTTTCCGGCGGGCGGCGACCGGTCGGCGAAGTACTGGCCGCCGGTTCGGCGGATCGACGGGGCGTACGGCGATCGGAACCTGATGTGCGCGTGCCCGCCGCCGCAGTCGTACGCGCACTGAGTCTCGGTAGCCAGCTGACTACGTAGTGTTACTGGTTGTGCGGTGTTTCCAGTGGTCCGGCGTTACCCGGTGCTCAGGCGGCGAGGGCGTGGGGGGCCGGGCCGCGGTGGGGGGCGATGGTGCTGCCGTCGGGCAGCAGCTCGCCGGTGTCTTCGAAGACGATCACGCCGTTGCAGAGCAGGCTCCAACCCTGCTCCGGGAACGAGGCGATCATGCGAGCGGCCTCACGATCGACCGCCTCCGCGGAGGGGCAGGTGGGCTGGTGCTGACACATCTCGAGTTTCTCCGGCCTATTTGGGGGGTCCGTGCCTATTCGGGGGGTTCTGTGCCATGGTTCTCATGACCAGTGACGCACGCTACCTCGTCGAAGGGCACTCTTTCGAGCAGGTAACGCGGTGAACACGGGAGAATCCACCCTTCGGACGAGGCAGGTCGGACCGGTCGGTGTGGAAACGCTCCCAATACCGAGCGTATTCCCGCCCGGGTTCACCGGCGGTTGTGCCGGCCGGATCCGAGAGCGCTCGAGGCTGGAGTGGCGCCTGGTGGACGGCGGGGATCCCGCCGAGCTGCTGGCCGCGTTCCTCGCCGCGGAGGGCCTGCCGATGGCGGACCTGGCCCGGCCCGCCGTGGCCGACCACCTCGGGTCCGCCGTGTGCGGGGCGTCACTCTTCGTGTCGGCCGTGGCCGGTGCTGTGCTCGCCGGTGCACCGGCCGGCGCGCCGGGCCCGGCCGCTGCGGTGCCCGACCTGGTGGCCGTGGTGTACGAGCACGGCGACGCGCCGACCGGCTCAGTTCGCCGTGAGCCAGCAACAGCGGGCCGGGAGACCACCGCACCGCCGGGGTGGCGGATCGGACCGTGGCGGGGGTCCTGGACGCCCGGACGGCACGCCGAGGCGGTCCGGGCGGTCCGCGATTCGATCGCCCGTGGCGACGTGTACCAGGTCAACCTCGTCGGGCACGCGGCCGCCGCCTACGCCGGCGATCCGCTGCCGGCCCTGCGCCGGGTGACCAGGCTACCCGGCGCCCGGTACGCCGGCGTGCTTCACGGCGACGGCTGGGCGATCGCGTGCGCCTCGCCCGAAACGCTCGTCGAGCTGTCGACCGGCGGGCGGCTCGTCACCCGGCCGATCAAGGGGACCCGCCCGGCCACCGCGGCGGGTCGCCGGGAGATGCTCGCGTCGCAGAAGGAACGCGCCGAGCATGTCATGATCGTCGACCTGGAGCGTAACGACCTCGCGCGGGTGGCACGGACCGGGTCGGTGCGGGTCGACCGGCTGTACGCGATCCGCCGCTGGTGCGACCTGTGGCAGGCCGAGTCGGTCGTCTCCGCCGCGCCGGCCGACGGCGTCGGACTCGCCGACGTGCTCCGCGCGGTGTGCCCGGGCGGCTCGGTAACGGGTGCGCCCAAGCTCGCCGCGCTGGGCCAGATCGCGGCCCTGGAACCCGTCGGCCGCGGTGCCAGCATGGGTGCGCTCGGCTGGCTCGCGGCGGGCCGGCTCGACCTGGGACTGACCATCCGCACCGTCGCGGTGGACGCGGACCACCTCCACGTGTGGGCCGGCGGCGGCATCACCTGGGGTAGCGAGCCAGCCGCCGAGGTCGCCGAGGCCGCGGCGAAGGCCGCCCCTCTGATCAACGCTGTCGCGAGTGGTTAGGCCCGCCCGCCTAACTGCCGAACACCGCGGCGGGGAGCACCCGGTTGATGTCGAACTCCTCCGTTGACGAGAACGCCTGCGCCCCGGTCAGCTGGGAGATCTGCGAGAGCGTGGTGAAGTCGGCGTCGCTGCCGTACGCCACCATCACGACCTGGACCGGCTTGTCCTTCGGCGTCTTCTTCAGCTTGTCGGTGAGCTGGGCCAGGGTCAGCCCACCGGGCGGGTCGTCGTTCTTGCCGTCGGTCATGAGCGCGACGATGTTGTGGGCGTCCTTCTGGTAGTTGTCCAGCATCGCCTGCTGAGCGGCCGCGGTCGTGTCGTAGAGGCCGGTGTCGCGGCTGGTCTTCAGCGACGTGATGCGGTCGATCATCTGCTGCTGCCGGGTGCCACCGGAGTCCATCTGATCGCCGATCCGCCCGAGCGGCACCACCGTGCGGTAGTCGCGTGAGCCGTTCTCCAGCGTCGAGAACACCCACAGGCCCACCCGGGCGTCCTTGTTCTGGAACAGCTTGACCGTACGCGTGGCGGCGTCCTTGGCCAGCTCCAGCCGCGACTTGCCGGCGCCGGGCACCGGGGTCTTCATCGAGCCGGAGATGTCCAGCACGAGCAGCAGGTTGGTCGGTCGGGTCAGCGCCGTCCACTCCTGGGTCGTTCGGGTCACCTCGTCGGCGACCAGCACCGCGCGCGGCAGCCCCGTCAGCTCGGGGCTCACGCCGTTGCGCTCGGTCAGCTCAGGCCCCGGCCGACGGCTGTCGTCGCGGAATCCGGCGGCCTTCAGCGTCGACTGGCCGACCGGGCCGCGGAGGTAACCGAGGAAGGCTTGGGCGACCTTCTTGCGCTGCGTGGTCGACCAGGGCGCATTGAGGATCAGGTACGGGTTGTCCGCCTCGATGTTGCCGTTCGTCGGGTAGATGGCCACCAGCGGCGAGTCGGGGTTGGCCTTGTTGTGGGTGTACACCTCCTGCTCGAGCGCCGGGAACGCTGAGACCGTGGTCAGTCCGCCGTCGCCCCCCTGCCCGCCGTCGCCGGTGTACATCGACAGGATCTGCTGGGTGCTCTCCTTGTAGACCTTCATCGCCTGCTGCAACCGGACGACGCTCTCCTGCTCGGACGGGTCGACGGCCGAGTCGTCGTTGGCGTCGAGCATCGCGGTGAGCGCGAGAAGGCCGGCGGTCGACGTGTTCGGGTCCGTCATCCCGAACTTGAACTTGCCCCACTCGGCCTTGCCGTACTCGCCCCAGCCCTGGCTGCTGCTGGCGAACTTGTCAATGATCTGCTGCCAGGTCAGCTTCGTCTTCGGCCAGCCCATCGCCTCGGCCATCGGGCGCGGCATGGCGATCACGGTCGGCGTACGGGCGATGCTCGGCTGCAGGTCCGGCAGGATCGGTTCGGCGGCGGGCAGCGCCGCGGCGACGCCGACCCAGGCGCTGGACTCGGGCACCCACACGTCGGGCGGGATGCCGTTCGTCTTCGTGTCCCACTCGGTGGCGAGCCGGTCGGCGGTCGTCTTCGAGTCCACCGCCACGACGTGCGCCCGGGCGCATGTGCCGTCGACCTCCGGCGTGGTGTCGGCCCACTTCCTGGCCAGCGTCGTGAGCAGGGCGGCGGTCGAGTTGGATGCCTGGATTGTCGCCGTTGCCTGACCCGAGCAGCTCTGCCGCAGAACGTAAACGTAGCCGGCGCCAAGTCCGCCGGCGACCAGCACCAGGACCGTGGAGATGCCGATCCACGGTGCGAGGCGCGGTCCACGGCGCGATCCGCCGCGCCGGTGCGACCGAACGGTGGCGGGGCGGCCTTGCGGCATCGGGGGTGCCTCCGAGGGGGGAACTAGAGGTGAGACCGGGACAGTCTAGGCCGTCGTCAAGACCGCATTGTCGACCGCGTTTCCCTTCTTGGTCGGATTCTTCGATGCGTAGAGGGATGGTCACTCACAGTCCCCGCACCCGCCCGTTTCGCCCGATCGCTGCCGTCGTGGTCGCGGCTCGCTAGAGCACGACCATCTGCGGGTACGCGTGGCGAAGGAACTCGTGGTGGGAGATGTCCCAGCCGTACGCGCCCGCGCGCGCGAACAGCAGCACGTCGCCGACCCGCAACCGGTCCACACGCTGACCGCGGGTCAGCACGTCCCGCGGCGTACACAGCTCGCCGACCGCGTCGACCTCGACGTCGCGCACCTCCGGGCGATCGAATGGGTACCGCCAGTCGTCGCGCGGCAGCACCGTGAACGGATGGCTGTAGCCCCACGCCGCCGGCAGCCGGAAGTGGTGGATGCCGCCGCGTAGCACCGCGAACCAGCGCCCGTGGGTGCGCTTGAGGTCGAGGACCTCCGCGGCGTACACACCGGCGTCGGCGGCGAGGAGCCGGCCCGGCTCGAAGACTAGCTCCGTGCCGCCCGGCAGGGCGCGCACCGCGTCGGCCAGCCCGGAGCGCAGCACCCGCAGGTCCAGGTCGGCCGGGCCGCCGGGGGATCCGGTGTAGGAGATGCCGAGACCACCACCGACGTTGAGGTAGCGCAGCGGTACGCCGAACCGGTCGGCGGTAGCGGCGGCCCAGCCGATCGCGTCGGCCACGAACCGAGCGTGTGCCCCGGCGTCCACGTTGTTGGAGACGGCGTGCAGGTGGAAGCCCACGAGGTCGAGCTCGGGCAGGCTCCCGGCCAGCGCGACCGCGTCCGGCAGCGCGGCCTCGTCGATCCCGAACGGGGTCGGCTCGCCGGTCATCCGGTGGCTGCCCGGCATACCGACGCCGGCCCGGTTGACCCGCAACCCGACCCGGACCCGGCGCCCGACGGCCCGCGCGGCCGCTGGCAGCCGGCGCAGCTCGTGCAGGCCTTCGACGTGGACCAGCGCGCCGGCCTCGGCGGCGTCGGCCAACTCGGCGTCGGTCTTGGCGGGCCCGCTGAACACGATCCGGCGGGCTCCGGCGGCCACCGCGAGCGCCAGCTCGCCGCCGGAGGCGACCTCCAACCCGTCGAGGCACGCGGTCAGCGCGGCCACCACGCCTGGGTGGCCGTTGGCCTTTACCGCGTACAGCAGCCGGGCGTCCGGCGGCAGCGCGGCCCGCAGCGCGTCGGCCCGCTCGCGCAGCCGGCGGGTGTCGTAGATGTACGCGCAGACCGGGCTCGCCACGCTGGCCAGCGCCGCGCGGACCCGGTCAGCGGCCGTCATGTAGGGGATTGTCCACCGGCCAGTAGACGTCGCCGGCGCCGGCCAGCCGCATCCGTACCAGCGCCTTGTGGGGCACCCGCGGCGCGGTCAACGCGGCGTGGTCCTCGGCGGCCGAGGGCGCGGCGGCCGGGTCAGCGGCGAACCCCGCGTACGCCTCGTCGACCACCTCCCGCACCCGGCGCCAGGCGGCCGGCTCGTCGAGGCCGTGGGACTCGGTCAGGCGTACCACTATCTCGCCGAGGTGGGCCTGCAGCGCCGTGTAGCCCACCTTGGCCCGCAGCACGTCGGCGTCGTCGGTGCCCACGACGGAGTTGGGCCACAGCACGAGCCGGACTCCGGCGCGGGCCAGCCGTGGACGGTGCAGCCGCAGCCCGGCGAAGTCGCGCAGCACGAGCCGGTGCGGTGCGCCGCCGCGGAAGGTCGGCAGGCAGTTCTGCAGATGGGCCTCGAGCCCCACGCCGTACCGGGCGGCCAGGCCGAGCACCGGCGGCAGCAGCAGCCGGGCGTACTCCTCGACGAAGTCGAGCGCGGCGGCGGCCCGGTCGGCGCGGGCGCGCTCCGCCGCGTACCGGTCCACCAGGCCAGCGAGCACGGTGCGGCCGGTGCGCGGGTCGACCGCGGGCAGCGCGCCGCCGGGCACCGCGACCTCGCCCGGCGCGAGCCGCCCGGCGAGGCCGGCGCGGACGATCGCGGCCAGGTCGCGGTCCCGGCCCGGGCCGACCGGCACGGCCGCGCCCGCGTACTCGGGCAGCAGGATCACCCGGGCTCCCTCCGGATGCCGCGCGACCAGCCCGGGCAGCAGGGACGACAGCGCCGGGCCGTTGCGGGTGCTCGCGACCGAGATGGTCCGCCGGGTGGAGGTCACCTGGATGTCCAGGGACAGCTTGAGGTACCGGCGGGCCCCGTCCACCCCGGGCGGGAGCAGTAGCGTGCGCAGGGCGGCGGTCGGGGCGGCCGGCAGGCGCATCGGCAGCGGGCGCAGGTCGCCGGCGACGAGCAGGTCGGCGTACCGGTGGCGCAGCACCGCGTCGAGCTGCCAGGCGTGCACGGGCTGCAGCCGGTAGCCGGGCGGCGGCGCGGGCAGGTCCGGGTATGCGTCGGCGAGCACCGCGCCCACGTCGTCCCCGACCGCGAGGTGTCGCCGGATGGCGACGAACGCGACCGCGGTCTGGCCCGCCTCCACGTCGTGGGCGAGCAGGTCCGGGACCCGCCAGCCCAGCCGGGTGCGCCCGCACGGATGCAGGTTGTGCCCGTCGGTGGCGAGCCGTTCGGCGCGCAGGGCGCTCTCGTCGGGGTCGGCGTCGCCGTCCGGCCCGTCCGCCGCGTCGCCGGCCTCCCGACGGGCGTACGCCACCGCGAGGTTGACCACCGCGTCGGTGAGCTCCGCCGCGAGCGCCCGGCCGGGACCATCCACAATGGAGCTCGGCAGCAGCCCGACCGGGTCGCCCGCGGGGGAGCGGTCGAACTCCATGCGGTCGAACGCGTGGCGCCGGCCGAGGGCGGGCGGGGCGGTCCGGACGTCGGCGAGGTCCTCGCGCCACAGGGCGCCGAGGAGGCGCCGGCCCACGACGTCGGCGGCCCGGGGGAGCGCGGCCCGGTATCCAGAGAGGAGATGCGGCGCGACGTCGGCCAGCTCCGCGGCGGCCCGCCGGGCGGCGACGCTCAGCTCGGCGGTCGGCGCGGTCACCGGAGGCCCGCCAGCGGGTTGGGCAGCGCGGCCCACACGTCGTGCAGCGGGTCGGCGGCGAGCCGCATCGCGGTGGTCGCCTTGATGGGCAGCTGGTCGTCGAACAGCGCCCGGGCGTCGCCGGCGGCCGTGGCGGGCAGGTCGGCGTACGCCTTCCGCGCCGCCGCGGCCGCCTGCGCCCAGAGGGTTTCGGTCGGCACGCCGAACTCGCGCGCCAGCACCGCGACCTGCTCGCCGAGCCCGACACCGACGGCGGCCAGCAGCTTGGCGCGCAGCTCCCGCGGGTCGTCGGTGGGCAGGTCGCCGCGCAGCGGGGGCGCGTCCACGCCGTGTGCACGCAGCCGTGTCCGGCTGATGCGCACCCCGCCCAGGTCGCGGTAGAGCACTCGGGTCGGCCGGCCGGCGCGCAGCACGAGCAGCGTGTTCTGCCCGTGCGCTTCGAGCGCGACGCCGCGGTGGAGCATGGTCAGCGCGGGAGGCAGCGCGGCCCGCGCGATCGCGGCGAAGAACGCGACCGGGTTGCCGCCGGCCCAGCGGACCGCCTCGACGGCCAGCGGGCGGCCGTCGGTGGGCGACGGGGCGGCGAGCGCGGCGAGCGGCAGCGCGACCTCGCCGGGTACGAGCCGCGGCGCCTCCCGCCACAGGTGGGCGAGGCTGCGGGATGGTTCGCCGTCGACGACCACCGCGCCGGCGCCCATCTCCCGCAGCACGGCCAGTCCCGGCAGGTCGCGGGCGAGCCGGGCCAGCAGGGCGGAGACGGCCGGCCCGTTGCGGACCGCGGCGGGGGAAACGGTCCGCACCGCGGAGGTCATCTGCACGTTGACCGCGGTCTTGACGTGCGCGCCGCCGGTGAGTGGGGCGAGCGTGCGCAGCGACATCAGCGGGCGGGCCGGGAGCACGACGCCGGCCGGGCGCAGCCAGGGGTACGCGTCGAGCACGTGCGCGCGCTGCCAGGGGTGGACGGCGAGCAGCGGCGGCCCGTCGCCGAGCCAGCGCCCGGCCGGCACCCGGAACAGCGCGACATCGACCGGGCGGCGGTGCTCGGGTGCGTAGTCGAGCACCTCGGCGACCGACATACCCACCCGGGTGCGGCAGCAGGGGTGCAGCGGGTGGCCGTCGACGACGCACTGCTCGAGCCGGGCCAGCGCGGCGCCGCGGCCGGCGTCGCTGGGCGCACGGGCCAGCCGCGGCAGGGTGGCGGGCCCGCCGGTCGGTGCGGGCGTGGCCGCGCGGGCGAGCGCGAGGTTCGCCACGCTGTTGGCGAGCTCGACGGCGAGGCGGTCGGCGGCGACCGGGTCGGCCCCGGGCAGTCGCACGGCGACGAGAAACCGCGCCGGATCCTCGTGGCGTACGCCGTCGACGTGGAGGGCGAGCCCGGGCGGGGGTACGGCGAACGGTGCGGACGGCGCGGCCGGGCCGAGCACCCGCCGTCCGTCGACCAGGGTCACGGTCAACTGTCCGTCGTGGACGGCGCGGCGCCGCACGCCGGGCAGCGGCTCCCGGGCCAGCGCTCCCCACAGCCGGGCGAGCACGGCCGCGCGGGCGCCGAGCAGCTCGGCGGCGTACCGCTCCGCCAGGCCGGGGCGGTCCCGCACCAAGGCGGTCAGCGTGGCCTCCGGATCCGGTGTCTGATCGGTCGGCCTCGCGGCGGTGGCGGTCAAGCCGTCTCCCGTCTGCACGCATGGTCGGTGCGGGCGCACTCAAGCTGCGGCGTACCGGGGACATTCTTCGCCGCGTGCCGCGGCGTTCGCCTCGCAGGGTGGAGGCGTGGATCAAACCTAGCCTCCTAGGACGGCGTACAGGCCGAGACGCTCACCACGGCCGTCGATCATGGCCTTCTGCGTCGATCATGGACTTGTTGCCGGCTCTCCTGCTTGATGTGTGGGCTTAGG
>DASXRC010000122.1:0-58297 GCA_036506795.1 Micromonosporaceae bacterium
CCCGCGCTTCCACGCGCGCCGGCGGCTGCTCGTCGCGATCGGCCTGATCATCGTCGGTCTCGGGCTGGTCGTCTACGGCACAGTGATCCAGCAGCCGTTGCTGGCCGTCGCCGGCTTCGTCGCGATGCTCGCCGCCGCCGCATTCGGCATCCAGTCGCACCGACGCGCGCACTCGCCCGAGCTGCACGTCGCCGGCGGCCAGACGTCGCGCCGCACCCGGCAGCGACGCCCATCGATCATCGATCGGCTCGAAGAGCGCTGGCGGCAGCGGCCCGAAGGACACAGATAATCTGACCCGACCGGCGCAACCTCGCACAGGTTGCTGTGTCCCGGGCTCGCCGAGACCCCCAACCTCCGCAAGGTTGCGGTGATCTTGGCGGCGGCTAGCGGACTCGGGCCGCCAGGAGGCGGCGCGGGCTGAGGCGGAGAAGGCTCGCCCGCCAACTCACGATCGCGGCCGCGATGGTGGTCGAGCGGTCCTCGATCGCCGCCCGCCAGCGGAGCAGCACCGACCGCGGCATCAGGACCGCCGCGAGCCGGGTACGCCGGCTGGCTCGGTCCGCCAGTGCCCGGCGTACCGTCCGCAGGGAAGCGACCAACTCGGTCACGAACAGTGGCGTGCGGGCGTACCGCGCGCGCTCCTCGGCGTACCCCAGCAGCCGGACGCTCTCGGCGGCCTTGCCGGTCAGTCGCTCCTCGGCGGCGAGCCGCTCCGCGGTCGAGCGCGGCGTCTCGGTCGGATCAACCCGCACGCGGAAGTCGACGAGGGTGTCGAGCAGCTCGTCCCACGCGGCGTGCGCGTCGCGGCGGGCCACGTCGGCCGCCGCGTCGCCGACGGCCACCCGCATCTCGCCGGGAGATGGATCGTCAGCCAGCGCGGCCTCGACGCGCGCGTCGGGATCCGCGTCCGCCGCCGCGTGCCGCCGTCGGCGCGACAGCACCCGCACCACGGCCGGCATGGCCAGCAGAATCAGGATCACGCCGGTGCCGCTGAGCACCCACCACGGCCAGTTCGTCGCGTTCGGCCGCAGACCCGGCCCGCCCGTCGTCGCGTTCGGATCCTCCGGACCGCGCCGGTTGGGATCTCCCGGACCGTTTGGGCCCAGCTCGTCGGAGGGGGCCACCGAGGGCGCGTTCGTCTCGAGTTCCGGCGGGGTCGCGGTGTCCGGCGCCCACGCAACCGGGGCCGAACCGACCACGCCGGCCGGCGGCGTCGCGTCGAACGGCACCCAGCCGAACCCGGCGAAGTACACCTCGGTCCACGCGTGCAGGTTCCGGTTGGTCAGGGTGTACGCGTTCTCCGAGCTGGACGTTCCCCGGGTGAAGCCGAACGCGACGCGGGCCGGGATGCCGGCGGCCCGCACGAGCCACGCCATCGCCGCCGCGTACTGCTCGCAGAACCCTTGCTTCTTCTGCAGGAAGTTGACGATCGCCTGGGCGCTGGTCCCCGGCTGGGTTTGCAGGCTGTACGTGAAACCGTTCTCCGGCGAGAAGTAGTTGTAGATCGCCCGGACCCGGTCGTACTGGTTGGTCTTGCCCTCGATCAGTCTCGCCACAAGGTCGTCGACCTCGCGGACGCCCGACGCGCCCTGGATGAACCGCCGGTTGGGATCGTTCGGCGGCAGGGTGGCCGCCGAACGTAGCGCGTCGATCGAGTATTCGGACCGTACGAACTCGAACGAGTAGGTTCTGTTCTTCGACCGGGAGCGCCCCGAGAAGATCGATGTTGTGTTCGGGTCGTAGAACCAGGACGAGTCCAGCTTCTGGGTGCGGGTCGGCTCGGCGTACACCGGCAGGAACGGCATGTCGAAGTCACGGGTGATCTTGATGGTGGCCCGGTGCTCCCGGTAGGTGACGCCGGTGCGCGCGCTCTCGCGCGGGTCGGGTAGCCCACGGGTGACCGCGCGCCCGCTCGGCGCCCGGTTCCGGAAGCCCCGCGGGTTGATTTCGTCGGCCACCCCGAGCCGCAGGTAGTACGGGTTCGGGTCGTCGGTGTTGACCGTCGCCAGGGTCTGCGTGGTGTTCTGGTTGAGGCGACCGCTGAGCTCGGCGAACAGGTCGACCGAGCGGGCGCCGCCGCCCCGGCTGCCGTCGCCCAGCCCGTTGCCCGAGCCGTTGCCGGACACCCGGTCGATCAGCCCGCCGGTCATGCCCGGGATCGCGAGCGGCACGATGACCGCGATCAGCACGCCCACCAGCGCCAGTCGCCGGCCGGCGGCCGCGAGCGGGGACGGCTCCCACACGTCCACGTCCCGCCCGTCGCCGGTGAACCTGCGGCCGAACTTGCGGACCCGGTCGACCCGGTCGGCGACCAGCAGCCACAGGAAGCCGGCCGCGCCGATGACGAACGGCAGCGGGTTGACCGCGTCCGAGAGGACCGCGACGGGGACGGAGTAGATGGCGAGCATCGGCAGGCCGGCCAGCGCGGGGCGGCGCAGCGTCACCGTGACGACATCCACGATGATGGCCACCGCGCCCACGCCGAGCACCGTCACGAACAGCAGGCCGTCGCGGTCCGGCACCGGCACGCCGTACGTGCGCGTCTCCTCGGCCGCCTGCCGCATCAGCACACCGAAGTGCGCGAAGGTCTCCCGGCTGGGGATGATCGCAAGGATCTCCTGATGGCTCGGGAAGATCAGCGTCACCGCGAACAGGAGCGTGGCACCCATCGCGAGCACCTGCAGCCAGACCGCGGCGCGCACCGACCGGGTCAGGATGGCCATGCCCACGATCAGGCCGACCGCGAGGATGCACTGGAAGAGCCACGTCCACTGGTCGAAGACCGCCGAGAGGGGAATCGACGCCATCAGCGTGGCCGTGCCGGCGACGACGCTCAAGTAGCGCCTGCTCGTCATGCGGGGCCCCCGCGGAATCGTGAGCGAAGCGAGCGATTACGTGGAGTGCTCATCGAACTCCTCCGGCGACGGTCTCGGCGAGCGCGGCGCGCCACGCGAAGCCCTGGGAGCCACGGGCGGCCTGCGGCCACACCATGGGGAGTTTGGTGCCGTGCGACACGCTGATCACTCGCCAGCCGCTGCGCATGAGAGCCAGCGCGGCCGCCCCGTGCGCCCGGTCGGCCTCCGCGCGGCTCTCGTCGGACAGGTTGAGCCAGGTGGTGCTGTCGATCAGGAAGGCGATGCACGTGGCGCTGTTGCTCCGGAGCCCGGCCAGCAGTTCGGCCGAGGTCGCGTCGAGGACGCCGAGCAGGCCGATCACGAGGCCGCCGTCGGACCGCTGCCGCACCTGCTCGATCAAGCGGCCGATGTCACTGTGCTGGCTGAGCCGGACGTCCGCGAGGTGGTCCAGGATGTCGCCGTCCCCACTCGTCTCCGTGGCGTCCACGTCAATCGGGGTGTCGGCGCCGTTGTACTGTGCGCCGCCGGCCGCCACCATGCGCAGCTTGTAGCCGGCCTCGCGCAGGTGCACGGCGATGCTCGCCGCGGCCGACACCGCCCATTCGAAGCTGGCGGTGGGTCCCTCGCCGCGGTGGGCGTACAGCCGGGTATCGAGCACGACGGTGGCCCGACTCTCCCACGGCTGTTCCTCTCGCCGGACCATCAGCTCGCCGACCCGGGCGGTCGAGCGCCAGTGCACCCGGCGCAGGTCGTCGCCGTCCCGGTACTCCCGGGTCGCCGCGTCGTCCTCGCCGTGCACGGCGACGGACCGCGCCCGGCTGTCGCCGGTGCCCGCGTACTCCCCGGCCAGGCGCACCCGGGGCAGCGCGGAGATCTGTGGGATCACGGTCAGCTTGTCCACGCTCGGGAACGACCGGGTCAGTTCGCACAGGCCGAACGGATCGGTCAACCGGACGGACAACGGTCCGACCGCGTACCGCCCGCGCACATCCGCACGGACGGTGTACGCCACGGAGCTCGCCTGCTGGGCGCCGAGCCGCTCAAGCACGACGCGCGGTCGGCTGCCCAGGGCGTACGGGAGCCGGTCCTCCAGGAGCAGCGTGCCGGTGGGCAGGCGGGACATGTTCTGCAGGCGCAGCATCACCCGGGAGTTCGCCCCGACCGGCACCCGGCGCGGGTCTAGCGACCGGCCGCAGGCGAGCTTGTACCGGCTGCGCCCCACATAGGCGGCGGCCAGCAGCGGGAGGACGGCGAGCAGGACTGCGACCCTCAGCAGATCCTTCTCGCCGAGGATGAGGGAGGAGAGCGCAGCCGCCGCGGCCGCGGCGAGAAATGAACGACCGCGGGTGGTCAGGCCGCGAAGCGCCTCGCGCACGCTCATCGCCTCCGCGGCTCGTACTGCGACCTTCCGTCCCCGCTGCTCGGCCGGTCATACGGCGACCGCCGCTCGTGGGGGAGCGGCAGGCGGTGGACCAGGTCGGCGAGGATCGCGTCGGTGGTTCGGCGGGCGAGCAGAGCGTCCGCGGTCGGAATGATCCGGTGAGCCAGCACGGGCACCGCGAGAGTCTGCAGGTCGTCCGGCAGCACGTAGTCCCGCCCCTCGAGCGCCGCGACCGCGCGGGCGCTGCGCAGCAGGTGCAGGGTGGCCCGCGGCGACGCACCGAGCCGCAGGTCGGGGGCCTCGCGGGTGGCGTTGACGAGGTTCACGGCGTACTGCTTGACCGCGTCGGCGACGTGCACCTCGCGGACCGTGGCGATCAACCGGCGGACGGCCGCCGCATCCGACACCGGCCGCAGCGCGTAGAGCGGGTCCTGTGCGCCGTGCACGTCGAGCATCTCGAGCTCGGCGCCCGCGTCGGGGTAGCCGATCGCGATCCGCGCGGTGAACCGGTCGCGCTGCGCCTCGGGCAGCGGGTACGTGCCCTCCATCTCGATGGGGTTCTGGGTCGCGATGACCATGAACGGCACCTGGAGCTCGTACGTGGTGCCGTCGACCGTGACCTGGTGCTCCTCCATGCACTCGAGCAGCGCCGACTGGGTCTTCGGCGAGGCCCGGTTGATCTCGTCGCCCACGACCAGGTTGGCGAAGACCGCGCCCGGCTTGAACTCGAAGTCGTGGTTCTCCTGGTTGTAGACGCTGACGCCGGTCACGTCGCTGGGCAGGAGGTCGGGGGTGAACTGGATCCGGCGGACCGAGCAGTCGATGGAGCGGGCGAGTGCCTTGGCGAGCTTGGTCTTCCCGACGCCCGGCACGTCTTCGATCAGGAGGTGGCCCTCAGCCAGAAGAACGGCGAGCGCCAGCCGGACCGTCGCGGTCTTGCCCTCGATGACCTCCTCGATGTTGGCCACGATGGCCTCGGTCAAGGCTTGGAACTCGCTGCCCGGCAACGCATCACCGAGCTCGCTCCCTTTGTGCTGTGTTGTCACAGGGTCTCCTCCTCATCCTGCCCGGTCCGTCCACTAAGAGTCGCTGGACGGTCCCAAAGGTTCGCGAGGCGGCGGAGGTGTCACCCCCACCCCTCCGACGAGCCTCCCATCAGGCTAACCGGGCTGGGCAGGAACGCCGAGTTGGTCATGCTCCGGTAAGGACCGCGCGCGGCCGTGGCCACAGATCAACTCTTTCCCATTCATAAGATCAGGTTTATCGTCGCGCCATGACGTCCCCTCACCCGCAGGTGATCTCGTACCGGCCACCGGCGGACGAGCTGGCCTACACCTTCGGCGGGCGCGAGCCGGTCGCCCGGCTCCGCCCCGGTGACGTGCTCGAGGTCTACACGGAGGACTGCTTCGGCGGAGCGGTGCGCGGCGTCGACGACCTGCCCTCACGGGTGTGCGTCTTTCCGTACCTCAATCCGGTGAGCGGTCCGTTCGCCGTCGAGGGAGCCGAGCCCGGGGACACCCTGGCGCTACACTTCGTGTCCATCACGCCGGCCCGCGACTGGGCGGTCTCCTCCACGTTCCCGCACTTCGGCGCCCTGACCAGCACCCACACCACGGCGACGCTACAGCCGCCGCTGGAGGAGCGGGTCTGGTTGTACGAAGTGGACCGCGCGGCCGGCACCGCCCGCTACACCGCCCGCAACTCTGGCTTCACAGTGGACCTGCCGCTCGACCCGATGCACGGCACGGTCGGCGTGGCGCCCGCCGCCTTCGAGTCGCGCATGACGATCGTCCCCGACGCGCACGGCGGCAACATGGACACGCCCGAGCTGCGGGCCGGTACGACGCTCTATCTCGGCGTCAACGTCGAGGGCGGGCTGTTCGCGCTGGGGGACGGGCACTGCCGGCAGGGGCACGGCGAGGTGACCGGCGTGGCGATCGAGGCGGCGATGAACACGGTCGTCGCGGTCGACCTCATCAAGGGGACCAGTACGCCGTGGCCGCGGCTCGAGACCGACCGGCACATCATGTCCACCGGGTCGGCCCGGCCGCTCGAGGACGCGTACCGCATCAGCCAGCATGACCTCGTCACCTGGGTCGCGGCGCTCACCGCGCTGGACGAGCTCGACGCGTACCAGCTGGTCGGCCAGGCCGGCGAGGCGCCGGTCGGAAACGTCTGCGACCCGAACTACACGATGGTCGCCAAGGTTGCGAAGGCGTACCTGCCCCCGGTGTCGGTGTACGACGGCGCGCACGCGCGGCTGCGGGAGCTCGCCGCCGCGTACCGCTAAATGATCCATCCGGCGGGATCGGGGCCGGGCTCCCGGCCGGCCGGCCGAATCGACGCGGCGCCGCGTCGGGGCACGCGCTACACTGCGGGGCATGACCGGGGCCGTCCTGCTCCTTAGCGAGCCGTGCTGACGCGGAAACCAGCGACAGCACGGCGACCCCTCCTGCGTGAGGGGCTTTTTCATGCCCTGGAGTGATCCGATCCCCGTACGGAACCCGACCCCGGACCAGATGAGCGAGGTGGCGACGATGACCGAGGCGGCCGAGACCCCGGCGGATATCCCGCGCTTCCGGTACACCGCCGCGGTGGCCAACGAGATCGAGCCCCGCTGGCAGGACTATTGGGAGGAGCGCGGCACCTTCCGCGCGCCGAACCCGGTCGGGCCGCTCAGCGACCCCGACCACCCGCGCGCCGGCGCACCGAAGCTGTACGTGATGGACATGTTCCCGTACCCGTCGGGGGCGGGGCTGCACGTCGGCCACCCGCTGGGCTACATCGGCACCGACTGCTACACCCGATACCTGCGGATGGCCGGTCGCAACGTCCTGCACCCGATGGGCTTCGACGCGTTCGGCCTGCCGGCCGAGCAGTACGCCGTGCAGACCGGTCAGCATCCCCGCAAGACCACCGAGGAGAACGTCGAAAGGTACCGAGGTCAGCTGCGCCGCCTGGGGCTGGCGTACGACGACCGCCGGTCGGTGGCCACGGCGGACATCACGTTCTATCGCTGGACGCAGTGGATCTTCCTGCAGATCTTCAACTCGTGGTACGACGCGGACCGACGCACGGCCCGGCCGATCGACGAGCTGATCGCGGAGTTGGACTCGGGCGCCCGCAGCACGCCCGACGGGCGCCCGTGGGTGGAGCTGTCGCCGGTCGAGCGCCGCACGGTCGTGGACGGGTACCGGCTGGCCTACGTCTCCGAGGCCCCGGTGAACTGGTGCCCGGGCCTGGGCACCGTGCTGGCGAATGAGGAGGTCACCGCCGACGGCCGGTCGGACCGCGGTAACTTCCCGGTGTTCAAGCGCAACCTGCGGCAGTGGATGATGCGGATCACCGCCTACGCCGACCGGCTGGTGGAGGACCTGGAGGTCCTGGACTGGCCGGAGCGGATCAAGCTGATGCAGCGCAACTGGATCGGCCGGTCCACCGGGGCGCACATCGACTTCCCGACCGACCCCGACCCGATCCGGGTGTTCACCACCCGCCCGGACACGGTGTTCGGCGCGACCTACATGGTGCTGGCGCCGGAGCACCAGATCGTGGACGCGCTGGTCGCGCCCGCCGACGGCTCGGGCAACGGTAGCGCGTGGCCGCCCGGCACGCTGCCGGCGTGGACCGCTGGGCACGCCACGCCGGCGGAGGCGGTCGCCGCGTACCGCAAGCAGGCAGCGGCCAAGACGGAGGTTGAGCGGCAGGCCGAGACGCGGGAGAAGACCGGCGTGTTCGTCGGGGCGTACGCCACGAATCCGGCCAACGGCGCGCGCATTCCGATCTTCGTGGCGGACTACGTGCTGGCCGGCTACGGCACCGGGGCGATCATGGCCGTACCCGGTCAGGACGAGCGGGACTGGGAGTTCGCCGAGGTCTTCGACCTGCCGATCGTGCGCACGGTCCAGCCACCGGACGGCTTCGAGGGCAAGGCGTACCTGGGCGAAGGCCCGGCGATCAACTCCGGCTTCCTGGACGGGCTGGGCGTGGAGGACGCCAAGCGGACCATCACCGAGTGGCTGGAGGCGAACGGGCACGGCGCCGGCGCGGTGACCTACCGGTTGCGGGACTGGCTGTTCAGTCGGCAGCGCTACTGGGGCGAGCCGTTCCCCATCGTGTATGACGAGACCGGCCTGCCGATCGCGCTGCCCGAGTCGATGCTGCCGCTGGAGCTGCCCGACGTGGCGGACTTCTCGCCGAGGACCTACGACCCGGAGGATGCGGCCTCCGAGCCGGAGACGCCGCTGTCCCGCGCCACCGAGTGGGTCGAGGTAGAGCTGGATCTGGGCGACGGGCAGGGCCCGCGGCGCTTCACCCGCGAGACCAACGTGATGCCGCAATGGGCCGGCTCGTGCTGGTACGAGCTGCGCTACCTGGATCCCACGAACCCGGAGTCCTTTGTGGACCCCGAGAACGAGCGGTACTGGATGGGCCCGCGATGGGACGGCGACTGCGGTGGCGTCGACCTGTACGTCGGCGGCGCCGAACATGCCGTGCTGCACCTGCTGTACGCCCGGTTCTGGCACAAGGTGCTGTACGACCTGGGGTACATCTCATCGTTCGAACCGTTCCGCAGGCTGTTCAACCAGGGCTACATCCAGGCGTACGCCTTCGTCGACGCGCGCGGCTCGTACGTCCCGGCCGAGGAGGTGGTGGAGCGGGATGGTCGCTACTTCTTCGGAGACAAGGAAGTCCAGCGCGAGTACGGCAAGATGGGCAAGTCGCTGAAGAACGTGGTTACGCCCGACGAAATGTGCGCCGCGTACGGTGCGGACACGTTCCGGGTCTACGAGATGTCGATGGGCCCGCTGGACGTGTCCCGGCCCTGGGAGACCCGCGCGGTCGTCGGTTCGTACCGGTTCCTGCAGCGCATGTGGCGGGCCGTCGTGGACGAGGAGACCGGGCGCGTGCGGGTCGTCGACGAGCCGGCCGACGAGCCGACCCGGCGGCTGCTGCACCGGACCATCGCCGGTGTCCGCGAGGACATGGAGGCGATGCGGTTCAACACCGCGATCGCCAAGCTGATCGAGCTGGTCAACGGGTTGACCCACCTGGCCGCGACGCCGCGCGAGGTGGCCGAGCCCCTGGTGCTGATGGTCTCGCCGTTCGCACCGCACATCGGTGAGGAGCTGTGGCAACGGCTGGGGCATGAGGACTCGCTGGCCTACGCGGACTTCCCGGTCGCCGACCCGGCCCTGTTGGTGGAGGCGTCGGTGACCTACCCGGTGCAGGTCAACGGGAAGGTCCGCGCGCGGGTCGAGGTCCCCGTCGGCGCCAGCGAGGATTCGGTACGCGAGGCGGCCCTGGCCGCCGTCGCCGATCAGCTGGCCGGCCGGGAGCCACGCAAGGTCATCGTCGTGCCCGGCCGAACGGTGAGCGTGGTCGTCTGAGTTGCTAGCGCTCGCTTCGCTCGCGCGAGAGCCGCGGGTGTCAGGCGGGGTGGGTCGCGGCGAGCCGCTCGGCCCGCAGCCGATCGGACCAGGTGTCGTCGAGCGGCGGCAGGCTCTCCACGCCGATCGCCCAACGCAGCAACACGTCGGCCAGGGCCGGGTTGCGCGACAGCGCCGGGCCGTGGGAGTACGTGCCGAGCACCTTGCCGCGCCAGGCTCCCTCGGTCTGGCCGTCGTTGCCGACGCCGACCGTCACCCGGGCCAGCGGCCAGACCGCGGGGCCGAGGTGCGTACGCCCGCCGTGGTTCTCAAAACCGGTCAACGGCGGTAGCCCGAGTCGTGGGTCGACGTCCCCGCCGAGCTCGCCGACCGCCCGGGAGGGCCCGCGGTCGGAGTCGAGGTCGAGCAGGTCGAGCCCGGCGTACTTGGTGCCCTTGGCGAAGAACGAGCCGCCGAGCAGCTGGTAGCCGGCGCACACCGCGAGCACGACCGCCCCGCGGTCCACCGCGCGGTGCAGCGCTCCGTCGGCGATCAGCCGCTGCGCCGCCAGCGCCTGCGGCCCGTCCTCGCCGCCGCCGATCAGGTAGATGTCCGCCGTATCCGGTAGGACCTGGTCCGAGCGCACCTCGATCGCCTCGACGGCGTACCCGCGCAGCGCGGCCCGCCGCGCCAGGATCAGCAGGTTGCCGCGGTCGCCGTACGTCGACAGCAGGTCCGGATAGATCCAGACGATCCTGAGGGCACTGTCCACGCGGTCAGAGGACACGGTCCAGCTCCGCTCGGATGTCCTGAAACGCCGTGTAGTTGGCGATGACCTCCAGCCGCCCGGGCGGGACGGCGGCGACGGCGTCCGCGAACGTGCGCACGTGCCGGAATGGCACCTCGTTGACCTCCAGGCGGACCGCGAGGTCGTACGCGCGGTCGCCGGTGATGAGCACGTCGCGGCCGCGGAGCGGGGTGAAGTCGACGTCGAACAGCCAGGACGTGTCGAGCCCGTCCGGGTCCCGGGCGTTGATCGAGAGCAGCGTCGGCGCCTCGTCGGCCATGTCGAACGCCTCAAGCCAGCTGGCCGGGTTCTTGGCGAGCAGCAGCCGGATCGTGCGCCCGTCGCGCACCACCTGGGCGTACCGACCGGCCACCGAGGCCACCTCGGCGAGGCGGGGGATCGCGTCCTCCGGGCGTACGCCGAACTCGGCCGCCACCGCCAGCGCGGTGGCCGCGTTGCCCAGGTTGATCCGGCCGGGCAGCTGCAGCTTGACGACGTGCCGGACGCCGTCCGGGTCGACGACCGTGTCGTCGTCCGCGATCGTCCACTGTGGATCCGGCCGGCGCAGCTCGCACCCCGTGCACCACCAGTCCCCCGCCCGGCGCTCGATGTGCGAGCCGCACTCCGGGCACACCCAGGAGTCGTCGTGCCAGCGTTGCCCGGCGCTGAACCAGGTCACCGTGCCACCGGCGATGGCCGCCCAGACCACCATGGGGTCGTCGGCGTTCGCGACCACGTGCACGCTCGGGTGGCCGGCGACCGCCTGACGCCACATCCCCGCCATCATCGCGACCTCCTTGGCCCGGTCGAGTTGGTCGCGGCTGAGGTTGAGCAGCGCGACCGCCCGCGGGTTGGTGGCGGCGAGGACCCGGGCGACGTAGTGCTCGTCGACCTCCAGCACCGCGTACGGCGTGGCGCCGGCCTTGGCCAGCGCCGAGGTGTGCCCGGTTGGCATGTTGGCGCCGAACGAGTTCGTCGCGACCGGCCCGAGGACGCCGAGCGCGGCCGTGGTCAGCCGGGTCGTGGTCGTCTTGCCGTTGGTTCCGGACACGAGCGCGACCTGCCGGCCGGTGGACAGGTGGGCGAGCAGGTCAGGGTCGATCTTCAGACCGATCCAGCCACCGATGACCGAGCCGTCGCCGCGCCCGGCCGCGCGGGACAGCGCGGCGGCGGTCCGCGACACCGAGCTGGCGACCTTGGCGCGCAGCGGTAGCTTCCCGTCCGTCACGGAGGCGAGGGTACCGGAGCCCTCTCGCCGGGCTCGGGTCGATCGCATCCGCGCGGGGCAGGGGGTGCCGCCGATCATGGACCCTTCCGTCGATCATGGGCCTGTTGTCGTGAGTGGATCGCGAAACCACGACAACAAGGCCATGATCGACAGGGGAGGGGCATCGCGGGCGCGCGAAGCCGTCACTCTTTTGGGTGGTTCGTCCGATCTGGCGTGGCTGTCGGAAAGCGGACGCGACCCCTCTCACCTGGTACTCCACTCCACTCCACGGCGGTGAGCTGCCCGTTTGCCGCGCCATCGCGCCGGCCGGCGGAATCGATCGGTTGCGGGTGGAGGGAAGTGGAGTACAGTGGGGCGCAGTGGCGGGGCAGGGAGCCGCGAGGGGGTGACGCCGATGTTTCTCGGCACCCACACCCCCCGCCTGGATGACAAGGGCCGGCTGATCCTCCCCGCGAAGTTCCGAGACGAGCTGGCGGGAGGCGTCGTGGTCACCAAGGGCCAGGAGCGCTGTCTCTACGTCTTCCCCACGCCCGAGTTCCAGCGCATCGCGGAGCAGCTGCGTGAACAGCCGATGACCCACAAGGCGGCCCGGGCCTACAGCCGGGTCTTCTTCGCCAGCGCGCACGACGAGGCGCCCGACAAGCAGGGCAGGGTGACCATCCCCGGCCACCTCCGCGAATACGCCGGGCTGGACCGGGACCTCGTCGTGATCGGGGCGAGCAGCCGAGTGGAGATCTGGGACAAGCAGGCCTGGGACACCTACCTCGCCGAGAGCGAAGACGACTTCGCCGACATCGAGGAGGGGGTGCTGCCCGGCGGACTGTAGGCGTGGGTACGCCGCGGTGGTTCCCGCGAAGACCGCCTCGGCGCCGGCCGCGCCGCCGCACCGCGAGATCTCCAGCCGCTCGCGCTCCTGACGCCTCTTCCCCGGCGCCAGGCGCGGACCCCACCGGGGTACCAGGGCGGATGGGGATCTGGCGGTACGGCTCGGCGCGGCCACGAGCTACTGGCGTCGAGGGGGGTCGACATGGCGCAGCCACGCGGCACGCACGTGCCGGTGCTGCTCGAGCGCTCCCTCGAGCTGCTCGCCCCCGCCCTCGACGCGCCCGCTGGCGCCGGCCGCGACGCGGTGCACCTGGACGCGACCCTCGGCCTGGGCGGCCATGCCGAGGCGGTGCTGGCCGCGCACCCGCGGCTGGTGCTCGTCGGGCTCGACCGCGATCCGGAGGCGCTCGCGCGCGCCCGGGAGCGACTACGGCCGTACGCCGACCGCACCCACCTCGTGCACGCCGTGTTCGACGAGCTGCCCGACGTACTCGACCGGCTCGACATCGACCACCTGGACGGTGCGCTGTTCGACCTCGGGGTCTCGTCACTGCAGCTCGACGCGGCGCAACGGGGGTTCGCCTACGCCCAGGACGCACCGCTGGACATGCGGATGGACCAGACCGGCGGCGTGACCGCGGAGGAGGTCGTCAACGGGTACAGCGCCAGCGAGCTGGCCCGGGTGCTGCGGGTCTACGGCGAGGAGAGGTTCGCCGGCCGCATCGCCTCCGCGATCGTCCGGGAGCGGGCTCGGCGACCGATCACGTCCTCCACCCGGCTGGCCGAGCTGGTGCGCGAGGCCATCCCGGCACCGGCTCGGCGTACGGGCGGCCACCCGGCCAAGCGCACCTTCCAGGCGCTGCGCATCGAGGTCAACCGGGAGCTGTCGGCCCTCGAGTCGGGGCTGCCGGCGGCGCTCGACGCGCTCGCCGTGGGCGGTCGCACGGTGGTGCTGTCCTACCACTCCCTGGAGGACCGGATCGCCAAGCAGGCGTTCGCCGCACGGGCACACAGCACCGCGCCGGTGGACCTGCCGGTCGAGCCGCCCGGAACCGGGCCATCGCTGCGGTTACTGACGCGCGGCCCCGAGCTGCCGAGCCGGGAAGAGGTCGCCGCGAATCCTCGGGCCGCCTCGGTCCGGCTGCGGGCCGTCGAGCGCATCGACCCGGCCGACCCGAGCCGCGGGGCGCACCGCGAGCGCCGTCCGCGCCGGGTTCGGCCGCTGCACCAACCGGGCACGCTGCGCCGGTTAGGACAGTCCACATCGGAAGACGAGGGGGAGGGGAGGAGAGGGACATGAGCGTTGCCACCGTACGGACGCCGCGGTCGGGGGGCCGGACCACGGCGACCCGGACATCGGAGTACCGCACGCACGGCAGCACGGCGCTCAAGCCGGAGCCGAGGGTATCGGCCGAGCGGCCGGCCACCGAGCCACCGCGGCTGCGGGTGGCGCCGCCGGCGCCGGTGAGGGTTCCGCACGCGCCGTTCGTGCTGTTGGTCCTCATTGTGGTCGTCGGCGGGGTGCTCGGCATCCTGCTGGTCAACACGAAGATCAACGAGAATGCGATCCGCCTGGAGCGGCTTCAGCAACAGCAGGCGGGGCTCGACCTGCACGAGCAGCAGCTCAGGCAGCAGATCGCCGAGTTCGAGTCGCCGGGCAACCTGGCCGCGCATGCGCGCGAGCTGGGCCTCGTGCCGGCCGGTACTCCGGCGTTCATCCGGCTGCCGGACGGCCGGGTGGTCGGCGTGCCCCAGCCGGCCGGCGGCCAGCCGAGCATCACCAGCCAGCAGGGCGACGGCCAGTAGGCCATGCCACGGTCCGCCGAGCCACCGCGGCGTCAGCCGCGCCGGGGGGACGAGCCTCCCCGGCGCGGTTTGGCGCGCGCGCCGGCCGACGGATCGGGCGGCCGGGCCGGCCGCAGCTCGATCTCCGACGCCCGGGCGTACAGCCCGCGGGCCCGAACCGTCCGCGAGGCGCCCGAGTTGCGGGACCGGTCCGGGGCGGGGTCCGATCCGTTCCGGCCCGCTCTCCAGGTGCTCAAGGGCGGCGGTACGCCGGGGCGCGTGGCCGCGCACCGCCGGGCGGCACCGGGTACCGGCGAGTCTACTGTGGAACCGCGGACGGCGACTCCGCCGCGGCGGCGGCCCACCGCGAACCGCGCGCCCGGGTCGGGTCGGGGACCGGCGCGTGGGATTCCCACCCGGCCGTCGCGCCCAGCCCGACCGGCCCGGCCGCCCCGGCCGCCTCGGCTCGCCGACGCCGCTCGCCGGCTCCGGCTCGGCACGTTGCTGGCGGTCAGCCTGTTCGCCGTCATCGGTATCCGGCTGGTCGCCCTGCAGGTCACCGATGCGCCCGCGTACGCCGCCGAGGGCCTCGCGGACCGGCTCGCCACGGTCGCTCTGCCGGCCGCGAGGGGCAGCATCTACGACCGCAACGGCGCCGTGCTCGCCCACAGCGTCGAGGCGCGGTACGTCTACTCCGACCCCAGCCGGATTGCCGACCCGGACCGGACGGCCGAGGCGCTGTCGCCCTTGCTGGGGATCGCGAAGTCGAAGCTGGTTCCACGGCTGGTCACGCAGAACCGGCCGGACGGGCGGCCGTCGGAGTTCGAGTGGCTGGCGCGCGGGGTGAGCGTGGAAACCGCCAACTCGATCATGGCGCTGAACCTCGCCGGCATCGGCGTCGGCCGCGACGAGCGGCGCGAGGTCCCGGGCCACGATCTGGCGGCGAACATCATCGGGTTCGTCGGCGAGGACCTGTCTGGTCTGGAGGGCATCGAGGCGCGGTACGACGACGTGCTGCGCGGCGTGAACGGCGAGCTGACCTACGAGCGGGGACAGGGCGAGCTGGCAGCCGGGATCCCGGGCGGATACCGCCGGGAGACGCCGGCGCAGCCGGGCTCCTCGCTGCGCCTGACGATCGATCGGGATCTGCAGTACGAGGTGCAACGGATCCTGACCGCCCGCATGCACGAGTGCCAGGCGATCTTCGGGGCCGCGGTCGTGCTCGACGTGCACACCGCTGAGGTGCTCGCCCAGGCGAGCTACCCGACCTACGACGCGGCCGATTGGAGCAAGGCCGACCCGATCGACCGGGAAGACGCGGCGACCGCGATCGTCGTCGATCCAGGCTCGGTGCACAAGCCGCTCGTGCTGGCCGCCGCGCTGCAGGAGGGGAAGGTCAAGCCGGACTCGACCGTGACGGTCGCGCCGACGATTCGCAAGGGCGACACGACGTTCTCGGACACTCACCCGTTCGCCGCCGGGACCAAGATCACCCTGCCGGGGCTGCTGGCGTACTCCTCGAACGTCGGCACGATCAAGCTCGCGGACCTCGTGGGTGCCGACCAGGTGTACGCGTACCAGCGCAAGTTCGGGCTCGGCGAGGCGACCGGGGTCGGCGTGCCGGGGGAGTCGTCCGGCCTGGTGCAGCCGCCGAAGAACTGGAGTGGCTCGTCGTACGGGTCGATCCCGATCGGGCACGGCGTCGCGGTCACCCCGATTCAGATGGCGGCCGCGTTCGCCGCGATCGCCAACGACGGCAAGTGGATCCAGCCGCACCTGATCGGCGGGACGATCACCCCGGACGGCACCGTACGTCCGGCGCCGGCGGCCGCGACCCGCCAGGTGCTCAGCCCGGCGAACGCGCGGGCGCTGCGGACGATGATGGAGGCCGTGACGACCGTCGACGGGGCCACCGGCACGCGCGCCGCGATACCGGGCTACCGGGTCGCGGGCAAGACCGGCACCGGCGAGCGCGTGGTCAACGGGAAGTACGTCCAGGGCGAGGTGGCCTCGTTCGTCGGCATGGCGCCGGCCGACAACCCGCGGTACGTGGTCGCCGTCTTCGCGCACACTCCGGGCGGGACGGGTGGAGTGGTCGCCGGTCCGGCATTTAGGGACATGATGGAATTCGCCCTGCGGCACTACCGGGTGCCGCCCACGGGCACCAAGCCGCCACAATTCGTTCTTCAGCAATGAATGCTCCGACAGATCCCCGCGATCGGGGCGCAGCGTCTGCGATCGGCACGGCGGGACGGGGTAGGGTCTAGCGCCGTGCCCGGCAATCCGCGTCCCCGGACGGTAACCCCGTGCCCATTGGCCGAGCTCGCCGCCGTGGCCGGGGGCCGGCTCACGGACCCGGCGGTGGCTCCCGTCACGGTCACCGGAGTGACGCACGCCAGCGCGGAGGTACGCCCCGGCGACCTGTACGCGGCGCTGCGCGGCGCCCGCCGGCACGGCGCCGAGTTCGTGAGCCAGGCGGCCGCGGCCGGTGCGGTGGCCGTGCTGACCGATGCGGCCGGAGCGTCGGCCGCGGCCCAGGCCGGGCTCCCCGCGCTGGTGGTGCCGGATCCGCGGGCGGTGCTCGGCGACGTCGCCTCCGCGATATTCGGCAACCCCACCGGGGCGCTCACGATCATCGGGATCACGGGGACGGCCGGCAAGACCTCGACGGCGTACCTGGCCGAGTCGGGCCTGCGCGCGGCCGGCCGGGTGACCGGACTGATCGGGACGGTGGAGACCCGGCTGGCCGACCTGGTCGTCGACAGCATCCGCACCACACCCGAGGCGACCGATCTGCACGCGATGTTCGCCGTTGCGCTCGAGCGTGGCGTCAGCTCGATCGTCATGGAGGTCTCCAGCCACGCCCTGGCCATGGGCCGGGTCGGCGGCGTCCGGTTCGCGGTCTGCGGCTGGACCAATTTCGGCCTCGACCACCTCGACTTCCACGCCGACGCCGACGCCTACTTCGCCGCCAAGGCCCGCCTGTTCGACGGGCGCTGTCGGGTGGAGGTGCTCAACCTCGACGACCCTGCGCTCACCACGCTCATCCACCGGGACACGGTGACCTACTCCGCGGCCGGTGACCCGGACGCCGCCTGGCGGGCGGAGGACATCGATGGTGCCGGGTACCAGCAGACGTTCACGCTCGTCGGGCCGGACGGGCTCCGGCTGCCGGCCCTGGTGACGATGCCAGGCCGGCACAACGTCGCCAACGCGTTGCTCGCCATCGCCATGCTCGCCGCGGTCGGGGTGGACCCGAAGGTCGCGGTCGAGGGCGTGGCCGCCTGCGCCGGCGTGCCGGGCCGGCTGGAGCGGGTGGCCGCGCCCGGCCCGGTGCTCGGCGTCGTCGACTACGCGCACAAGCCGGATGCGATCGTCGCCGCGCTCGCGGCCCTCCGCGAGGTGGCCGCGGCCCGCGGTGGGAGGCTCGTCTGCGTGATCGGGGCCGGAGGCGACCGGGACCGGGGCAAGCGCGGTCCGATGGGCGCCGCCGCCGCGCACGGCGCCGATCTGGTGATCATCACGGACGACAACCCGCGCACCGAGGACGACGCCGCCATCCGCGCGGAGGTATGCCGCGGCGCGGTGGGCGCGGCGACCCCAGCGGAGCTCGTCGAGATCGGTGGGCGCCGCGCCGCGATCGCCGAGGCGGTCCGCCGGGCCGGGCCGGCCGACGTGATCGCGCTGCTGGGCAAGGGTCACGAGCGCGGGCAGGAGGTCGGCGGCGAGGTGCTGCCGTTCGACGACCGCGTGGAGCTGGCGGCGGCGCTCGCCGCGCGGTTCGGCGACGAGGGAGCGACCGGATGATCGCGATGTCGCTGGCCGAGGTCGCCGCGGCGGTCGGCGGTCGGCTGTCCGGCGCCGACCCGGAGGCCAGGGTGACCGGCGGCGTCGAGTTCGACTCCCGCGTGGTCGGCCGCGGCGGGCTGTTCGTGGCGTTCCCGGGCGAGCGCGCGGATGGGCACGACTTCGCGGCCGCCGCGATCGGGGCCGGTGCGGTCGCGGTGCTCGGCACGCGCGCGGTCGACGGCGTTCCGATGGTGCTCGTCGACGACGCGCTGACCGCGATGGGCCGGCTGGCGCGGGCCGTGGTGGATCGGTTGCCCAAGCTGACAGTCATCGGCCTGACCGGGTCGTCGGGCAAGACGACCACCAAGGATCTGATCGGCCAGCTGGTCGGGCGGCTGGGGCCGACGGTCGCCCCGGCGGGCACGTACAACAACGAGCTCGGCCACCCCCACACCGTCCTGCGGGCGGACGAGAACACCCGGTTCCTCGTGCTCGAGATGGGCGCCCGTGGCCCCGGGCACGTGCGGTACCTCTGCGAGGTCGCGCCGCCGCACATCGGCGTGGTCATCAACGTCGGGGTGGCGCACATCGGCGAATTCGGCTCTGTCGATGCGATCGCGGCCGCCAAGGGCGAGCTGGTCGAGGCGCTGCCACCAGCCGGCGTCGCCGTGCTCAACGCCGACGACCCGCGGGTACGCGCGATGGCCGGTCGCACCCGCGCCCGCGTGGTGCTCGTCGGGGAGAACTCGGACGCGGACGTGCGGGCGGTGGACGTGGCGCTCGACGATCGGGGGCGAGCGGCGTACTCCCTCATCACGCCGGCCGGGTCGGCGCGGGTGCGGTTGGTCGTCTCGGGCGCGCACCAGGTGGGCAACACGCTGGCGGTGGCCGCGGTGGCGCTCGAGGTCGGCGTGCCGCTGCCTGACGTCGCCGTCGCGCTGGGCGAGCTCCGGCTCCTCTCGACTCGCCGGATGGACGTCTTCGACCGCCCCGACGGCGTGACGGTCATCGACGATTCGTACAACGCGAACCCGGCCTCGACCGCCGCGGCGCTGCGCACACTCGCCGACATCGGGCGCGGCCGGCGGACCATCGCGGTGCTCGGCTACCTCGCCGAGCTCGGGGCGTTCGAGCGGTCGGGCCACGAGGAGGTGGGCCGGCTGGCCGCGACCCTCGGCGTGGATCGCCTGGTGGTGGTCGGCGAGGCGGCCGCGCCGATCCGCGACGGTGCCCAGACCGTGGTCACGTGGGGAGGAGAGTCGGTGCTGGTGACCGATCAGGCCGCGGCGATCGCGGCGGTCTTCGACGAGCTGTGCCCCGGCGATGTGGTGCTGGTGAAGGGCTCCCGCTACCGGACCTGGGAGGTGGCGGACGCGCTGCGCGCGGCGGACGGGCCGGTTCTCGCCCGAGCGGCGGAGCGGCCATCGGACCGCGCCGGTGACGGCGTCGCATGAGGGCGGTCATCGTCGCGGCCGCGGTCGCATTCCTGGTCTCCCTGTTCGGCACGCCGCTGGCGATCAGGGCGTTCACCCGGCTGAAGGCCGGCCAGCCCATCCGGTCCGACGGCCCGCAGATGCACATGGTCAAGCGCGGCACGCCGACCATGGGCGGCGTCGTGTTCATTGTCGCCACGGTGATCGCGTACGTCGCCGGTCACCTCGCGCTGACCACGCTCCCGGAGCAGCAGATCGCCCAGGCCCGGCCGACGAGGACCGCGCTGGTGCTGCTCGGGCTGTTCGTGTTCTGTGGCGCTGTCGGCTTCCTCGACGACTTCCTGAAGGTACGCAGGCGCAACAGCCTTGGCCTGAACAAGCGCGGCAAGCTGGTGGGTCAGCTGCTGGTCGGCGCCGCGTTCGGCACGATCGCCCTCTACTTCCCCAGTTCCAATCAGCAGACGGTCGGCAGCACACACCTGTCGTTCATCAAGGACATCGACTGGCTGAACCTCGGCAAGGTTGGGGCCGTCGTGCTGTTCATCTTCGTGGTTCTCGCCGCCAGCAACGGGGTGAACCTCACGGATGGGCTGGACGGCCTCGCCACCGGCACGTCCGTCATGGTGCTCGCGGCGTACGGGTTGATCGGCTTCTGGCAGTACCGGCACTGGTGTGCCGACCTCGACTACGCCAAGCCCGGCGTCTACTGCTACGTGGTCCGGGATCCCCTGGAGATCGCACTCATAGCGGGGGCCGCCGCGGGCGCCTGCGTCGGCTTCCTCTGGTGGAACGCCTCGCCCGCGCGGATCTTCATGGGTGATACCGGCGCGCTCGGGCTCGGCGGGCTGATCGGGGGGATGGCGATGGCCAGTCGAACGATCCTTCTTTTGCCGATCATCGGCGGGCTGTTCGTCCTCGTCACGATGTCGGTGATCATCCAGGTCATCTCGTTCCGGACCACGGGTAAACGGGTGTTCCGCATGTCGCCGCTGCAGCATCACTTCGAGCTGGCCGGCTGGAGTGAGGTCAACATCGTGATCCGGTTCTGGATCGTGGCCGGCATCGGCGTGGCGATCGGTCTCGGCCTGTTCTACAGCGACTTCCTGGCGGCGACCACGTAATGCCTGCCAGGCAGCTCAGGGTTGTCGTCGCCGGCGCGGCGATGGCCGGCGCGGCGTGCGCCCGGGCCCTGCTGCGGCGCGGCGCGGACGTCACGGTCGTGGACCGGGTCGCGTCCGCCGGCACCGAGGAGCTGGCGGCGGCCGGCGCGCGCATCGTCATCGCGGACGTGCCGCCGCCGACGCTGCTCGATGGCGTCACGGAGATGGTCGTCTCGCCGGGCTTTCCGCCGCACCACCCATTGACGGTTCTCGCGGTCGCCGCCGGGATCGACGTGTACAGCGAACCGGAGCTGGCCTGGCGACTGCGGGGCCCGCATGCGCCGCCGTGGCTCGCCGTCACCGGGACCAACGGCAAGACCACGACGACCACCATGCTCGCCGCGATGCTGGCCGCGGCCGGGCTGCGCACCGCGGCGGTTGGCAACATCGGCGTGCCGCTGGTCGAGCTGGATAAGTCGGCGTACGACGTGCTCGCCGTGGAGCTGTCCAGCCAGCAGCTGCACTGGTCGTCGACCATGGCCCCGCAGGAGGGGGCGATCCTGAACTACGCCGACGACCACCTCGACTGGCACGGTGGCTTCGAGGCGTACGCGTCGGCGAAGACCGCCATCTGGCGGGCCCCGGACGGCATCGCGGTCGGCAACGCCGATGACCCGGGCGTGGCGGCGGACCTGGCGCGGGCCGCCGGCCGGCGCGTCTCCTTCACGCTCGGCGAGCCGGCGGCCGGCCAACTCGGCGTCGTCGGCGGTGTCCTGGTGGATCGGGCGTTCGCGGACGGCATCGAGCTGGCCCCGGCGGCCGGGATCCGGCCGCCGGGCACCCACAACGTGGCCAACGCCCTGGCGGCGGCCGCGCTCGCGCGCGGGTACGGCGTGCCGGCCGCCGCGGTCCGCGATGGACTGTCCGGGTACGCCCCGGAGCCCCACCGCAACGCGTACGTGGCGACCGTCGCGGGCGTGTCCTATGTGGACGACAGCAAGGCGACGAACCCGCACGCGGCGCTCGCCTCGCTCACCGCGTACCGCCGAGTGGTCTGGGTGGCCGGCGGCCAGCTGAAGGGGGTCGACGTGGATCCGCTGGTCGCCGCCGTGGCCGACCGGCTGGTGGGCGGCGTCCTGCTGGGGGTGGACCGCGCCCAGGTGGCCGCTTCGCTCGCGCGACACGCCCCGAGCCTGCCGGTCGTGCAGGTCGGCAGCACCGATGATGGGGCGATGGCGGAGGTGGTCCGCGCCGCTGCCCGGCTCGCCCGGCCGGGCGACACCGTGCTGCTCGCCCCCGCCGCGGCCTCGCGCGACATGTACGCCGACTACGCGCGCCGGGGCGACGCGTTCGCGGCGGCGGTCCGGGCGCTCGGGACCGCGGCAACCGAGGCTGCGGCCGACCCGGTCGCCGCCCCCGCGGAGGAGGCGTGACCGCGGAGAGCGGCACCGCCAGGTCGGCGCTCGCCGCGCTGCGTGGCCTGCTGCAGCGCCCGCTCGCCTCGTACTACCTGCTCATCTCCAGCGCCGGCCTGCTGCTCGTGATCGGGCTGACCATGGTGTTCTCCGCGACCAGCGTCAAGGCCTACGCCACCGATGGCAGCGCCTTCACGATGATCGCGAAGCAGGCGGTGTTCGCGGTCATCGGGCTGGGCGCGTTCTGGATCTGCCAGCGGCTGCCGGCGCGGACCTACCGGGCGCTGGGGCTGCCCGCCCTCGCCGTAGCGGTTCTGCTGCTGTGCCTGCTCGACCTGCTCGTGTTGCTGGACGCGGCCGGGGCGATCTCCAGCCCGCGCGTCGGCCCGGTCGCGGCGAACCAGCTGTGGCTCTACCTCGGCCCGATCCAGGTGCAGCCGTCGGAGCTGGCCAAGCTCGGCCTGGTGCTGTGGGGAGCGGACCTGCTCACCCGCAAGGGCGCGGCGCTCGGCTGGTGGCGTGAGCTCGCCACGCCACTCTTCCCGGTGCTCGGGGTGCTGTTCGTGATCGTCGGCTACAACGACCTCGGCACGATGCTGTGCCTGCTGGCGATCGTGGTCGGACTGCTGTGGGCGGCCGGGGTGCGGCTGCGGGTCTTCGGCGGGCTGGCGGCGCTCGGGCTCGCCGGCGTCGGGCTGCTGATCGCCATGGCGGGTGGCGGCGCGGACGAGGGAAACTACCGGTTACGCCGGCTGGCTGCGTTCGTCAACCCCCCGGCGCGCTGCGACCAGGCCGACTGCTATCAGGCCCTGCAGGGCCGGTACGCGATCGCCGACGGCGGCTGGTTCGGGGTCGGCCTCGGCAAGGGCAGCCTGAAGTGGGACTGGCTGCCCAACGCCCACAACGACTTCATCTTCGCTGTGATCGCCGAGGAGCTCGGCGTGGTTGGCTGCCTGGTCGTGCTCGCGCTGTTCGCGGTGCTCGCGTACACCGGCCTGCGCATAGCCCGACGGGTCGACCACCCGTTCCGGCGGCTGGCCGCGGCCGGCGCGGTCACCTGGCTGCTCAGTCAGGCTGTGATCAACGTTGGTGGTGTCGTCGGACTGCTGCCGATCACCGGCCTGCCGTTGCCGTTCATCTCCGACGGCGGCAGCGCGCTGGTGGTCACCCTCGCGGCGGTCGGCATGCTCGGCTCGTTCGCCCGGACCGAGCCGGACGCGGCGCGGGCCCTGCACGCCCGCCCGCCCGCCAGATGGGTACGACTACTCTGGGCGCCGTTGCCGCCGCTGCCGGCCGAGCCGGCGCGCAAGCCGAAGCGAAGGGTGACGGTGTGATGGACCAGCTGCGGTCGGTGGTGCTCGCCGGCGGGGGGACGGGAGGCCACGTCTACCCGCTGCTCGCCTTCGCCGACTGCCTGCGCCGACACAATCCCGACGTGCGGATCACCTGCGTCGGTACGCCGCGCGGGCTGGAGAACGAGCTGATCCCCGCGCAGGGATACGACCTTCGGCACATCCCGGCGTACCAGCTGCCCCGGTCCGTGAACGTCGACCTGCTGCGGACGCCGGACCGGATGTGGCGGGCGGCCCGCGCGGCGGGCAAGGTGATCAACGAGGTGGAGGCGCAGGTCGTGGTCGGCTTCGGCGGTTACGTCGCGGTGCCCGCGTACCTCGCCGCGTGGCGCCGCGAGCTGCCGCTGGTCATCCACGAGATCAACGTGCCGCCGGGCGTGGCGAACCGGCTCGGCATGAGGCTCACCAAGCACGTCGCCGTCGGGTTCCCGCACCAGATCGCCGCGTCCGAGGCACTCAAGCACGCGCGGATCGTCGGCGTACCCCTCCGCCGATCGATCACGACGCTGGACCGGGCCGCGCGCCGGGCGGAGGCGCGGGCACACTTCGGCCTCCGTCCGAACCTGCCGGTGCTGTTTGTCTTCGGCGCGTCCCAGGGGGCCCGCTCGATCAATCTCGCCATGGCGGGGGCGGCGAAGGCCGTCACCGCCGCCGGCGTCCAGATGCTCCACGTCATGGGTGCCCGCAACGAGCCCGTCGAGATCCCACCGGACCTGCCGGTGCCGTACGTGACCCTTCCGTACCTTTCGCAGATGGAGCTCGGGTACGCCGCCGCCGACGTGGCGTTGTGCCGGGGCGGCGCGATGACCTGCGCGGAGACCGCCGCGCTCGGCATGCCGGCGGTCTACGTTCCCTACCCGCACAGCAACCAGGAGCAGCGCCGCAACGCCCGGCCGATCGTCGATGCCGGCGGCGGGCTGATGGTCGACGATACCGAGTTGAGCCCGGACTGGATCGACCAGTACGTCGTTCCGCTGGCGCGCGATCAGCAGCGGCTGGCGGCGATGGGGGCGGCGGCCTCGGCGTACGGCCGCCGGGACGGCGACGAGGCGCTGCGCGAGTTCGTGCTCGAGGCGGTGGCGTGGCGGTGAGGGGGGCTCGATGAACGTTGCGGAGCTCAGCCCGGCGGGTAGGCTCACGGCCGAGGAGCTCGGCACCGTGCACCTGATCGGGGTGGGCGGAGTCGGGATGAGCGCGCTCGCGCGACTGCTACTGACCCGAGGCATCCGCGTCTCGGGCAGCGAGCTACGCGACTGGCCGGCTCTGGCCGGACTGCGGGCGCTCGGCGGGGCCGTCCACATGAGCCACCAACCGTCCAACCTGGACGGTGTGGACACCGTTGTCTACTCCACGGCGATCCCACAGGACCACCTGGAGCTGGTCGAGGCGCGCCGGCGCGGCCTACGCGTCCTGCACCGCTCGGAGGCGCTGGCCGCGGCGATGACCGGCCGGCGGACGATCGCGGTCGCCGGCACCCACGGCAAGACGACCACGACCTCGATGGTCACGCTGATCCTCCAGCATGCCGGCCTGGACCCGTCATTCGTGATCGGCGGCGAGATATCCGAGGTCGGCTCCAACGCCCACCACGGCAGCGGCGAGTTCTTCGTCGCCGAGGCGGATGAGAGCGACCGGTCGTTCCTGCTCTACCGGCCCCACGTGTCGATCATCACGAACATCGAGGCCGACCACTTGAATACGTACGGCTCCCTGTCTCGTCTCGAGGAGGCGTTTGCTGACTTCGCGCGGCTGACCGAGCCGGGTGGGTTCGTGGTGCTGTGCGCCGATGACCCGGGCACCCGCCGGCTCGCCGCCGCGCTGGTGGCCGCGGGCCAGACGGTCTATACGTACGGCGAGTCCGCCGACGCGGACCTGCGACTGTCGGAGATCACATCGACCGTGCACGGCGCCCGCTACCTCGCAGCGATCGATGGCGCGCCGCTCGGCGAGGTCACGATGCCGGTGCCGGGCAGCCACCTCGCCCTCAACAGCGCGGCCGCCGTGCTCACCGCGATCCGGCTCGGCGTCGCACCCGAGTCCGTGCTCGAGGCGCTGGCCTCGTTCCCCGGGGTTCGGCGCCGGTTCGAGCTCAGGGGGATGGTCGGCGGGGTGCGGGTGTACGACGAGTATGCCTACCACCCGACCTCCATGACCGCGGCCTTGCGCACGCTGCGCGAGGTGGCCGCCGGCGGCCGCCTGGTCGTCGTCTTCCAGCCGTACCGGATGTACCGAACCCGCGACCTGCAGGCACCGATCGCCGAGGCGCTGGCGATCGCCGACGAGGTGGTCGTGCTCGAAGTATTCGGCCCCGGTGAGGTGCGCCAGCCCGGGGAGGGCGGCGTCGCGCTCACCGCCGCCATCCCCTTGCCCCTGGACCACAAGGTCTTCGTGCCATCCTGGTCCGACGCGCCGGCCGAGGTCGCCGCGCGGGCCCGGGAGGGCGACGTGGTGGTCACCATGGGCGCGCCGCCGATCTCGCTCATGGGCGATGAGTTGCTCGCCGCCCTGACCGAGCGGGCCGCGGCCGGCGGCGGATACGTCGGCCGGCACGGGCAGGCGGACCCGCCGGCCGCCTCGAACGGCGGGTCGGACGCCGGCGCCGGATGACCGTGCCGGGCGGTGTCGGGCGTGGCGGTCCCCGCGGCGGGGCGCGCCGCTGGCGACTCGTCCGCGCGCGTACCGACGCCCTGCCCTCATCCGTGCGGCGGTTCATGCGCCGGGCGCGGCGCCGTCGGGTGCGCGCGGCGCTGCCGTGGACCGTCGCCGGGGCTGCGCTCGCGCTCGCGGGCGTCGGCGCGTGGGTCGTATACGGCACGTCGTTCCTCGGCGTACGCGAGGTTCGGGTCACCGGCATCGCCATCCTGTCGCGGGTCGAGGTCGAGCGGGCGGCGGCGGTGCCCCAGGGCACCCCGCTGACGCGGGTGAACCTCGGCGCGGTTCGGACCCGGGTCGCGGCCCTCGCGCCGGTCGGCTCGGTCGAGGTGCGTCGGGACTGGCCCGACGCGATCGTGGTGGCCATCGTCGAGCGCACCCCGGCGATCGCCGTGCCGCGGGACAACCGCTTCCTGCTCGTCGACGGGCACGGCGTGGCGTACCAGATCGTCGCGCGCCGCCCCGCGGGCGTGCCGCTGGCCCGGCTCGCGGCGCCGCCGGGGCCGGCCGAGCCGACCACCCGGGCGGCACTGCTCGTGCTGCGCGCACTCACCGTCGAGCTGCGTGGGCAGCTCGTCGCCATCGTCGTGGACGGGCCGGCCCGCATCCGGCTCGAGCTGCGCGACGACCGGCAGATCGTCTGGGGCGACGCGACGGAGAACGAAGCCAAGGCGCAGGTGGCGACCGCGTTGCTCGCGCGGGACGGCGACACGATCGACGTGAGCGCACCGGACGTAGTCACGATCCGCTGACCCGATCCGCTCATCGCTGCGGGTGCGCGAAGCGATCGATCGCCGCGAGCAGGACCTCGGACATGCCGCGGTGGCCGGCGCCGTGACCGGCCTCGTCGACGAGCACGAGCTCGCCGTCCGGCCACGCCCGGGCGATCTCCCACGCGTTGTCGGGCGGGCTACTGATGTCGAGCCGGCCGTGCACCAGCACTCCGGGTACGCCGGCGAGCTTGCCCGCCTCGCGTACCAGCACGCCCTCGTCGAGCCACCCGGCGTGCGCCCAGTAATGGGTCACGAGACGCGCGAAGACCATTCGGAACGCCGGATCCTCATACCGAGGGTCGGGCCGGTGGCCGGGCACGGTAGCGACGTGGGCGTCCTCCCAGGCGCACCAGTCCCTGGCGGCCCTCTCGCGCACCGTGCGGTCGGGGTGCCGCAGCAGCCGGGCGTACGCTCCGGCGAGGTTGCCGTCGCGGTCGGCGGGCGGTACGCCGTCGCGGAAGCGCGCCCACTCGGCGGGGAAGATCCGGCCCATGTCACGGGTCACCCACTCGACGTCCCGGCGGCTGGTGGTCGTGACGCTGAACAGAACCAGCGCGGCGACGCGGTCGGGGTGCCGCTCGGCGTACGCCAGGCCCAGGGTCGAGCCCCAGGATCCGCCGAAGACGAGCCACTGCTCGACGTCAAGGTGCCGGCGCAAGAGCTCGACGTCCGCGAGCAGGTGGTGGGTCGTGTTGGTCGCCAGGTCGACGGCCGGATCACCGGCGTTCGGCGTACTCCGGCCGCAGCCGCGCTGGTCGAACAGCACGACGCGGTAGGCATCTGGATCGAAGTAGGGCAACCAGCCCGGCGTGGAACCCGAACCCGGGCCGCCGTGGAAGACGACCGCGGGCGTGCCGCGCGGGTTGCCGCGGGTCTCCCAGTACACCCGGTGCCCGTCGCCGACGTCGAGCAGGCCGCGGTCGTACGGTTCGGTCTCCGGGTACGGGCCGGGCGACACGCCGAGGCGGTCCTTGGCTGGCACGGGACGGCACCTTACGTTGCCAACAGGGCAGTGGTTGACATAGCTCCAAGTCTCCAGTAGAGGGTGAGGGTTTTGCCCCTCGCCCTCGCGCGCAACAGAGCAGCACGCGTCACGGGCGAGACCGACGCCGCGGGCAGGACGGAAGGAAGGCTGCCGGATGACACCTCCGCACAACTACCTCGCGGTCATCAAGGTCGTCGGGATCGGCGGCGGCGGCGTCAACGCCGTCAACCGCATGATCGAGGTGGGCCTCAAGGGCGTGGAGTTCATTGCCATCAACACCGACGCGCAGGCGCTGCTGATGAGCGACGCCGACGTCAAACTGGACGTCGGCCGCGAGCTGACCCGTGGACTCGGCGCGGGCGCCAACCCCGACGTGGGCAGGAACGCGGCCGAGGACCATCGGGACGAGATCGAGGAGGTCCTCAAGGGAGCGGACATGGTGTTCGTGACGTGCGGCGAGGGCGGCGGCACGGGCACCGGCGGGGCCCCGGTGGTGTCCCAGATCTCCCGGAAGCTCGGCGCGTTGACCATCGGCGTCGTGACCCGTCCCTTCTCGTTCGAGGGCAAGCGGCGCCAGGTGCAGGCCGAGGCCGGCATCGAGGACCTGCGCAACCAGTGCGACACGCTCATTGTCATCCCCAACGACCGGCTGCTGGCCCTCGGCGATCGGGGGATCAGCATGATGGACGCGTTCCGGCAGGCCGATCAGGTGCTGCTCTCGGGTGTCCAGGGCATCACCGACCTGATCACGACCCCGGGCCTGATCAACCTGGACTTCGCGGACGTGAAGAGCGTCATGAACGGTGCCGGGAGCGCACTCATGGGCATCGGGAGCGCCCGCGGGGACAACCGGGCCGTCGAGGCGGCCGAGCGGGCGATCTCCAGCCCACTGCTGGAGCAGAGCATGGACGGCGCTCGCGGCGTATTGCTGTCCATCGCCGGCGGCTCCGACCTCGGCCTCTTCGAGATCAACGACGCGGCACAGCAGGTGACCGACGCGGCCCACCCGGACGCCAACATCATCTTCGGGGCCGTGATCGACGATGCCCTCGGCGATGAGGTGCGGGTGACGGTCATCGCGGCCGGGTTCGACGGCGGGACCCCCGCGTACAAGCCGGCCGATCCGGCGCGCGCGTCCGCACCGCAGCCGACGACCGGGATCGGGGCGATTCCGACGTCGCCGGCTCCCGTCTCGCCACCCACTCAGGCGGCGCGGAAGGTCCTGTTCGACGATGTGGACGTGCCGGACTTTCTCAAGAACGGATCGTGACGCAGGACAATCAGCGACGACGCGCCGAGCTCGCCCGGGGCCTCGAGGCGACCCGGGAGCGGATCGCCTCGGCCTGCGCCGCCGTCGGGCGCAGCCCGGACGAGGTCACGCTCGTCGCGGTGACGAAGACGTATCCGGCGGCCGACGTTGTCCTGCTCGCCGACCTCGGCGTGGTCGACATCGGCGAGAACCGCGATCAGGAGGCCGCGCCGAAAGCGGCCGAGGTGGCCGCGGCCGGCGTGTCGGTGCGCTGGCACTTCGTCGGCCAGCTGCAGCGAAACAAGTGCCGATCCGTCGTTCGGTACGCCGACGTGGTGCACTCGGTCGACAGCGTGCGGTTGGCACGTACGCTCGCCGACGCCGCGGCCCGGCTGCGTGACCGCCCGCTCGACGTGCTGGTGCAGGTCAGCATCGACGGCGATGAGCGCCGGGGCGGGGCGCTCGCCACCGGTGACGCCGCCGCCCTGAACGCGGAGCGGGCGGCCGACCGGAGCCTGAGCGCGACCGCCGACGCGGTCGCGGACGGCTCAGCGCTGCGACTGCGCGGGGTGATGGCCGTGGCGCCGCTCACCTGGCGGCCGGAGGACGCGTTTGCCCGGTTGGCGGAGATCGCCGCCGAACTGCGTGCCGAGCATCCGGAGGCGGCGGTGGTGTCCGCCGGAATGAGCGCCGATCTGGATGCCGCGATCCGGTACGGCGCGACACATGTGCGCATCGGCAGTGCATTGCTCGGAAAGCGTCCGAGGGTGGGGTAGCCTGGCGGCCGGCGGCAAACTACACGAATGTGGTTTGCGCTGCCGACCGGGCGTTTGGCGGCAGAGCGCCCGGTGTTCGCGCCCGTGGTCGCGCCACGCGCACGGGGGCAGGACCGCACGGCGGACGGAGGGGGTCGGCGATGAGCGCACTGCGCAAGGCGGGGGTGTGGCTCGGCCTGATCGAGGACGAGGACGACCGCGCTTACGACGACCGTGACCACGGCTACGGCAAGACCTCGTACCGCGACGGTTATCGCGGCCGGTACAGCGGCGAGTTCGCCGACGACGAGGAGGTGGACGAGGTCGAGGACGGTCCGGCCGGGCGGGCCCGCGTCGAGCGGGCCGCGGAGCGGACCGCCAGGATCGAGGCCGCGCGTGCCGAGCGGGCCAGCGTGCGCTCGATCAGCCGGCCCGCGGCGCCGGAGCCGGCGTCGTCCGTGGTGTACCCCACCCGGGAGAACCTCGCATTGGCCCCCCAGGTGCAGCTGCGGGAGCGGGCCGTGGTCGCCGGCAACGGGCAGCGCTACCAGATCACGACGCTTCATCCGACGACGTACCGTGAGGCACGGACGATCGGCGAGCACTTCCGGGACGGCGTACCCGTGATAATCAACCTCACCGAAATGGATGAGGCGGATGCCCGCCGACTGGTCGACTTCGCGGCCGGATTGGCGTTCGGCCTGCGGGGTACGATCGAGCGCGTGACCAACCGGGTGTTCCTGCTCTCACCGGCCAACGTCCAGGTCACCGCGGAGGACAAGGCCAGGATCGCCGAGGGTGGGTTCTTCGACCAGAGCTAGCCCGACCGAGGGACCGCGCCGGAGTGTTTTCGAATTTTTTCCAGGCCCTGTATCTGCTGGTTTACGTCTTTTTCGTGGCGTTGCTTGCGAGATTTGTCCTAGGTTGGGTACTGGCCTACGGCCGACGCTGGCAGCCCGGCCGGGGGGCCGCAGCCACATTGGAGTCGGTGTGGAGCGTCACTGATCCGCCCCTCAAGGCGTTGAGGCGAGTGATCCCACCACTGCGAATTGGTACCGTGAGCATCGACCTGGCCTCTCTTGTGCTGCTCGTTATCCTGTTCGTGCTGATGGAGCTCGTGCTACGGCGCTTGTTCTGAGGGCGAGGGCCCGACGACCAGCGCGCCACGCGGCCGCAACTGACCCGAGGAGTTTCGATGCCGCTGACCCCGGCCGACGTCCACAACGTCGCCTTCAAGAAGCCCCCGATCGGCAAGCGGGGGTACGACGAGGAGGAGGTCGACGCCTTCCTGGACGAGGTAGAGCGCGAGCTCGCCCGTCTGATCGAGGAGAACAACGAGCTGCGTGCTCAGGTGGAGCGCGGTGGCCGCGGTGGAGCGCCGGTCGGCCCCGGCGCCGACCCGCGCCTGGCCGCGGAGCTCAACGACCTCAAGGCACAGCTCGACCGCACGCAACGCGACAAAGCCGCGGCCGACCAGGCCGCACGCGCGATGCAGGCCGAGCTTGAGCAGATGCGTGTCCAGGGCGGCCCGGTCGTCAGCGGCGACGGCGAGCAGCAGGCACTCCGCGTACTGATGATGGCCCAGCGCACGGCCGACGACCACGTGTCCGACGCCCGCCGCGAGGCCGACAAGCTGTTGTCGGACGCGCGGTCGAAGGCGGAGGAGGTCACCCGCGAGGCGCGGGCCAAGGCCGACGCCCTCGAGCGCGACGCCCGCCAGCGCCACCAGGAGGCCATGGGTGGGCTAGACGCCAAGCGCACCGCGCTGCAGAAGCACATCGAGGAGCTGAAGCAGTTCGAGCGCGAGTACCGGACCCGGCTCAAGGCGTACCTGGAGAGCCAGCTGCGCGACCTGGACGGCCGCGGGCAGGGCCTGGAGTCGGAGATGACCCGGGCCGAGAGCGACCGGTCCGTCAGCGGCGGCGGTGCCGGTGGGCTCGCGGCCGCGGGCGCCTACGGCGGCGGGAACCGAGACTCCGCGCGCTGACGACCTAGGTGGCGGCTGCCGTGATCGTCGCAAGTTTGCTGCTCATCCTCGTCGCCGTCATGCTGCTCGTGGCCGGGCTCGCGGATGGGTCGAGCAGCCTGTTGATCAGCTCGATCGCGGCCAGCCTGCTGGCCGCGATCGCGTTGGTCGTCGGCGCGCGCCAGGCGGCCGCCGCGCGAGGGGGCGGAAGCTACCTCGGTCCACCGGACGAGCAGGTCGACGTCGGCGACTACGACACCGGTCCGCCCCCGGCAGACCGGGTAGAGGTCATCAACGACGACGTCGTCGACGACGTCGTCGCGGAGCCCGCCCCGACCGTCCCGGCTCCGGGACACGACCCATTGGCGGCTGTACGTCACAGGTCCGACCCGTTCTATCCACCCGAGGCGGAGTACGGGGACGCGGACTACGACGACTACGACGACGATGAGGACCCGCCGGACGAACCGGCGGCTCAGTACGTGACGCCGGCCGACGCCGCCCGGCTCGCCGAGCTGGCGAGCGAGGTCCTCGTGATCGATGGCCGGCCGCGCTACCACCTCGCTAGCTGCGTCCACCTGCTCGACCGGGACAGCGAGCCCCTGCCGGTGCACGAGGCCGTCGAACTCGGGTTCACCCCCTGCAGCCTGTGCGAGCCGGCCAGCGAGCTGCTCGCCAGTGTCCACCGGGTCTGATCCGCGCCTGGCCACCCCGCCGGGCACAATGGGGCATGGTCGCGCGGGGAACGCCGCTCACGGTGCCCGTCCGGGTGAAGCCAGGGGCGTCGCGTGCCGCCGTCGGCGGTCGGCACGACGGACCGTTCGGCCCGGCCCTGATCGTCGTCGTCAACGCGCCCGCCGTCGACGGCCGCGCCACCGAGGCGGCCCGCCGGGCGCTGGCTCAGGCGCTCGGCGTACGCCCGGCGAGCGTGACGCTGCGGTCGGGCGGTGCGAGCCGGGATAAGCTCTTCGAGGTCGCGGATCCGCCGGACGGGCTCGCCGGCCGCCTGCGTCATCTACGCGATGACCCGCCGGCCCGTCCCACACGCGCATCGCCGGCATGACCCAGGGCCTGGACATTGCGCTGCTCATGGGCGCGGCGGTGCTGCTCGTCGCCGTGGCCGCGGTCCGGCTGTCCAGCCGGCTCGGCCTGCCAAGCCTCCTCGTCTACCTATTGCTCGGGATCGCGATCGGCGAGTCCGGTTTGGGGATCGAGTTCGAAGATGTCGAGCTGACCCGCACCCTCGGGTTCTGCGCGCTTATCGTGATCATCGCTGAGGGCGGGCTGACCGCGCGATGGTCGACCCTCCGGCCGGTACTCGGCGTCTCCGCGACGCTCGCCACCGTGGGCGTACTCGTCAGCTCCGTCGTGGTCGGCGCCGTCGCCCACCTCGCGCTTGGCCTCGAGTGGCGGCTGGCTCTGCTGTACGGCGCTGTGCTCTCCTCGACCGACGCCGCGGCCGTCTTCTCCACGCTGCGCCGGCTGCGGCTGCCGCCCAGGTTGGTCGCGACGCTGGAGGCCGAGTCGGGCATGAACGACGCGCCCGCGGTGCTGCTCGTCCTGCTGCTGTCCACGTCGTCGTTGGGCGAGCACCCCTGGTGGTACGAGGTCGGTCTCATCGCGTACGAGCTCGTCGTCGGTGCCGCCGTCGGGTACGCCGTGGGGGTTGCCGGGCGGTGGACGCTGCGCCGCGCGGCACTGCCGTCGGCCGGCCTGTACCCGATCGCCGCGGTCGGGCTCACGGTCCTGGCGTACGCCGCCGGCGCGGTGCTGCATGCCTCGGGCTTCATCGCGGTGTACGTCGCCGGGGTGGTGCTCGGCAACGCTCGGCTCGCGCACCGGCAGGCGATTCTCGGATTCGCGGACGGACTGGCGTGGGTCGCACAGATCGGGCTGTTCGTGCTCCTGGGCCTCCTCGCGTCCCCGGGCCGGCTGGATTCGGCCGTGCTGCCGGCGATTCTCGTCGGGCTTGTGCTGGTGTTCCTGGCGCGCCCGCTCGCGGTCGCCGCGTCGGCGACACCGTTCCGCGTCGGGCCGCGCGACCAGGCGTTCCTGTCCTGGGCCGGCCTGCGCGGCGCGGTGCCCATCGTGCTCGCGACGATCCCGCTGTCCCAGGGCGTGCGGGGTGCGACGGGCCTGTTCGACGCGGTGTTCGTGCTGGTCGTCCTGTTCACCCTGGTACAGGGCGGCACCCTGGCACCGGTCGCGCGTCGGCTCGGGGTGACCGCTCCGGCGGAGGCCACGGAGCTGTGGGTGGACACCGCGCCGCTTGAGCGGATGCGCGCCGACCTCCTTCAACTGGAGGTCCCGCCCGGCTCGAAGCTCGCCGGCGTCCACCTGGACGAACTGCGGCTGCCGGTCGGCGCCTCGGTCACCCTCGTGCTGCGGGACGGCAAGGGGTTCGTGCCGCAGTCCGATACGCGACTGAAGGTGGGGGACAGCCTGTTGATCGTGGCTACCGCGCAGGTGAGGGACGCCGCCGAGCGCCGGCTGCGGGCCGTCAGTCGGCGAGGCAGGCTCGCCCGGTGGATGAATGAATACGGCGAGGATCGGGACAAATAGCGTGGTATGGTCAATTTCGCCGAGCGGCGGGTGTTGGCCAGTCGGTATTGGGTAATAACGGTGGGGCATGTTGTCGGGCGTCTTAACGTTCCGTATCCTTGCCAACCTCCGGAGTGCGCGGCGCCCCGCCGCGCGCCGTTTTGCATGTGGGGGACGTGATGGCCGAGCGTGTGAACACCGCGCCGGCGAAGCGCGCGACGAAGGCGCCGCCGGCGGCGAAGGCCGGAACCCGGACCGCGGCAAAGGGCGCCTCGGCATCGGCGGCGAAGAAGGCCGAGGCGGCGAAGAAGGCCGACGCGGGGAAGAAGGCCGACGGGAAGAAGGCCGCGGCCGACAAGAAGACGTCGACCGCCACGAAGAGGACGACGACCGCGACGAGGACGACGGAGACCGCGAAGACCGCGGCCGGTAAGAAGGCCACCACTGCGGCCTCCGCGAAGGCGCCCGCGAAGAGGGTCACCTCGCGCGCCTCCGCCTCGACGGCGCCGAAGGGGGCGGCGGCCGGCGCGACGTCACCCGCCAAGAAGACCACCGGTCGACGGGCCACGGGTGCGGCCGCGCCGGCCAAGCGGGCCGCGGCCCCCGGGGCGGCGGGTGCGGAGGCCAGCACCGGCCGGGCCAAGGCCGCCACGGCGGCGAGCTCGACGACGGCGGCGCCTGCGAAGCGGCCGACGGCGACGACGAAGGCGGCTCCCGCAAAGGCCTCGGCGACAAAGTCGGCACCCGCGAAGGCGCCGGCTAAGGCGTCCTCGGCGAAGACGACCACGGGCAAGGTGGCCGCCAAGCAGCCGGTCAATAACGCTCCCGCAAAGAAGGCCGCCGCACGCGCGGCCACGCCAGCGAGGGCGGCATCGGGCACCAAGTCCGCGGCCGCCAGGTCCCCCGCGGCCGCCCGGGCCCAGGTCCGGGCCGCGGGCGGGCTCGACGCGGCGGCGCCCTCCGGCGGCGCTGGCGCGACGACCACCGCGACGGCCCCGCCTCCGGGCCGTGCCGTCCCGCCGGCCTCGCGGCGGACCGCCGCGGCGCCCGCGATTCCCGTCCAGGCACCGCCGATCGCCGCGGGGTCCGCGGCCGAGGGAGCGACGATGGCGAAGCCAGCCGACATCAAGACCGCCACCAGCCGAGCCACGAAGGCGCCGGCGAAGACCACGCGAAGCGCGGCGGAGACCGAAAAGATCCGGGCAGCGCTCGCCGCCCGGCGCGACGAGTTGCGCACGGAGTACAGCACCACGCTCAGCGAGATCAACGAGCTCCAGCGCGACCGGCTGACCGACTCGGCCGGCGACGACCAGGCCGACACGGGCACGAAGACGTTCGAGCGTGAGCAGGAGATCTCCCTCGCCAACAGCATCCTCGAGCGGATCACCCAGGTCGAGCGCGCCCTCGATCGGCTGGACGACGGCAGCTACGGCTGGTGTGAGCGGTGCGGCAACCCGATCCCGGTAGAGCGCCTCGCCGCGTTCCCGTCCGCCACCCTGTGTGTGTCGTGCAAGCAGCTGGAGGAGCGTCGCTAGGGGTGGACGAGCGGACCATCGACGACGGCCCGGCCGCAGCGGCCGACACCCCTTCGACCATGACCGACGCCTCCGACGCCGGTTCCCGTTCGGCACCGGCCAGGAGTCCGCGCGCCATCGCCGTGCTGGCGATCGCGGCGGTCATCGTCGTGCTCGGCGACCTGGTCACCAAGCAGCTGGCGCTGTCCAACCTGGACGGTCGGGAGCCGGTGCGGCTGCTCGGCGGCCTCGTCTATCTGAGCCTGACCCGCAACAGCGGCGCGGCCTTCAGCCTCGGCAGCGACTACACGTTCGTGTTTCCGGTGATCGCGACCGGGGTCGTCGTCTGGATCGCGTGGATGGCTCTACGCCTCCGGTCCGTGCCCTGGGGACTCGCGCTCGGTCTCGTCCTCGGTGGCGCCCTCGGCAACCTCATCGATCGGATCTTCCGGGCCCCGGGCGTCGGCGTGGGCCATGTCGTGGACATGATCAGCGTCTTTGCGCCGTACGGCGACGCGTTTCCGGTCTTCAATCTCGCCGACTCGGCGCTCGTCATCGGCGTCGGCCTGGCCATCCTGCTCGAGCTGACCGGCCGGCGACGCGACGGCTCCCGCGCGACTCTGGAGCGGGACACCAAGCGGTGACGTCCGGCGTCGGCCAGACCCGTCCCGCCGGTGACCGGCGGTCGCTCCCGGTCCCGGACGGCCTCGACGGCACGCGACTCGACCAGGCGATCTCCCGGATTTTCGGGCTGTCCCGCACCGCCGCGGCGGCGATCGTCGAGGCGGGCGACGCACTGGTCGACGGCGTCGCGCGGCAAAAGTCGGAGAAGGTGGCCGCCGGCGCGTGGCTCGAGGTGACGTTGCCCACCCCGGCGGAGCCGCCCCGCGTGCCACCGCAGGCCGTGCCCGGCCTCGAGATCGTCTACAGCGACGACGACATCGTGGTGGTCGACAAGCCGGTCGGCGTCGCCGCGCACCCCAGCCCGGGATGGACGGGTCCAACCGTGATCGGCGGGCTCGCCGCCGCGGGCCAGACGATCGCCACCAGCGGCGCCGCCGAACGGCAGGGCATCGTGCACCGCCTCGACGTCGGCACCACCGGTCTGATGGTGGTGGCGAAGAGCGAGCGCGCGTACGCCGTGCTCAAGCGGGCCTTCAGGGCGCGTTCGGTGCACAAGGGGTATCACGCCGTCGTCCAGGGCCACCTCGATCCGCTGCGCGGCACGATCGACGCGCCGATCGACCGGCATCCCACGCACGACTACCGCTGGGCGGTTGTCTCCGGCGGCCGGCCCAGCGTCACCTACTACGACACGCTCGAGGCGTTCCCGGCGGCCAGCCTCGTCGACGTCCGACTGGAGACCGGGCGTACGCACCAGATCCGGGTCCACTTCTCCGCCCTGCGGCACCCCTGCGTCGGGGACCTCACATACGGCGCCGACCCCACCCTCGCGGCGCGGCTCAACCTCGACCGGCAGTGGCTGCACGCGCGCGAACTCACCTTCGCGCATCCCACGACCGGGGAGGAGGTCAGGTTCGTCAGCGACTACCCTGACGACCTGACGCACGCCCTCGCGAAGCTGCGCGAGGCTGCCTGACCAACCGGGGGAGGGTTCGCGGCGTGGAGGCCGGCAGAGCGGGAGGCCCGAGTCGCGGGCGCGTGGGTGAGCTGCTCTGGCGACTCGACCAGCGCGTGTTGCCGCCGCTGGCCCGGGCGATCGTGCGGCTCGGCCGCGGACCGGCGCGACCCCACCTGCTCACCGGTGCCGCGCTGATCTCCGTCACCGCCGTCCTGGTCGCCGCCGTGTGGGCCACGGACCAGCGGCGGAACCCGGCCGCCGAGCCGACGATCGGTGCCCTGGTCGAGGTCGGCGTCGCGCCGGGGCAGTCCGTCCCCGGATACGTCGCGTCCAGCCGTACCGAACTGTCCCGGCTGGTCGACGCGCCACCGACCGCCTCGCCGGGCGGCGAGACGTACGCGCTCGTCACCCTCTCCGCGTACCTTCCGCCCGACCGGCTGGCCGCGATCCTCGACGGCGGCTCCGTGTCCGCGGTGTACGCCCGTGTGCCGTTGCCGGGCGCCCAGACCTCGCTCGAGCGGATCTCGGCGTACCGCGTTCCGGATGACGTCGTCGCGGGCATGCGGCGCTTGGCGGGCGAGAAGGACCGCCAGGCGGCCGAGTACCGCAACCGGTCCGACCGGCTGACCGGCGAGAACGCCCAGGACCGGCTGCTGCGCGCGGTATATGCCGACGGTGCCCGGATCGCGGGGCGGGAGGCCGCCGCGTACCGGACCGGCTGCCCCTGCGTGTACGCGGCGGTGGTCCGCGCCACGCCGGCCGCGCTCGACCGGATCGCGCATCGCCGCGGGGTCCGTGCGGTGGATCCGGCGCCGGAGGTACGACGTCTGGACCGCGCGGTGTTCTTGCCGCCGCTGCCGGAGCAGGTGGGCGTCGTGCGCACGCCGGCAGACACACCGCTGGATCCGACCGGGACCCAGTCGGAGGCGCCACCGGCCGAGGCCGCCACTCCGTCGCCGGAGCCAAGCACGGAGGCCGTACCGACCGGCGAGCCGTCCCCGGCCAGCGCCTCTCTGTCGGCGCCCCCGTCCGAGCCGACGCCGGAGCCCACCGAATCGCCGATGGTGCCCGGCCCAAGCGCGACGAGCGGACCGTGACCGATGCGGTGGCGTAGCCTGCCTTGGTAAACGAGACGGGACGGGTGGGCGCTGGGGAGGGCGAGCGTGGAGGGCACCGAGACCGGCTGGGGCCGGCCTGCGGAACCGGCGCCCCGCTGGCGTACGCTGCTCGACCGCGCCCTGCTCGGCGGCCGGACCGGGGAGAACCCACAGGTCGCCAGCGTTCACCTCGCGGGTCCCCGGACCGCGAGCCCACTCGACTCGGCGCGCGGCTACTCGGGTCAGATCGAGTGGCGGCAGGCGCAGAGCAACGGGGCAGCGACCGACCGCGCCATCTCGGTGCTCCGGCGCGAGCTCGGCACGCCCCGGGTGATCGCATTCGCCAACCCGAAGGGCGGCGTGCACAAGACCACCGCGACCGTGCTCGCCGCGGCCACGGTCGGCGGGGTACGCGGGCGCGGCGTGATCGCGTGGGACGACAACGAGCTGCGGGGCACGCTGGGCCTGCGGGCCGGTAGCGCGCGGCACGCGCGGACAATCCGGCATCTCGTCGCGGATCTCGCCGAGGTTGAGGCGTCCCACGGCCTCGACCTGACGGACCGGCTCGACGACTACCTCCGGCACGCGTCGGATGGCTCGTACGACGTGTTGGCGGGCGAGGAGAACCCGCGCTTCGCCCAACGCCTCGACCAGCACACGGTCCGCCGCGTACTCGAGCTGCTGCGGCGTACGCACGATGTGATCTGTGTGGACACCGGCAACAACGTCGAGAGCGCCAACTGGCAGACGGTCTTGCAGGCGGCCGACCAGCTGGTGATCACAACGTTGCCGCGGGAAGACGCCGCGTTCACCGCGGATTGGATGCTCGACCTGCTGCACGACGTCGGCCTCGGGCAGCTCGCGGCTGAGGCGGTCACCCTGGTGTCCTGCCCCACCCCCGGACCCCCGGCGCTGCTCGACGATCTCAGCGCTCACTTCGCGTCGCGCACTCGAGCGGTCGTCCTCGTCCCGTACGACAGCGCGCTCGAGACCGGCTCGTCGATCGAATACGGCGCGCTCGACCCGGAGACCCGCCGCAGTTGGCTGCGCGCCACCGCGGTGATGCTGGAGCCCTGGGTCCGCTGACCACGCGGGAGCGGATGGCATGCCGGCGCCGTGTCGTCCGCGCATCCTGTCGGGCCGCCGGACTAGGCTCGGTCCGCTGGCTTCGGCTGGCTTGGGAAGGGGGCCCGGGTGTCTGACTCGTTCGTGCATCTCCACGTGCACACCGAGTACTCGATGCTCGATGGCGCCACCCGCCTACGGGAGCTGTTCGCCGAGACCGCCCGGCTCGGCATGCCTGCCCTGGCGATCACAGACCACGGCAACCTGTTCGGGGCGTACGACTTCTACCAGCAGGCCACCGCCGCCGGCATCAAGCCCGTGATCGGCCTGGAGAGCTACGTCACGCCGGGCACCTCACGGTTCGAGCGGACCCGCGTTCGCTGGGCCGACGGCGGCGAGAACGACGTGTCCGGCGGCGGGGCGTACACCCACATGACGCTGCTCGCCGCGGACGCCGCGGGCCTGCACAACCTGTTCCGGCTGGCGTCCGCGTCGAGTATTGAGGGCTATTTCTACAAGCCGCGCTCGGACCGGGAGCTCCTGCAGCGGTTCGCCAAGGGTCTGATCGCGACGACCGGGTGCCCCTCGGGCGAGGTCCAGACCTGGCTGCGGATCGGCGACTTCGAGCGGGCCTGCGCGTCGGCGGCCGAGTTCCGCGACATCTTTGGCCCGGAGAACTTCTACCTCGAGCTGATGGACCACGGCATCGAGGTGCAGTCCCGGGTCCGGGATGATCTGCTTCGGCTCGGCAAGCGGCTGGGCCTCCGCGCGGTCGCCACGAACGACCTGCACTACACGTACGACCGGGACGTGGACGCGCACGAGGTGCTCCTCTGCGTGCAGTCCGGTTCGACCCTGGCCGATCCCAAACGGCTGAAGTTCGACGCGCGTGACCTCTACCTCAAGTCGCCGGCCGAGATGCGCAAGCTGTGGGACGCCGAGGTGACCGGCGCGTGTGACGCCACCCTGGAGATCGCCGAGCGGATCGGTGACTACTCGTCGGTGTTCGCCGCGCGCAACCTGATGCCGCAGTTCCCGGTGCCCCCCGGCGAGACCGAGGAGTCCTGGCTGCGCAAGGAGGTTCGCCACGGGCTGGCCCGCAGGTTCCCGGGCGGTGCGCCAGAGGGCCACCTGAGGCAGGCCGAGTATGAGCTCGACGTGATCTGCCAGATGGGCTTCCCGGGTTACTTCCTGGTGGTCGCGGATCTCTGCGAATACGCACGCCGGGAAGGCATCCGGGTCGGCCCGGGCCGGGGCTCGGCCGCGGGCGCGGTCATCGCATACGCCTTGGGCGTCACCGCGCTGGACCCGATCCAGCACGGCCTGTTGTTCGAGCGGTTCCTCAACCCCGAGCGGGTGTCGATGCCGGACATCGACATCGACTTCGACGAGCGCCGGCGCGGCGACATGATCCGGTACGCCACCGAGCGGTACGGGGAGGAGCGGGTCGCACAGATCATCACGTACGGCACGATCAAGGCGAAGGCGGCGGTCAAGGATGCGGCGCGGGTCCTCGGCTACCCGTTCGCTCTGGGCGACAAGATCACCAAGGCCATGCCGCCCGCGGTGATGGGCAAGGATGTCCCGCTCTCGGGCGTCTTCGACCCGGGCCACCCCCGCTACCCCGAGGCGCTGGAGTTCCGGCAGCTGTACGAGGCCGACCCGGACGTGCGCAAGGTGGTCGACACCGCGAAGGGCCTGGAGGGGCTCAAGCGGCAGTGGGGGGTGCACGCGGCGGGCGTGATCCTGTCCCGCGAGCCGCTGGCCGACGTGCTGCCGATCCAGAAGCGGGAGCAGGACGGCGCGATGATCACGCAGTGGGACATGGGCGCCTGCGAGTCCATGGGCCTGCTGAAGATGGATTTCCTCGGCCTGCGCAACCTCACGATCATGGACGATTGCCTCGAGTCGATCGCGGAGAACCGTGGCCTCACGGTCGTGCTCGACGAGCTGCCGCTCGACGACAAGGCGACCTACGAGCTGCTCTCCCGCGGCGACACGCTCGGGGTGTTCCAGTTCGACGGGGGACCCATGCGAGCGCTGCTGCGGTCGATGGCGCCGGACAACTTCGAGCACATCTCCGCGGTCGGCGCGCTGTACCGGCCGGGCCCGATGGGCGCCAACGCTCACCTCGAGTACGCGGACCGCAAGAACGGCCGCCGGCGCGAGGTGCCGATCCACCCCGAGCTCGCGGAGCCGCTGGCCGACATCCTGGGGGACACCTACGGGCTGATCGTCTATCAGGAGCAGGTAATGGCGATCGCGCAGAAGGTCGCCGGGTACTCGCTCGGCAAGGCGGACCTCCTCCGCCGTGCGATGGGCAAGAAGAAGAAGGAGATCCTCGACCGGGAGTTCGAGCCGTTCGCGGCCGGCATGCGGGCCAATGGGTACTCCGACAACGCGATCAAAACCCTCTGGGACATCCTCGTCCCGTTCTCGGACTACGCCTTCAACAAGGCGCACAGCGCGGCGTACGGGATCGTTTCGTACTGGACGGCGTACCTGAAGGCGAACTACCCGGCCGAGTACATGGCCGCGCTGCTGACCAGCGTCGGCGACGACAAGGACCGGTCGGCGGTGTACCTGGCCGAGTGCCGCCGCATGGGCATCCGCGTGTTGCCGCCGGACGTGAACGCCTCCAACGCCCGGTTCGGCGCGGTCGGGGAGGACATCCGGTTCGGCCTGGCCGCGGTGCGCAACGTCGGCGCGAACGTGGTCGAGTCGATCATGCGGTGCCGGAAGGAGAAGGGCGGGTACACCGACTTCTACGACTTCCTCCGCAAGGTCGACGCGGTCGTCTGCAACAAGAAGACCGTCGAGTCCCTCATCAAGGCCGGTGCGTTCGACTCGCTCGGGCACACCCGCCGCGGTCTGCTCGCTGTGCACGCCGATGCGATCGACTCGTTCCTCGAGGTCAAGCGGAACGAGGCGATCGGTCAGTACGACCTGTTCGGCGCGTTCGGCCTCGGCGCGGACGACGGCGCGGCCGGCGGTGGCGGTGGCGGCGGAATCGAGGTGACGCCGCCTATCCCGGCGGCCGAGTGGGACAAGGGCGACCTGCTCGCCTTCGAGCGCGAGATGCTCGGCCTGTACGTCTCCGACCATCCGCTGCTTGGGGTCGAGCACGTGCTGACGGCGGCCGCCGACATGTCGATCGCGGCGCTCGCCGAGGAGGGCACCGTCCCCGACGGGCAGGTCGTGAAGCTGGCCGGCATCCTGTCCGGTGTGCAGCGGCGGATCACCAAGCAGGGTCGCGCCTGGGCGTCCGCGACGCTGGAGGACCTGGCCGGCGCCGTCGAGGTGTTGTTCTTCCCGAACACGTACGAGCTGGTTGGCCAGTTTATGGCCGAGGACGCGATTGTTGTGGTGCGTGGCCGGGTCGACCGCCGCGACGACCAGCCGCGCCTGATGGCCATGGACCTGTCGCTCCCCGACCTCAGCACGCCGGACGAGGTCAGGCCCGTGGTCCTGACCCTCCCGCCGTCGCGGTGCACCCCGCAGCTGATCGAGCGGCTCCGCGAGGTGCTGGCGAGCCACCCCGGCCCGGCCGAGGTGCACCTCAAGCTGGCCAACGGCGCGAAGACCACGTTGCTCCGGCTGGGTCCGCTGCGGGTCGCTCCCACGACCGCGCTGATGGCCGACCTCAAGGCGCTGCTCGGCCCGGGCGCCGTGGCCGGCTAGCTCCTCTGAGAGGATCCACGGGTGCCTGTCACCTGGCGCCGGCTGCTCGTGGCCGGCGCGATCGCGCTGACGGTGGCCGCCGCCGGGGGACCGTTCGGTCTGCTGTGGGCGACCGTCGCACCCGACGTGCCGGTGAACATCACGGACGGCGGACCGGTGCTCGGCGATCCCGCCCCCGAGCAGTTCGTCGCGGCGGACGGCTGGTTCACCCTGCTGGGCCTCGCTTTCGGCGTGCTAGCCGCCGTCGCGGCCTGGGTCCTCGCGCGGCGCACCCGCGGTCCGGCCGGACTGCTGGCCGTCGCGCTCGGCGCCGCCGTAGCCGGCGTAATCGCCTGGCAGATCGGCCGGCACGTCGGCCTGGACGAGTACCGCCGGCTGCTCGACCACGCGGCCGCGGGCCAGACTGTTGGCAAGCCGGGCGACCTCCGGGGCACGGAGGGTCGGTGGTGGCCGCCGGTCCTGCGGGGCGACGTGCTGGTGCCCGCGTTCGCGGCCACCGCGGCGTACACGGTGCTGGCCGGCTGGTCGCGCTATCCGTCGCTGCGGCGCCCGCGGGCGCTCGACGGGTCCGAGCCGCCGCAGGTCAGTTGGGGCTCACCGGCACCACCAGGTCCGACAGCGGCATCGGCACCGCCCGCACCCGGCGCAGCAGCGCCGCCTCCCGGCTGAGCAGGCGCAGCTCGGCCCGCAGCCGAGTCGCCGTGTCCTCGGCCGCCAGCAGCTTCTGCCGATCGGCTGTGGTCAGCGCCGCGGTCGCTGCCACCAGGTGCGACAGGACTGTCGGGTCGTCCGGCAGCTGCTCGTCGATCTCCTGCACGTCGGTGCGGAGCAGGGCCAGGTACTGCCGGAACAGCGCGAGCACGCGCGGCGCCAGCAGATCGGCGGCACCGTCGTCACCGGTCGGCTCCGGCAACCACTCCACCTCGGCGGTGAGGTACGGCGCCTCGTCGGGGTCCACGCTCGCGATCCGGAACCGCCGCCGCCCGACCGTGACGATGTCGAACCGGCCGTCCGGGCGCTCCGTCACCTGGCGCAGCTCGGCGGTGCAGCCGACGTCGTGCAGGGTCACGGGTGCGGCGGCCGCCAGGGTGGCGTCGCCGTCCGGGCTCGCGACCTTCACCTCCCAGCCGCGCCGGATGGCCACGACGCCGAACTCCCGCGGCCTGTCGTCGGGCAGCGCGACCAGGTCGCGAACCAGCTCGCGGTAGCGCTCCTCGAAGATGTGCAGCGGCAGCACGAGGCCGGGGAACAGCACCGTCCCCAGCGGGAACAGCGGCAACCGCGCGGGCATTTGTCGAGCCTAACCGGAGTCTCAGGGACTGGACCGCCGCGTGCAGCGCGGTTGGCCGCCGGGGCGCCCCGCCTAGACTCGGATGGGTGCTGAACGGGATCGACCTTCGGGGCAGCGCCGACGCGCGAGCGCGCGGCGTGCTGCCGCGAGCCCGGCTGGACGTGTCCGCAGCGGCCGAGCAGATCCGTCCGCTCGTCGAGGCCGTCCGCGACCATGGGTACGCGGCGATCCGCGACGCGACGCAGCGGTTCGACGGCGTACGCCTCGGCGCGCTCCGCGTACCGGCACAGGCCCTCACCAACGCCGAGCGAGCGCTGGACGGTGACGTGCGGGCGGCGCTGCTGGAGGCCATCGCGCGGGTACGACGGGTGCACGCGGGCCAGCGGCGCGAGGACGTCACCACCGAGGTCGTGCCCGGCGGCAGCGTGACCGAGCGGTGGGTGCCGGTCGGGCGCGTGGGGCTCTACGTGCCCGGCGGGCTGGCCGCCTATCCGTCCACAGTGGTCATGAACGTGGTGCCCGCGCAGGTCGCCGGCGTATCGTCGCTCGCCGTCACGAGCCCGCCCCGGCGGGAGAGCGGCCTGCCCGACACCCACGTGCTGGCCGCGTGCGCGCTGCTCGGCGTCGACGAGGTGTACGCCGTGGGCGGTGCCCAGGCGATCGCGATGTTCGGCTACGGCAGCGACGGCGCGAACGAGACCGACGGCTGCCCCCCGGTAGATCTGATCACCGGACCGGGCAACGTCTGGGTGGCCGCTGCGAAGCGGCTGCTGCGTGGCGTCGTGGGAATCGACGCCGAGGCCGGTCCGACCGAGATCGCGATCCTGGCCGATGAGACCGCGGACCCGGCGCACATCGCGGCCGACCTGATCAGCCAGGCCGAGCATGATCCGCTCGCCGCGAGCGTGCTCGTCACCCCGTCGAAGCCGCTGCTCGACGCCGTGGAGGCGGAGCTGGTCCGACAGGTCGCGGCCGCCAAGCACGTCGAGCGGATCACCGAGGCGCTCGGCGGGCCACAGTCCGGCGCGGTACTGGTGGACGACCTCGACGCCGGGCTGCGGGTCGTCGACGCGTACGCGGCGGAGCACCTGGAGATCCAGACCGCCGACCCGCGGTCCTTGGCGCTGCGGGTCCGCAACGCCGGCGCGATCTTCATAGGGGCGTACGCGCCGGTGTCGCTCGGCGACTACTGCGCCGGCTCCAACCACGTGTTGCCCACGGGCGGTTGCGCAAGGCACTCGTCCGGCCTCTCGGTGCAGTCGTTCCTGCGCGGCATCCACCTCATCGAGTACGACGAGGCGGCCCTGCGCGAGGCCGCGCACCACGTGGTCACGCTCGCCAACGCGGAGGACCTGCCGGCGCACGGCCAGGCTGTCCGGGCGCGGTTCTCGTGACCGGGCTCGCCGGCGCGCGTGGCGGGCTGCCGCTCCGCGATGACCTGCGCGGGTTGACCCCGTACGGCGCGCCGCAGCTCGACGTGCCCGTGCGGCTGAACACGAACGAGAACTCGTACCCGGTGCCGGACGAGGTGGTCGAGGCGATCGGCAAAGCCGTGGGGGAGCAGCTGCGGGACCTCAACCGCTACCCCGACCGCGACGCGGTCGCGCTGCGCGCCGACCTGGCCGACTACCTCGGATACGGGCTGACCGCCGCGCAGGTGTGGGCCGCCAACGGGTCCAACGAGGTGCAACAGCAGCTGCTGCAGGCGTTCGGCGGGCCAGGGCACACCGTGCTGGGTTTCTCGCCGTCCTACTCGATGCACCCCCTGCTGGCGGTGGGCACCGCCACGAGGTGGGTCAACGCACCCCGGGCCGCCGACTTCACGCTGTCGGCCGACGACGCCGTCGACCAGGTACGCCGGCACGCGCCGGACGTGGTGTTCCTCTGCTCGCCCAACAACCCGACCGGCACCGTGCTCGACCCCAGCGTGCTCGCCGCGGTGCTCGCGGCCGCGCCGGGCATCGTGGTGGTGGACGAAGCGTACGCGGAGTTCGCCCGGCCGGGGACGCCGAGCGCGCTTGCCCTACTGCCCAACCACCCGCGGCTGGTCGTGACCCGCACGATGAGCAAGGCGTTCGGGTTCGCCGGCGGGCGGCTTGGCTACCTGGCCGCTGACCCGGCGGTCGTGGACGCGGTCCAGCTCGTGCGACTGCCGTACCACCTCTCGACGCTGACGCAGGCCGCCGCCCGCGCGGCCCTGGCCCACCGGGGCGTCCTGCTCGCGACCGTCGAGGCCATCAAGCGCCAGCGCGACCGGATCGTCGGCGAGCTACGCCGGCGCGGGTATGCGGTCGCCGACAGCGACGCGAACTTCGTGCTGTTCGGTGAGTTCGCCGACCAGCGCGTTACCTGGCGCGCGCTGCTGGACCGCGGCGTCCTGGTCCGCGACGTCGGCGTACCGGGCTGGCTGCGGGTCACCGCCGGCACACCAGAGGAGACCGACGCCTTCCTGGGGGCACTGTGAGCGAACCTGGGGGCGCTGTGACCAGATCGTCGCGCATCGAGCGCGGCACCGCCGAGACTAAGGTCCTCGTCGAGCTCGACCTGGACGGTGCCGGAAACGCCGACGTGGCCACCGGCATCGGTTTCTTCGACCACATGCTGGCCCAGATCGCCCGGCACGGCGGATTCGACCTGACCGTGCACGCGATGGGCGACCTGGACGTGGATGCCCACCACACGATCGAGGACACCGCGCTGGCGCTCGGCACCGCGCTGGACGAGGCCCTCGGCGACAAGGCCGGCATCCGGCGGTACGGTGACGCGCTGATTCCGCTCGACGAGGTGCTGGTGCAGGCGGCCGTCGACCTGTCCGGCCGCGCGTACGTGGTGCACGACGAGCCGCCCCTCGCGCCGTACATCGGGCCGGTGTACCCGACGAGCATGACGCGCCACGTGTGGGAGTCCCTCGGTCAGGCGGCTCGGATCACGTTGCACGTGTCGGTGCTGCGGGCGGCCCGCCCCGGCGCCGCGCCGGACGCGCATCACGTGGTGGAGGCCCAGTTCAAGGCCGTGGCCCGCGCGCTGCGCGAGGCGGTCGCCATCGACCTGCGGGCCACCGGCGTACCGTCCACCAAAGGAGTGTTGTGAGTGGGTAGCCTGCTGCCGATCGCGCTGATGGCGCTCGCCGGCGTGCTGCTCGGCGGCGCCTGGTCGATGTATCGCCAGGGCGCCCCCCGCGGCTCGGTCGGCCTGCTCGCCGCGCTCGCCCTCGTCGCGCTGGCCGGTGCCGTGCTCTGGCTGCTGCCCGGGGACGCCTGATGGCGCGGCACGCCTGATGGCGCCTGAGGTGGTGGTGCTCGATTACGGCTCGGGCAACCTGCGCTCCGCCGAGCGGGCGCTGGCCCGGGCGGGCGCCGCCGTGACGGTCACCTCGGATCTGACCGCCGCGGCCGCCGCGGACGGGCTCGTCGTGCCCGGCGTTGGCGCGTACGCCGCCTGCATGGCCGGCGTGGACCGCCTGAGGGCCGGCCCGGCGATCGCCGCGCGGCTCGCGTCCGGCAGGCCGGTGCTCGGCATCTGCGTGGGCATGCAGATCCTCTTCGAGTACGGGGACGAGCACGGCGTCGTGACCAAGGGACTTGGACTGCTGCCCGGCGGGGTGACCCGGCTCGCGGCGCGGCGGGTGCCACACATGGGCTGGAACACCGTCGACGCGCCGGTCGGGTCGGTGCTGTTCGCCGGGGCGCCGGCTGGCACCCGGTTCTACTTTGTCCACTCGTACGCGGCCGCGCCGACGCCCGCGCTCGGGGAGTCGGGCGGCCTGGTCACCATCGCGGAGCACGACGTCCTGTTCGTCGCCGCCGTGGAGCACGGGCCGCTGTCGGCGACGCAGTTCCATCCGGAGAAGTCCGGCGACGCCGGCGCGACCCTGCTGCGCTCCTGGGTGGGTGCGCTGTGACCCTCGAACTGCTGCCCGCGGTCGACGTCGCGAACGAGCGGGCGGTCCGGCTCGTCCAGGGAGCGGCCGGCAGCGAGACCGCGTACGGCGACCCGCTGGAGGCCGCACTGGAATGGCAGCGCGGTGGCGCGTCGTGGGTGCACCTCGTCGACCTCGACGCCGCGTTCGGGCGTGGCTCGAACGCCGACCTGCTCGCCGACGTGGTGCGCCGCCTCGACCTGCGGGTCGAGCTGTCGGGCGGCATCCGCGACGACGACTCGCTGACGGCCGCGCTGGCCACCGGCGCGACCCGGGTCAACATCGGCACCGCGGCCCTGGAAGACCCCCACTGGTGCGACCGGGTCGTCGGCGAGCACGGCGATCGCGTGGCGATAGGTCTCGACGTGCGCGGGCGTACGCTCGCCGCCCGGGGCTGGACGCGCGGCGGCGGCGACCTGTACGACGTGCTCGAGCGGCTGAACAAGGCCGGCTGCTCCCGTTACGTGGTCACCGATATCCGGCGCGACGGCACGATGACCGGGCCCAACCTCGACCTGCTGCGCGAGGTGTGCGCGCACACCGACGCGCCGGTCGTCGCGTCCGGCGGAGTGTCCACACTGGACGACCTGCGCGCACTGGCCACGCTGGCGTCGGCCGGCGTCGAGGGCGTGATCGTCGGCAGGGCGCTGTACGCCGGGGCGTTCACGGTCCCGGAGGCCCTGGCTGCCCTGAGGGAGGCGGCGCGACGCACATGACGATCCGGCGCGAGGGCTCGGGCGGGCCGTGGGAGCAGGCGTACGGCTACTCTCGCGTGGTCAAAGCCGGCCCCTGGGTGCTCAGCGCCGGCTGCACCGCAACGGTGAACGGCGCCGTCGGCCCCGTCGGCGACCCGTTCGGGCAGGCGGTCCGGGCGTTCGGGATCGCACTCGACGCGCTGGCGAAGTTCGGCGCCTCGGTCGGGGACGTCGTCCGCACGCGGATGTACGTGGTGGACGCCGCACACGCCGACGCGGTGGGCCGCGCCCACGTCGAGGTGTTCGGCGAGGTCCGTCCGGTGTCCACGCTGGTCGTCGTGGCCCGACTGCTGCACCCCGACCACCTGGTCGAGGTCGAGGTCGAGGCGTACCGGCCGTGACGGTTGCCGTGCGGGTGATCCCCTGTCTGGACGTCGACGGTGGGCGCGTCGTGAAGGGGGTCAACTTCGCGAACCTGCGCGACGCCGGCGACCCGGTTGAGCTGGCCGCCGCGTACGACAAGGCCGGCGCGGACGAGCTGACCTTCCTGGACGTGACCGCCTCGTCCGACGACCGGGCGACGATGCTCGACGTCGTCCGGCGGACGGCCGAGTCGGTGTTCATCCCGCTCACGGTCGGCGGTGGCGTGCGCACGGTGTCCGATGTGGACACGCTGCTTCGCGCCGGTGCCGACAAGGTCGCAGTGAACACCGCGGCTATCGCCCGTCCGGACCTGATCGCGGAGATCGCCGAGCGGTTCGGCCGGCAGGTGCTCGTGCTCTCGGTCGACGTGCGTCGCGCCACGGGCCTGGCCATCGGCTTTGAGGTGACGACGCACGGTGGCCGGCGCGGCACCGGCATCGACGCTGTCGGTTGGGCCCGCCGCGGCGCGGAGCTAGGCGCCGGCGAGATCCTGCTCAACTCGATGGACGCCGACGGCACGAAGGCGGGCTTCGACCTGGAGCTCATCCGCGCGGTCCGCGCCGCCGTTGACATCCCCGTGATCGCCAGCGGCGGGGCGGGCAAGGTCGGGCACTTCGCGCCGGCCGTGGCCGCCGGTGCGGACGCGGTGCTGGCCGCGAGCGTGTTCCACTTCGGCGAGCTGAGTGTCGGTGCCGTCAAGGAGGCGCTGCGCGCCGCCGGCCATCCGGTTCGCTAGGGCGGGCTTCGCCACCGTGAACAGCGGGATGAACACGTGGGCCAGCGGGCCGATGCTCACTGCGTACAGCACCGTGCCAACCCCGACGGTGCCACCGAGCAGCCATCCGACGGCCAGCACGGTCACCTCGATGACCGTCCTGACCAGCCGGATCGACCGGCCCGGCCGCAGCGCAACGTAGCCGGTCATCAGCCCGTCGCGGGGACCAGGCCCGAGCCGCGCGCCGATGTACAGTCCGGTGGCGATGCCGTTGAGCAGGACGCCGCCCACGAGGTACGCGACCCGCGCGGGCAACGGGTGCACGGTGGGCAGCAGGGCGAGGGCGGCGTCGACCGCGAGCCCGATGACGATCACGTTGCTCACCGTTCCGACGCCCGGGCGTTGCCGCAGCGGGATCCACAGCAGCAGCACGACCGCGCCGACGATGATCGTGATGGCGCCGATCGAGAGTCCAGTACGGCGGGCGAGGCCCTGGTGGAACACGTCCCACGGGTCCAGGCCGAGGCCCGACTCGATCATCAGGGCCATGCTGACGCCGTACGCCACGAGACCGACGTAGAGCTGGACCAGGCGCCGTGCGATGTTGCCAATCCTCGCCATACGTGCCACTCTGAGTGCCAATTACCGCGCCAGGAAGAGCCAATCTGGGGGTGGTGGCCTTGACCAGCACGGTACGCGGGGCGCAGCTGGCACGCCTGCTCGGGCATTGGCATGCGCTGCCGGGCGGCCGGCGGAGCCCGGACTACGCGGCCCTGGCCGGTGCGGTCCGGAGCCTGCTCGCCGACGGACGGCTGCCGTTGGGCGTACGCCTTCCGGCGGAGCGGGAGCTGGCCGAGGCGCTGACGATAAGCCGGACCACGGTCTCGGCCGCGTACCGGCTGCTCCGCGAGTCGGGCCACCTGACCAGCCGGCGGGGCGCGGGGAGCTGGACCGCCCTGCCGGCCGGACATCGGGTCGCCAGCTCCGGGCTGTGGACGCCTCAGGACGACCTCGACATGATCGACCTCAGCTGCGCGGCCCTCGCGGCACCCGCCGAGCTCGCCGACGCGGCCCGCGCGGCGGTCGATGACCTGCGCCGCTACCTGGGCGGCGCCGGCTACCACCCCGCCGGCCTGCCGGAGCTGCGGGCCGCGGTCGCCGACGGGTTCGTGCGACGGGGCCTGCCGACGAGCGTCGAGCAAATCATGATCACTAGTGGTGCGCAGCACGCGCTCGACCTGGTGCTGCGCCTGGTCGTGCCGGCCGCCGCCGGGGTGCTCGTCGAGACGCCGACCTATCCGAACGCGCTCGCCGCGCTCTCCGCCCGCCGGGCCCGGGTCGCGACCCACGGCCTGGACGCCACCGGGGTGGGATGGGACGGCGAGCTCCTGCTCGGCTCGCTGCGGCAGACCCGGCCCCGGCTGGCGTATCTGATTCCCGAGTTCCAGAACCCCACCGGCCACCTGATGCCCGTCGAGCTGCGGGAACGGCTTCCGGTCGCGGCACACGGCAGCGGTACCGACCTCGTCGTCGACGAGTCATTCGTCGACCTCGCGCTGGACGGCGTCGTGGTGCCGCCGCCCGTCGCGTCGTTCGACCGGCACTCCCGGGTGATCTCGATCGGCGGGATGAGCAAGCCGTTCTGGGGCGGCATGCGCATCGGCTGGGTCCGCGCCTCGGCGCCGGTAGTGCAGCGGCTCGCGGCGACCCGGGTCGGGGTCGACATGGCGAGCCCGGTGCTCGACCAGCTCGTGGGCGTCCGGCTGCTGGCTCAGGGGGAGACGATCGTCAAGGCGCGGCGGGCCCGGCTCGCGGCCCAGCGCGACGCGCTGGTCGCGGCGCTCCGCGAGGAGCTGCCGGAGTGGCGCGTCACGGTGCCGTCGGGCGGCGTCTCACTGTGGGCCGAGCTGGACGGCCCGGTGTCCAGCGCGCTGTCGCGCGCCGCCGAGGAGCTCGGGGTGCGGCTCGCGCCGGGACCGCGATTCGGCCTGGACGGCACGCTGGAGCGCTTCATCCGGCTGCCGTTCACGCTTCCGGAGGCGGACCTGGTCGAGGCGGTAAGCCGCATCGCAGCGGTCCGTTACGACCTGGAGCGCGCCGGCCGTCCACAGTGGAGGACACCCGCGGTGATCGCCTAGGCGTCAGAGTTCGGCCAGCGTGCCGGCGTACATCTTGTCGATCTCCTCCGCGAAGTTCGCCTCCACGCCCCGACGCTTGATCTTCATGGATGGCGTCATCTCGCCGTCCTCGATCGTCAGGTCCCGCGGGAGGATCGTGAACTTCTTGATGGTCTCCCACCGGTTGAGCTTGGCGTTCAGCTCCTTGACGTAGCCGTCGACCATCGCCTCCGCCTCCGGCGAGGCCACGATCTCGTTGTACGGCCGGCCCTCCAGGGGGCCGCCGGCCGCCCAGCCGACGATGGCGTCCGGGTCGAGCGTGACGAGCATCGTGCAGTAGTTGCGCGCCTGCCCGATGACCATGGCCTGCGAAGTGTACGGGCACAACGCCTTGAACATCCCCTCGACGTGCGACGGCGCGATGTACTTGCCACCCGACGTCTTGACGAGGTCCTTCTTCCGGTCGGTGATGCGCAGGTAGCCGTCGCGGTCCAGCTCGCCGATGTCGCCGGTGCGGAACCAGCCGTCCTCGGTGAACACCGACGCCGTCTCTTCGGGCAGGTTGTGGTAGCCGCGCATCACCGGTACGCCGCGGATCAGGATCTCGCCGTCGGAGTCGATGCGGCATTCGAGGTCGCCGAGGCGTTGGCCGACGGTACCGATCTTCAGGTGCCCCGGTAGGTTCACGAAGTTGCCGGCGCTGGTTTCGGTCAGGCCGTACCCCTCCATGATGGGCAGCCCGGCCGCGGCGAAGAACGCCGCGATCTCCTCGGACAGCGGAGCCGCACCGGACACCAGGACCCGGATCCGTCCGCCGAGGCGCGCCTGCAGCTTGCTGAACACGAGGCGGTTCGCCAGGGCGTACCGGACCGACAGCCAGGCCGGAACGCGCCTGCCCGCCTGTTCCAGCGCCACCTTGTGCCGGCCGACTCGTACCGCCCACGCGAAGATCTTCGCCTTCGCCCCGCCGGCGTCTTTCGCGCTGGTGACCGCGCGGTTGTAGACCTTCTCGAAGACCCGAGGGGCGGCGCACATCAGGGTGGGCCGGATGACTGCGAGGTTTTCGACCAGCTTCTCGACGCGACCGTCCACATAGGTTGGAAGTCCGACGTGCGTCAGGCCGCAGAGTAAGGTCTTACCGAACGAGTGGGACAGCGGCAGCCACAGGTACTGCAGATCCTCGGGCTTGAGCAGGCCCAGCTCCGCCTGCGCGACCGCCTCCCAGCACCAGCCGGCATGCAGCAGCTCGACGCCCTTGGGCCGGCCGGTCGTGCCGGACGTGTAGATGAGGGTGGCGAGGTGGTCCGGCCGGATCGTCTCGACGGTCTTTTCGATCATGTCGGGCTCCGCGTCGAGCGCCGCCGCGCCCCGCTCCTCGAGGTCGGCGAGCGTCAGCTGCGGTGGAGTCGCGCCCGGGTCCGCCGGACCGTCGATCAGGACGATGTGCGTCAGGCCCGGCAGGGTGGCCCCGGCGACCTTGGCGGCCTGCTCCGGGTTCTCCGCGATGAGCACCTTTGACCCGGAGTCGCCGATGATGTACGCCGCGTCCTCCGGCTCTGTCGTCGGATAGACCGTGGTCGTCGCCCCGCCGGCGCACATGATCGCCAGGTCGGCGATGACCCACTCCAACCGCGTGTTGGCCAGGATCGCGACCCGGTCCTCGGAACCCACAGCGAGCCCGCGCAGGCCCGCCGCCAACGCCCGCGCCTCCGTGGCCACCTGCGCCCAGGTCTGCCACACCGGGCCCGAGTCGTCCGGTGCCGGGCTGGCGAACGCGTGGCGGTCGGGAGTGGCCGCGACACGCTTCACAAACATGTCCGGGATGGACCGGTACGGGACGTCAAGAGCCACGGGAAGCGCCTCCAGGAGTGACCGGCGTCACCTCGCCGGTGTTACCCGAGGGTAGCCGCTGGTCTGGCGGACCGGTAGTTCACCGGACGCCCAGCCGAGCGGTACGCAGCCGGTCCGCGAGCGCCGCCGGCGCGTCGATCTGGACGCGGGCGGCCCGTTGCCGACCGGTCAGGAACATAAGCAGCTCGCCCGGTGCGCCGACCAGGCGCAGGTGCGGACCGCCGGCGCCGACGTGCACCTCGCCGTACCCCGGTGACTGGATGATGACGTTGGCCGGCAGCCGGCGCAGCGCGAGTCCGGCCCTCCGCGACGCCTGCCCCCACAAGGCCTCCTGGTGCCCGCGGCTGAGCTCGCGCGGCTGCCAGCCGGGCCGGGCCCGCCGCGCGTCCTCGTGGTGCACGAAGTACTCGAGGGTGTTGAGGGCGGGGTCGAGCAACGAATTGCTGACCGGGCTCCACCACGGCGCCCGGCGTACCTTGGCCACCAGCTCCGGGTACGGCTTCCGCGCGAGGCGGTCCCGCACCCGGTCACCCCACCGGCGCAGCGGCCGGACCACGATGCCGGCGGCCGCGTCCGGCCGGCGGTCGCGTACCACCAGGTGGGCCGCCAGATCCCGGGTCGTCCAGCCGACACACAGCGTGGGCTCGTCCGGACCGAGCGCGAGCAGCAGGTCGGCGAGCGCTCGGCGCTCGGCCTGCGCGTACCGGGACATGGTTGCGATGGTAAGGATGAGTGGGCCGACTAACTAGTTACGAGGCGCGGAGAGATTGTGACAAATAGTACGAGCCGGGACGTGTTGGAGCGTGGCCTGCGGGTGTTGGGCCACGCGATCCGCGAACAGCCGCGCATATTCACGGTCGCGGTCGCCGGCAGCGTGCTCTTCGGCGGGCTCACGATCGCCAGTGCCTACGTGTTCGGAGCCGTCATCGCCGAGATCGCGATCCCGGCGATCCAGCGGGGACGGGTCGACACCGGACTGCTCGCCCTCGGCGCCGCCGCGCTGCTCGGGGTCAGCCTCGTGAAGGTCGTCGGCATCTTCGGTCGGCGCCTCGGTGCCGGGTACATGCAGTTCCGGCTGCAGGCCGACTACCGGCGCCGCGTCACCCGCAGGTACCTCGAGCTGCCGCTCGCGTGGCACCACCGGCACGCAACGGGCACGCTGTTGTCCAACGCGAACTCGGACGTCGAGGCCGCGTGGTTCCCGATCGCGCCGCTGCCGTTCGCGGTCGGCACCGTGATCATGCTGCTCACCGCGATCGTCGCGCTGTTCGCCACCGACTGGGTGCTCGCGCTCGTCGGCGTGACCGTGTTCCCTGCTCTGTTCGCGCTCAACGTGGTCTACTCCCGGCGGATGGCACCGCGGCAGGCCCGTGCCCAGCAGCTGCGGGCCGAGGTGAGCGCCATCGCCCACGAGAGCTTCGACGGCGCCCTCGTTGTCAAGACCATGGGCCGGGAGGCGGACGAGACGACCCGGTTCGCGGCCAAGGCCGTCGAGCTGCGCGACGCCTTGATCGCGGTCGGAAGGCTGCGCGGGCTCTTCGACCCGATGCTGGAGACGCTGCCCAGCCTTGGCACCCTCGCCGTCCTCCTGGCCGGCGCCTGGCGGCTGAGTCAGGGCGCGCTCGAGGTCCGCGAGCTCGTCAGCGTCGCGTTCCTGTTCACGCTGCTCGCGTTCCCGGTGCGAGCCATCGGCTGGGTGCTCGCCGAGCTGCCCCGCAGCGTCGCCGGCTGGGACCGCATCCAGCACGTGCTGACCGCGACGGGCGAGATGGCGTACGGCCTGGTTGCGCCCGACCGCTCCGACGCCCCGGCCGAGCTGCGCTTCGACAACGTCACCTTCGGATATGAGACAGCGTCTGGCGACCCCGGGCCGGCCGTGCTCCACGAGGTCTCGTTCACCGTGCCGGCGGGCCGGACGGTCGCGCTCGTCGGTCCCACCGGGTCGGGCAAGTCCACGGTCGCGTCGCTCGCCGCGCGGCTCGTCGACCCGCGCGCCGGCGCAGTGTCGGTCGACGGCGTCGATGTCCGCACGCTCGAGGCGTCCTCGCTCGCCGCGACGGTCGCCCTCGTGTCGCAGGTGCCGTTCGTCTTCGACGACACCGTGCGGGCCAACGTCACCCTGGACCGCCCGGACATCTCCGACGCGGATGCCTGGGCGGCGCTGCGCCTCGCCCAGGCCGACGGCTTCATCGCACGACTGCCGGACGGGCTGGACACCGAGGTCGGCGAGCGCGGCACCTCGTTGTCCGGCGGGCAGCGGCAGCGGCTCACGCTCGCGCGGGCGCTCGCCGGCCGGCCGCGACTGCTCGTCCTCGACGACGCGACGAGCGCGGTGGATCCACGGGTGGAGGCGGCGATCCTTGCCGCGCTGCGCGGCAGCGAAGGCGGCGCGCGGGCGTCCATCCTGGTCGTGGCGTACCGACGGGCCACGATCGCCCTCGCCGACGAGGTGGTCTACCTCGAACACGGGCGGGTGGTCGGGCGCGGCAGGCACCCCGAGCTGCTGGCCACGGTGCCCGGGTACGCCAACCTCGTCACCGCGTACGAGCGGGCCGAGGCGGAGCGGCGGCGGGAGCACGCCTTCGACGAGCTGGCTCTATGAGCACTCCGGTGATCCCCGAGCACGCCGAGACGACGTGGCGCACGCTGCGGCGCGGGCTCGCGCTCTCTCCCGAACTACGGGCGGGACTGGCCGGCACGCTGGCCCTCGCCGTGGTCGCCATGGCCGGCCGCGTCGCCGTGCCCGTCGCCGTGCAGCAGGGCATCGACCGCGGGCTGCAGCGCGCCGACGGACCGGACCTCGGCGTGATCTTCGTGGTCGTCGTGATCACCGCCGTGATCCTCGTGGCCACGACCGCGTGCGGCTACCTGATGATGCGCAGGCTGTTCACGGTCAGCGAGACGGCGCTCGCCGGCGTACGCACCCGCGCGTTCCGGCACGTGCACGACCTGTCCATGCTGCACCAGCAGGCCGAACGCCGAGGGTCGCTGGTCTCCCGGGTCACGAGCGACGTCGACCAGATCACCCAGTTCCTGCAGTGGGGCGGCGTGATCCTGCTCATCAGCGCCGGCCAGGTCGTCGTCACCACGCTGGTCATGGCCATCTACTCCTGGCAACTGACGGTGGTCGTGTACGCCGCGTTCGTGCCGGCCGTCCTGGTGATCCGGGCGTTCCAGAAGCGCCTCGCGGCCGCGTACGGCGAGGTCCGCAGGCGGATGGGCACGCTGCTCGCCGTCGTGGCCGAGAGCGTGGTCGGGGCGTCGGTGATCCGGGCGTACGGGATCTCGGGCCGGACCGCCCGCCGGCTCGACGCGACCATCGACGCCCACCAGCGCGCCCAGCGCCGGGCCATGCGCACCAGCGTGATCGGCTTCTCCACCGGAGAGATCGCCGCCGGCCTGGCGCTCGCCGCGGTCGTGGTGCTCGGCGTCCACCTCGGGATCTCGGGCGGCATCGAGGTCGGGCAGCTGACCGCGTTCCTGCTACTCGTCACCCTGTTCATCCAGCCGGTGCAGATCGCGACCGAAGTGCTCAACGAGGCGCAGAACGCGATCGCGGGCTGGCGCCGGGTGCTTGACGTGCTCGACGTGGCGCCGGACGTCGCCGATCCGGGTGAGAGCGGCGTGGACCTGCCGCCCGGCCCGCTCGACATCCGGTTCGCCGACGTGTTCTTCGCGTACCCCGGTGGTCCCGACGTCCTGTCCGATGTGGACCTGGAGATCCCGGCCAAGACTCGGGTGGCGGTCGTGGGGGAGACCGGCAGCGGGAAGACCACGTTCGCGAAGCTGCTCACCCGGCTCATGGACCCTAGCCGCGGGCAGGTGCTGCTCTCCGGCGTGCCGCTGAATCGGGTGCGGTTCGCGTCGCTGCGCTTGCGCGTCGTGATGGTGCCGCAGGACGGCTTCCTCTTCGACGCCTCGGTGGCCGACAACGTGCGGTTCGGCCGACCGTCCATTTCGGACGACGACCTGATGCTGGCGTTCGCGGAGCTGGGCCTCGGTGACTGGCTCGATGGCCTGGCGGACGGCCTGGACACACCGGTGGGCGAGCGCGGCGAGGCGCTGTCCGTGGGAGAGCGGCAGCTGGTGGCGCTGGCCCGGGCGTAC